>JAZDOO010000140.1:0-4168 GCA_043798555.1 Pseudomonadota bacterium | reverse complement strand
AATTGATGACTAAAATGTTACTTTCTGGCTAATAAATTCGAAGAGGTAAAAAATGAAGGAAGAGAAGAAAGTGAAGGAGCTGGTTACCTCCCTGTCAGATTTCCCCCATCTTCCCTATTGGGCTACATTAAAAGAAGCCCTGATTCAGCTTAATAGTGCCTTGGAGGATGGGATTAATACGGTTTTGGTATTTAATGAAGCCTACCGATTAATAGGCGTGCTCACCCAGGCAGGGATTCTGCGGGGAATCGAACCAAAGTTTGCCCATCATTATGAAAAAGGAAAGCCAGTATCCTGGTCAGATTTTCTGGCTGGGAGTGCAAGGAAGCGGATGTTGGAACCGATCAAAAATTTTATGAGCCCTGCTAAAGTAACAATAGATGCAGAGGATGGCATCCTAAAAGCCTCTCATATTATGTTAACAGAGCAGCAGCAGATTTTAGCAGTACAGGAACAGGGGAAAATTATTGGTGTAATCAACCTGGACGACGTTTTTCGAGAAATCATCGAATTTCTGCTCGATATATGCTCGATATAGATTAAAAAACGGTTAAGAGAAAAATAGGACTCATGATTTCGTTATTTAATGTTTTCAAGAAAAGGCAGCGATCGAAAACCATTGACCGAGAGGTTTTCCTGGAACGATTCGAGAATTACCAGGAAATCTTAAGGGCAAACCGTGATGCCCTCGAGCTTATGGCAGAATTACAGCAAAAACTTGCTGGCAATTATCTTTTTGACCGCAATTACTTAGTCACCATCACCTCCCGGTTAGAAAGTAATGTTCGAACAATCGTCCAGCAGCTCAACCTTCTTTCTGACCAGTCCTATGAAAAGTTAAATGAAGCTCTGGAAAAAGCAGCGGGGTTAATTCAAAAAGAACTGAGCCAACCTCAAGCAATTCAACCGTATCCTTTTGTTATATTGTTCCGGGAAATCAAAAAAGATAGCACTTTAGCTGTGGGTGCAAAGTGTGCCAATCTGGGAGAAATTCGCAATGCAATCGGCTTTCCAGTACCTCCTGGTTTTGTCATCAGTACCTACGCATTTCAGGTGTTTATCCAAAAAAACAGCCTTCAGGAAAGGATTAACCACACGCTCAATGCATTAGATATTAAAACGATGCAAGAGCTCGAGGAGGCAAGTAAGAGCATCCAGACGTTGATTATGGAGGCCCCGCTTCCTGATGAACTGGCGGACTCAATTCGTCAGGCATATGAGGACCTGGTGAGGGAAGCAGGAATGCGTTTTCCAGTGGCAGTCCGGAGCAGCGCAGCTAAAGAAGATAGTGCTATCGCCAGTTTTGCCGGGCAATACAAATCGTTTCTCAATGTGTCCGGGGAGGACATAGAAAAATATTATAAATTAGTCCTTACAAGTCAATTTTCACCTCGGGCTATCTACTATTTTAAGAGTCGTGGCTTTGACTATAATAATATTCCCATGGCAGTGGGTGTTATGGCGATGATCCAAGCTGAAGGAGCAGGCATCGTATACACAAAGCCACCGGAATCCCCTGGTAAGGACTTTATGGTAATCAATGCAGTGTTTGGCTTAGGTGTTAGTGCAGTAGGGGGTGAGACAAATCCAGATATCTATCATGTTTCCCGGGAAGATACCCGAAACATATTATTTCGGGATTTTGGAAAACAGGATGTAGTGGTAGAAGGTTCATCGCAAGGTGGAATCAAACACCGGGAAGTTTCGGCTGAAGCACGGGGCCGACAAGTCTTAAAAGATCAGCACATCTCGCAACTAAGCACGATGGCTTTAGCAATAGAGAAAACGTTTGGAAGCCCTCAGGATATCGAATGGGCAATAGACCGGGAGGGAAAAATTTTCATTTTACAATCCCGCCCCTTACGATTCCGTACTCAAACGAGCAAGCAAGAAGAGTGGCTTCAGAAAAAGATCAAAGAAAAACTTCCAGTCCTGGTGGAAAGCGGAACCGTAGCAAGTATGGGCATCGGAAGTGGACCGGTATACATAGTCAAGTCCATAGAAGATTTAAAAAATTTTCCCCAGGGTGCGGTTTTAGTATCTCACCATGCTCCCCCGGATTACGCGTTGGTTGTTGATCGGGCAAGTGCGATTGTAACTGAGGTGGGGAGCACTGCGAGCCACATGGCAACTGTAGCGCGGGAATTTATGGTTCCAGCTCTCTTCAATGTTCCTCACGCGACCGAGATTCTTACTCCGGGAACTGAAGTCACCGTAGACGCTATTAATGCCTTTATTTATAAAGGCATTGCCAACGAACTCATTGATTACTATAAGAAGTCTGAACCCTCTTTTAAAAACACTGCTATCTACCAGTCGCTTAAAAACATAACCAAGCATATTACCCCGTTAAACCTTACTGATCCGAGGGGACAGAACTTCACTCCTGAACATTGTGAAACCCTTCACGATATCACTCGCTTTTCCCATGAGATGGCGATGCAAGAGATGTTTACTCTGGGAGAGAAGAGTTCATTCCCTGAAGGAACTACCAAGAAACTCAGGATCCCCTTACCATTGGATATTTATCTGATTGATCTGGGGAATGGGATCGAAGGTAACAAGCGTCTTTCCAAGGAAGTAGAGCCAGGGGACATTAAATGTAAGCCTTTTCTGGCGCTTTGGGATGGAATCACTCAGGTGAAATGGGCCGGACCTCGACCGGTTAATCTCCGGGGATTCATGTCTGTGGTAGCGCACTCAGCCTCCGATCCTTCCATGAGGGAAAAACTTGCCTATAAAAATTATGTAATCGTAACTGACACATACATGAACTTCAGCACCAGGCTCGGGTATCATTTCTCCAGCATTGATGCCTTTATCGGGAATAGTGTTAGCGAAAACTATGTGCAGTTCATCTTCAACGGAGGAGGAGCTGACCTTCCCCGCCGAATTCGACGTGGTCTTCTTATCACCAAAATTCTCAATTATCATGGATTTAACACCAATCTTAAAGAAGACAATGTATATGCCCGGGGAGAGCATCTTGAAGCAGAAGCAATCGAAAAGATGCTTAATATATTAGGGATTGTAGTGGTCACCACCCGTCAGATGGATATGGTTATGTATAATGACAAGGTGGTGGAGTGGTACTTTAAGGAATTTTTGAGAGGAAATTATTCATTCGGGGCAGCCGTTCAGAAATAACTATTTCCTGATAATGAAAGATAGGGACACCTTAAAGAGAAGATAGTCCTAATGGCAAAAATCAGAACAGGCTTTGACTCTGACTCGCTCTTATCAACCCGAGGGAGAAAATCGTTTCGGTTTCGCTTCCGATTACTGGGCAGTATAGTTATTTCCCTCCTTATTTCAGGGCTCATTTTGGGGGTTGTTACTGCTCGACTCCTTAGAGACATTATTAGCGAGGACTTTAACCAGCAGCAACTGATTTTAGCTCGGCATACCGCGAGGATGGTGGATCAAAACATCCAATTTCTAAAAAAGGAACTTATCTCTTTAAGTTTTTCTCCTTCCCTTACTGAATTTTGTCAATCTAAAGAAAATCGAATGAAAACAGCCCTTGAAAATCGAATGAATATCGCCCTCGAAACCGTTAAGAATTCCAGTGTGATTTCAATAGCGTTACTCGATTCATTCGGGAACCTTTTAAAAGTCGTGGGAGAAGAACGTTATTTGCCTCTAAAAACAACACCCCGTAAAGAGCCCGCCTTTTTTCAGTGGTGTCTGCTTCCAGGAAACCAACACCGGGTCTTTCTCAGCCAATTTGAACCAAACAAGGATCCGAAGGACAACCATCTGTATATGATTATGGCAACACCTGTAGGTACGTATCAGAAAGAAGCAAGTCGAGAGAATCCAGCCATAAGACCTTTAGGGGTAATTGCATTTCTTATTGATTCTACAAAATTTCTGGAGCGATTTACTAAAGATATCCACAGCGGGAAGACCGGGTATGCGTGGGTAATTGATAACAATGGCAATTTTGTTATCCATATTGAAAAGGATTTTATTGGGGGAAATGCATTTCTGGTTCGTCAAGCTCGAGACCCCAGCATCAATTTCATTGCGGTTAATACCCTTCAAAAAGAAGCAATGCTCAAAGGGGAAGAAGGTATCGGCTGGTATTATAGCGGGTGGCATCGGGGTGAAATAGGGAAAATGAAGAAATTGGTAGCCTTCACTCCTATCCATCTTTCAGATGAAA
>JAZDOO010000111.1:0-15322 GCA_043798555.1 Pseudomonadota bacterium | reverse complement strand
ATTAGCCTATTTTTTGAGAGGAAGCTGATTCTGGAAATAATCACAATAGGTCTGAAGACTGCATTTTTCACAGAGCGGTTTACGCGCCTTACAGACGTACCGGCCATGGAAAATGAGGAGATGGGAGACAGGTATCCATTCTTCCTTAGGGATTACCTCCATTAAATCAAACTCAACCTTTACTGGATCCTGATTTTCGGTAAGACCGAGACGCTGACTTACCCTCAGCACATGGGTATCCACCGTAATCCCCGGTACCCCGAACGCTGTCCCCAAAACCACATTGGCGGTTTTACGGCCAATGCCTGGCAAGGTAACCAATGTTTCTAAATTATCCGGAACGTTTCCTCCAAATCGCAGTTCCATCTCCCGGGTGCACTCCCGGATCATTTTAGCCTTGTTGCGGAAAAATCCGGTGGAACGGATAGCTTCTTCCAGTTCTCCGGGCGGAGCGTCAGCGTAATCTTTCGCTGCAGTGTACTTTTTAAAAAGATCTTTGGTTACCTTATTCACCCTTTCATCAGTGCATTGAGCTGATAGGATTGTAGCAATGAGTAACTCCAAAGGATTGCGATGCACGAGTTCACACCGGGCATTGGGATACATTTTTTTTAAAAGAGGGGTTATGGTTTTTACTTTCCGTTTCTTTTCTTCAAGATTCGTGGTTATTTTCTTCCCCATCTCCACTGTCTTTCTTCTTTCTATTGATGTCTTTATGGTGATTTTTGTTGTAATTATATGAAGTTATCTCAAGCTTTTTCATCATGTAATTTTAAACGTAGCATACTTGAAACCCAAAGTAAACGCGTTCCATCTAAAAATGCTTTTTCATATTTTCTTGCTTTTTCATAATTTCTTATTGAAATATGCTCCTTTTATATATATAGTATGATATACATTGAGCGGGGGATAAAAAAAGAACATCCCTTACCGTCACCCAATAAGTAAGGAGAAAGGAATTGACAAGGTTATTACTAATAAATCCAAGGGTTCCCGAAAGTTTCTGGAGTTTTAAATGGGCGGTTGACAAAATGGTGCCTAATAAAAGATCCATGAATCCGCCTTTAGGATTGGCTACGGCGGCTGCCCTATGTCAAGAGGACTGGGAAGTGGAAATTGTTGATGAAAACATTGAGTCTATCCCCTTGGAGCCAAAGGCTGACATTATCGGTATCTGCGGGATGGGGGTGCAATTTAAACGACAAAAAGAGCTTCTCACCTTTTATAAAAAGAAAGGGTACTTTGTTGTTGCCGGAGGCAGTTATGCCTCGTTATGCCCGGAGCTATATGAACCTTTCACTGACACCGTTGTTGCCGGTGAGGCTGAATATATCTGGCGAGAGTTCTGCAGGGATTTCGAACTGGGAAAGCCCAGGAAGCTTTATCATGAAACCGGCATTGTTGACCTTAGAGATTCTCCCGTTCCCCGTTTTGACCTCTTAAAGTTGGACAAATACAAAAAAGTGAGTTTGCAGTTTTCCCGCGGGTGTCCTTTCCGCTGTGAATTTTGTGACATTATTGTGATGTTCGGACGCAAACCCCGAACCAAAGCTCTCGAACAGATAGGCAAAGAGTTAGACCTGCTCCGGAAGCTCAAGATGAATAATGTTTTTTTTGTTGACGACAACTTGATTGGAAACAAGCGCCTCGCCAAAGACCTGCTTAGATTTCTCAAAGCTTATCAGGAAAAGCATCGTTACCAGTTCCAGTTTGGGACCGAAGCTTCATTAGACATAGCGCAAGATGATGAGCTGCTTACGCTTTTTCACGAGGCGAATTTTGAATGGGTTTTCATCGGAATCGAATCCCCGGATCCGGAAAGCCTCAAGGAAACCAAGAAATTTCAGAATATCAGTCACGATATCCTTGCTTCAGTGAGAAAAATTTATTCCCATAGCATTGAAGTCCTTGCTGGATTTATCATCGGTTTTGATAACGATACAATGAAGACATTTGAAAAACAATACCACTTTATCATGGAGTCAGGCATTCAGGCAGCAATGATTGGGCTTTTAACCGCCTTGCCCAAGACGCCCCTTTATCAACGACTGGGAAAAGAAGGAAGACTTATTCCTGATGCAGATAATTCCGACAATACCGCACTGGGAACAAATTTTCTCCCCAAACAAATGGGGTATGATGAGATGCTCAAAGGCTATCGCAGCCTTTACAAACGCTTATTAGAAGATCGGAACATTGCCGATCGGATCAAAAATAAAACCCGATATCTCACCAATCCGGGTTATAAGGTTAAATATTCCTTGCGAGAAGCGTTGAAGATCGTGAGCAACTTTTTTCTTCATGGAATAAAACCCGGCGGTTTTTCCCGCGCTTTCCATTTTCTCCGATCCTTTCCTTTTTTGCGGCCGAGACTGATGTCAATGGTAATTCAGGATTGGATTACTGGGTTAGCGATGAAAGATTATGTTGACCGCCAATTTGTTCAGGAATTCGAGAAAGTAAACCATTTAGCTAAAGGCTACCTTGGGTTGATCAAGAAAACGTTCCAGAGTTATCTTGACCATGGTACTTTAGAGGTACACTTAAGCCCAATGAAGAATGCTGCTTCTAATCTTTCAATTTCTATGAAAGGATGGTTAGATCGAGATTTTTTTATGCGAGTGGCCACTCACTTAGAAAAGGTTCTGGAAGACACAACCTCATCCATTACCCTCCATATAGAAGAGTTCCATGAGGCTCAGCTCAAGCACTTTAATCAGCTTCTGAAACGACTCTCCCGTTATGGGGATCGAATTCATATCAATGTCCATGAAAAGGTAAGGGGTATTGTTGCCATTGACTCGTCGGTATTTAATCTCGTGCTGGAAGCGTGATCACTGCGCGGTACCCGGCTAAGAAAAACACCGTGGTTTTCCTTTAGCCCTTCTATAGGTTAAGCAGAGCCTCCACCACGCCCATTCCTGCTCCCTTCCGTTTTACTGCCAGAAGGGGTATTGCAGTCATTTTGATCAATTTCCTGGTTATGCTGCCCAACAACAATCCCGCAAACGTTTCTCTTCCCCGGGTGCCCACAACAACGAGGTCTATATTGTTCTTTTCAATGGTCTCTTCAATCGCCTTGGCAGTTTTATGTTGTTCTAGTTTGAAAATCGGGCTTACTGAGAGACCTTTACAGTCTATGGTAGCAATAAACTCCTGGTAGTGTTTCTCAGCGTTTCCCTTCATAATCTCGGCAAATTCCTCATAGGTCTTTCCGGTTTTGTGATAACCTGTCGGAACGTGATAGACATGAAGACATTGAATGCCTGACCTGCCGGAAGCAGAAGCAAAGGCGATCCCTACCTCCATTGCATCTACTGAGTGGTCTGAGAAATCTACTGCAACGAGAATGTTACTCAGGTTAGACTCAGTTCCTCCAGGGACAGTGATCACTGAGCACGATGCTTTTCGCGCGAGTTTTACGGGGAGTTTTACATCTTCCTTAGAGTCACTTCTCTTGCCTATTACCACAAGGTCAATTCCCTTTTGCTTACTGAGACGCAATAATTCAAGGAGCGGCGATCCTTCGGCAACCTCATATTCCAGTTCTGTATCAAGGTGGCTGTCAAAGTATTTGGTGACAATTTTTTTCATTTGGTGTTTTGTAAATTCGTCAACTGGCTCCAGTGAATTCGAATATTCAGCGCGGAGGTACTCTGGGATACTATCTAAGCTGCGAACAACATGGACAAAATAAATTTTCTCTGATTTTGCTAACCGGCTAATCATAGCCGTGTAGCGGATAGTGGATTCGTCATGAACGCGAAATGAAAGTCCCACCATCAGACGTTGGTATCGGTACATGGTTACCTCCTTTACTATAGCTATTTTCCGACCTTCTCAGCACCAGACAGCGGCACTCGAGAAGAGGAGCATTGCCCCCAGCTATACTTAGACTTTTTCAAAAAAGATTTGCCCATGGAAAATATCCCGACAGCAGCAATAAATGCCTCCCCTACCATTTACCATATCTATGAATCGTTTTAAAAGAAAAAACGTATCTTGACAGCCCCCAACATTTTTGCCAAAGTAAATCTGGCAAATCGAATCGTATGGTGATAAAGTATGGTTTTTTATCTCATCAGTAAGGTTAACATTACCCTCCCCATACTGCTAACCTGTTTGGCAGTATTCACCCTTGGTCCGAACGATACAACCATTGCCTCCGAGTCCCTTCTTAAGGAGATCCAATTTAAAAAAATCTCAGCAAACGAAGAAAAGGTTATTTTCTTACTGAACGGATTTTATCCGCCGGAGATTTTCGCTTTAAAGGGAGAAAAGCCGCGGGTGGTATGTGATTTTATCAACCTGCGACTCGAGAATACGGTAAAACGCCAGATTGACACCAACGGAGACTTTATCCAATGTATCCGGGTGGGAATCCATCCATCTGCCAGCTCCAAGGTAAGAGTAGTATTGGATTTAGTTCCTTATCAAAGTTATGACATCCAGCAAATATTTTTCCGAAAAGATAACACCTTCGTCCTCATTGTCCATCTTACTCAAGCCGAGACGGAAAAAACTCGTGTTCCTCCGGCACGGTGAAAGCGCTTATCCTACATAACAAGTTTATCAACCTATCTCCTTTCCGGCTACACAAACCCGATTACGCCCTTCATTTTTGGCCCGGTAAAGGGCGACGTCGGCAGCTTGCAGGACATCGCCTGCGGTTGAGCCGTGTTCGGGGAAAACCGCCACCCCCAAGGAAAGGGTGATGAGTCCCAATAATTGGCCCCTATGCTCTACCTGAAGATTTGTAGCTGCTTCCCGCAACTGCTCGGCCCGTTGACAGGTCACCTCTAATGAGGCATCGGGCAAGATGACGGTGAATTCTTCACCTCCATAGCGACAGGCTATATCGCTGCCACGGACGTACTTTTGAAGTAATCTGCCTAATTCTCTGAGCAGGGCATCACCTGCCTCATGCCCAAAGCGATAGTTTTTCGTGCGCTTCCTGCAGTTGCTCCTCCGCCTGTTTGCGCTCAGTGATATCCCTTAAGATACCAATGGCATTCCACTTCCTTTTAATTATCACTGCCGAGAGCGACAACTGGCCGTAAAGCATAGAGCAGTCAATACCCCGGCTAAAAAGTACAGCATTTTCTTCATGCACTACCTCCACTGACCCAAGAAGGTGCCCTTAGATTAAGGGACATGCGATCAGGTTGAATCTTTCTGACGTAACGCTATTTTTCGCCACATTGCTAACCTTTGTTTGATTCCCTGCTCCATCCCCCGGTCAGCAGGTTTATAGTAAATTCGGCCTCTCAATTTATCCGGAAGGTGGTCTTGGTTCACTACTGCTTCCGGGAAGTCATGAGCATATTTGTATCCTTTTCCATATCCCAAATCCTTCATGAGTCGGGTAGGGGCGTTGCGGATGTGGAGAGGAACCGGGAGGTAGCCTTCCTTTTTTACATCGTTTACTGCCCCACCAAACGCTTTATACACTGCATTACTTTTGGGAGCACAGGCCAAATAGACGGCTACCTGAGCGAGAGAGAGTTCCCCTTCCGGGGAACCCAGATACTGATACGCCTGGAAACCGGAAACTGCCAATGGAAGGGCTTGAGGGTCAGCATTCCCCACGTCCTCGGAGGCACACCGAATTAACCGCCGAGCAATGTATAAAGGATCTTCGCCAGCCTCTAACATGCGCGCTAACCAGTAGAGAACGCCGTCCGGGTCACTATCCCTGAGGCTTTTGTGGAGCGCAGAGATAAGATTGTAATGTTCCTCTCCTGACTTGTCATAAAGAAGAGCTTTTTTTTGCATTGCCTCTTGAATGTGAGCGAGGGTGATAGTTCTTATATTGTTTTCATCCGGAGCAGTGCTAAAGAAGGTCAGTTCAAGGGTATTCAAGGCAGTGCGAGCATCTCCGTCGGAACAATAAGCAATGTATTGTAAAACCTCGGGACTTATCTGGACAGGATATTCCCCCAACCCCCGCTCTTTATCAATAAGGGAGCGGGAAAGAATGGTTATTATCTCTTCTTCGGCAAGAGGGTACAAGGTGAATACTCTGGTTCGGGAGAGCAGGGGGGAGATGACTTCGAAGGAAGGGTTCTCGGTAGTGGCTCCGATGAGAATTATAGTTCCTTTCTCCACATGAGGAAGAAAGGCATCCTGCTGGGCTTTGTTGAAACGGTGAATTTCATCCACAAACAGGATAGTCTTTTTCTTATCGTAGGTCCACTGGAGCTTAGCCTCCTGAATAACTTCTTTGACCTCTTTAACCCCTGAAGTAACGGCGCTAAAAAATATAAAATTCCCACCGCAGTGGTGAGCAATAACATGCGCTAAGGTAGTTTTTCCGGACCCAGGAGGACCCCATAAGATCATGGAAGGAATGTTCTGGGCAGCAATAGCCTGACGCAAGAGCCGTCCTTCCCCTAAGAGATGCTCTTGACCAATGAATTCATCTAAGGTACGAGACCGCATCCGATCAGCCAAGGGGGCTGATGGATGCTTGTCAGCGTGGGGACGTGGGGAGAAAAGATTTTTCCCTTGCTTATCCATAGGAAGGGGGGCCTTCTCCCTTATAGGCAGACATAAGCATTTGGTAATTATTGATCAACCGTTCACCAATAGTTCGTGCCAGTCGCTTGTAAAACATGAGCCCGCTTGCCCGATGTTTATCGAAGACTTTTCTTAACTTTTCTTCTTCGATTTTGATCACTTTACAGGGAAAAGTGCATTCTGCAGAAGCGGTGTACGCGTCGCGGTCAACTAAGCTGGACCATCCGAAAGAATCCCCTGGGCTGGTTAATGTGTAGGTTATGTGCCCCTCTTTTCCTATGCTCAGTCGTACTTCTCCTTCCTCAAGGACATAAAAGTTCTGTGCCGGGTCGCCTGCTTTAAATATGAGCGACCCTTTATTGTATGACTCTTCCACCATTATCTGGGCGATTTCATCTATAAATCCCTGACTCATCCCCTCAAAAAGATCAATTTCCTTGATAAACATGGCCGCTCCTTTCTGTTAAAAAGAGAAGGGTTATTGGATTTAGCTCTTTCACCCCCTTTCTCGCGTTGAGAGGGTTTAAGGTATTGATAGAGTCAGCCCGAAATTATATCGCCCGGCATCACCTCCTTTAATCCTCCGTCCCCTCTATGAAATGGGGAGCGTAGCATCCACCAAAGGTGGATCAATTTATACATCCTCCCTTTAGCAAAGGGAGGTAAGAAGGGATTTGTCATAATAAATCAATAATCGTTTTCATTCTTCGTGGTGCATCAATGGGGCATGAAGGTTTGTTTTGGGATTTTTAGGACACCCTATTTTAAAGTTACTCCTCGGGAGGTTCCCTGTCAAGCAATTTCCCTAACAATTACAAACAGTTTTCTTAACACTACCCGCTAACGTTAGATTGGTATAACTGATCTTTTACGGCTAAGAAAATAATCCTTATAAATGGGGTGTGTTTTCAAAGAGCACTTTGTGGTGCCAAGAACTTTTTTGACACCTCTATTTGAAATTACAAAATAGTATTTTGTCAACTGTTAAAGATCAGTATAAATAATTACCAGGTTTTCTTTTCAAAGAAGATCCCGGATCGCATTGGAAACGATTTCCGGGGTAATGGTTTCCATACAGGTTGGGCTTTGGTTACAGGACGGACGGTAGCAGCAGAGGCAGTCTACAGTACCAGTGAGCTTAATGCCCCGGCCATAGACTTCTATTTCTGTTTCTGAGGTGGGTCCGAAAAGACCTACTACTTTCTTCCCCAAGGCTAAGGCAGCGTGAAGGGCCATGGTATCTCCGGATACGATGAGGTCGCTTACATACAAAAGGGCAAAAAACGTCCGCAAAGGATTATTCGTCCCCGTATTTATTACCCGGCCAGAACGAGAAAACTCAGCATCGAGAAGAGCATTCTTTTTTTCTACGTCTGGTCCTCCGTAAAGGAGAATGGTAAAGTCAGTTTCCTTTAGAAGTTTTCTGATCAGTTCCCGGAACCCTTCTTCGGTCCAGCTCTTTATCTTCCAGCGTTCTCCAGCTCCAGTATAAAGACCAATAATCTTTCCGGAAGGTGAAAGGTGGTGTTCCTCGGCAAACTTTTCCCCCAGTTCCAATTCCGCAGGTAAGAGATTCAGTACAACAGGGTAGTCATCTTTGGGGAGCCGACACATGGTGAGCACAATTTCCTGGTAGGTTAATTGGTTGGCCTTTTTCAGGTCATCAAAAGCCCCCAGTTCCAGCCACCTCTCCGCCTCGGGGTTAAAGGGAAAAACCACTCCGCTCCGGTCTAATCCGAATCCCAGTTTCTTTTTTCCCTGAGCTACACTTGCCAACGAGGAACTCAACTTGTTGGTATCCGGATTGATAACTAAGGCATATTCTTCTACTATTATGCGGGGCAAAGCATCAAAGCGATAATCTAAAACTTCGTTTACGAGTTGGTTGCCAATAAAAAAATCCATTGAGGGAGTGAGGGTAAGCCACGTGATGAAGCTCTCGGGAAACTTTCTTTTAAGGGAAGGGAGAATGGCAGTAGTGCGGAGGACATCCCCCATAGCATCCAGCTTTATGATCAAAATTTTATTGGTGACCGGGGCGTAGTGAGGACAATCCGGGCAGGACGTTCCTTTTCCCTTGTGAAATGTACAAGGCCGGTCTCCCGGGAAATGACGGCAATCAATGTGAAGCTTCATTACTCTTTTTCGTTGAATTTAGAAGGGACTTTGTGATAAAAACGAATGCTTCTCATTACTTAATTTCCTTCTAATTAACCAGTTCTCAAGAAACAAATCAAGGGAATTGTGAGGTAAAATGAAACGCATACTATCAGGAAATGAAGCTATTGCCCGGGGTGCCTATGAGGCCGGAGTAAAAGTTGCCACCGGCTATCCTGGAACTCCCAGCACCGAAATTTTGGAAAACCTCGTTCAGTACCAATGTATCCATGTGGAATGGGCCCCTAATGAAAAAGTGGCCCTGGAAGTAGGAAGTGGGGCTTCCTTAGCTGGTTCCCGAACCTTGGTGACCATGAAACATGTGGGCCTAAACGTTGCTGCCGATCCCCTGATGACCCTTCCTTATATTGGGATAAAAGGGGGACTGGTACTGATTACGGCTGATGATCCAGGAATGCATAGTTCCCAAAATGAACAGGACAACCGAAACTATGCCAAGTTTGCTAAAGTTCCCATGCTGGAGCCAAGTGACAGTCAGGAGGCAAAGGATTTTGTAAAAAGTGCTTTTGAGCTAAGTGAAAAATTTGACACCGTCGTTTTGCTTCGCACCACCACCCGGGTTTCTCACTCGGAATCCATTGTGACATTGGGGCGTCCACGAAAGTCTCACGTACCTCAAAGTCTCAGCAAAAATCCCAGCAAATACGTCATGGTTCCGGCAAACGCGCGGAGGCGGCATCTCGTTGTAGAAAAGAGGATAGAAGAACTTTGCGCTTTTGCGGAAACGTTTCCTGAAAATCGGATTGAATGGGGAAAGAAAGATAGGGGAATCATCACCAGTGGGGTCTGTTATCAGTACTCTAAAGAAGTCTTTCCCGATGCCTCTTACTTGAAACTGGGGATGGTGTACCCCCTGCCAGTGGAAATGATTAAAGCGTTTGCCCGGAAGGTGAAGGAGCTCTATGTGGTGGAAGAGTTAGACCCTTTTCTTGAGGAACAGATCCGCAGTTTAGGAATAAACGTTAAGGGAAAATCATTACTGCCCCTTTTGGGAGAATTTAACCCGGATGTAGTTGAAGAAGGTATCAAGGGTAAGAAAGGTCAAGCGACCAAGCAAACCGAGGCCATTCCCGCCCGGCCTCCCAATCTTTGTCCCGGTTGCCCCCATCGGGGTATTTTTTACGCCCTTAACAAGCTTAAGGTTTTTGTAACCGGAGACATCGGTTGTTATACCCTTGCCTATATGCCTCCGTTAAGTTCTCTTGATACTGCCCTTTGTATGGGGGCAGGTATCGGACAGGCCCACGGTATTGATAAGGCATTGGAGGATAACTCCCTTGGGAACGTAGTGGCAGTAATCGGGGATTCCACGTTTCTTCATTCCGGAATTACCGGTCTGCTGAATATGTCGTACAATAAGGGAAGGAGTACGGTTATCATTCTGGATAACCGTTTCACCGCCATGACGGGTGGGCAGGAACATCCGGGGACGGGATTTACCCTGAGAGGGGAAGCGACCTGGAAGGTTGATTATATGCAGTTGAGTCAAGCTCTGGGGATAAAAAACATCCGGAAGGTGAATCCTTATTGCATCGAAGAAACTTTAAGGGTAATTAAGGAAGAGGTCAGCCGGCCTGAGCTTTCGGTGGTGGTGTCAGAAGCACCCTGTATTTTAAACCGGCGGGAGTTCACTCCTTTCTCCCGGCGCTATGAAACCTTAGAAAGCGAATGCATAGGCTGTTTACGGTGTATCCATTTAGGATGCCCGGCAATTGGATGGATAAAAAGAGCTCCGGAGGGAAAAAAAGAAGGGAAAGCCAAAGAAAAAAAACGCAAAGGCTTTGCCATGATAGACCCTTTACTCTGCATTGGATGTAGCGTTTGTGAGCAGCTCTGCAAGGCAGGAGCGATTAGAGAGACCTAAGAGTAATAATGAACTGATGAATAACCTCAGTGACAAATCAGGGTATCAGCGCCTGTGGGAATCCGGGGAATTAGAGATCAGAATGACGCAGGCTCTGGAGATTCTCTCTCACTGCACGCTTTGTCCCCGGGCCTGTAGGGCTAACCGATTTAAAGGGGAAAAGGGGTTTTGCGGAGCAGGAAATGCGATTGAAATTGCACACTTTGGCCCCCACTTTGGAGAAGAGCCACCCTTAACCGGGGAAAAAGGGGCGGGAACGATTTTCTTTACCCATTGCACCCTTAAATGCTCTTTCTGCCAGAATCATCAAATCAGTCAAAAGGGTATGGGTTATGAAATCAGTGAGGAAAAATTAGCGGACGTAATGCTTCAATTGCAGGACATGGGGTGCCACAACATTGATTTGGTAACCCCTACCCATTACCTCCCTTTTATCCTTAAGGCGATAACAATCGCAGCAGCTCGAGGGCTTTATATCCCTTTGGTATATAATTCTGGTGGCTATGAGTCTATAGAGACTCTAAAGCTTTTGGATGGAATAATTGATATGTATTTGCCAGACTGGAAATATGGTGAGACGGAATTAGGGAAGGAGTATTCAAAGGCTCCTGATTATCCCTTAGTCTGCCACGCTGCACTAAGGGAAATGTACCGCCAGGTAGGAGACCTCGTTGTGGATGAACATGACATCGCCCGAAAAGGACTGATTGTGAGGCATTTGGTTCTTCCCAACCACCTTTCTAACAGTGAAAAAGTTCTCTCCCTCATAGTGAAGGCCTTGTCGCCTTCAGTAAGAGTAAGCCTCATGTCCCAATACGTTCCCAGGTTCCAAGCTCAAAACCATCCCTGCTTAAACCGCTCGCTTCTCCCGGAAGAATATCAGGAAGTGACCAACCTGATGGAAAGGTTTGATTTTGATGAATACTGGATCCAGGAACTTGAGAGCAGGGAAATCCTTTTCCCTGATTTTACCCGAGATAATCCCTTTTCTTTGCCTGGGGCTTAATGATCAATGGAAAATTATCATTGATCATTTTCCATTTTTTCCCTTAGTCTATCAAGATCAGTCCAACCGCAAAAGGCGTGTGCCCTTCTGGATAGTCTTGCGGGTTAGCGCAGTATCCCCACATGTAATGACTCCATCCCAGCCGGTTCGCCAGTTTAATAAAGTCCACACAGAAGGTTTGCTCAACGCTGGGCTTGGCGATGGTGGGGAAGCGGCAGATACCGCTCTTGATTTCCTGGCAGTGATCAAATCCTTCACAAAGACTTGTAAGGCAGGGACCAAAATGGCAGTTGATAACAAAGTAATGGCCATCATAATAGGCAGCGCTTTGCACCACGTCCCCCATATGCCAGCAATAACGCTGCATGGAAGCCAGCCGATGCTGGCCTTCTTTGGTTTTTATTTGTTCTAAAAGTTTAGGGCCGGTTACATACTGCCTTCCCTCTTTAGGAATGTCCACCCGATAAACGATCGCACAGGTATAGGCATTAAGAAACTCCCTGGCCTGTTGAAAGGTTCCGGTAAAGTGCGGGGGACAGCTTCCACTTCGGCCATAAAAAGGGCACTTCGGAGAGGAACATTTTAAGAGCACCCGTGGGTCTTGAGGGATGTCACGGACATTAACGATTCGGGCATCGTTAGCCCCATGCTGCCTGATGAGCTTGATATATTTCTGGAGATGAGCTTGCATCTCCTCAGGAGTGCAAGGAATGCGGGCAGTGGGCATCCGGGGGATCTCTTCCGGGGCGGGTATCCCCATCTTGGGTGGCTGATTATCAAACATTTTTTTCAAGACTTCGGATTTCATGACATTCCCCTCCTTTCGTAAGTAACCCTCTCATGGTTTCCACATTAACCCCTGTATATAAGCTCAGGCGGTGAATGTCAATACCTTTTGAAAACTAAGTTCTTGACTTATTTTGGAAATCATATAAATTTATTACTTTACCGTGAAACAATATCTCCTCCGAAAAACCGACGTAACTGTTCTTGATTGAGTATGGGCCTATTGAAAAGGCGTGCGAATTTGATTGGTTCAGAAAATCCATGGTTAAAAATTCCCGGGCTAAGAATAAGCGCACCGCAAAATCACGCCCCCACTCTGGGGGAGGTATTTTTATTAGGGTATGTATTATTATTGTTCTCGGAGGCATCCTTGCCGGCTCTATTTATTTACTCCAAAACCCCGAAGTTTTAACTGGTCTTTCCCCCAAAAAATCAGTTCCCTTCACGAAAACGGATGAGCCCTCCTCTCCTTTATCTCCTCCAGCGATAGAAGAAAAAACCGTTTCCATCAGTCTCTATTTTTCTGATCCTCATAGCGACTTTCTCGTTTCAGAACCCAGAACAGTAATGTGGAATGCCGGGGATGTAAAAGACCAGATAAGGGTGGTTATGGAAGAACTTATTAAGGGGCCCAAAGGTGATCTTTTACAAACAATTCCCTCTCAGGTAGTTATTCGGGATATTAAGCTTGAAAACGATGGGTTAGCTATCCTCAATTTTAGCCGGGAACTTTCCCGAAATCATCCTGGAGGGTCCTTAGCTGAAATGCAAACCATTTATTCGATTGTCAATTCTTTAGTGTTAAGCATCTCTTCCCTGAAACAGGTACAGATTTTAGTGGAGGGGAAATCGCCGGATACCCTTAAAGGACATATTGACTGCCGGGCACCCTTTGAGGCTAATCTTTCGATTATCAAAACCGGGTGAGTTGTGGCGAAAAAAAATCGGCTGGAAAAAATCCGTAACATGGGGATCATCGCTCACATTGATGCCGGAAAAACTACTGTCACCGAGCGGGCCCTTTACTATACTGGCAGAACCCATAAGATGGGAGAAGTACATAATGGTCAAGCCTTCATGGATTATCAGATTCAGGAACAGGAGCGGGGAATCACCATAACTTCTGCAGCTACTACCTGTCTTTGGCTTGATTATGATATTCATCTCATTGATACTCCCGGGCATGTGGACTTTACCATTGAGGTGGAACGGTCGCTTAGGATTTTGGATGGGGCATTGGTGGTTTTCTGTGCCGTAGGGGGGGTGGAGCCGCAATCAGAAACAGTGTGGCATCAGGCGGATAAATATCGCATTCCCCGCATTGCCTTTATTAATAAAATGGATCGCATCGGAGCGGATTTTCACGGCACTATTCAACAGATGAGAGATAAATTAGGTGCCGAACCCCTGATGCTTCAGCTTCCCCTTGGAGAAGAGGCACATTTTATCGGGGTTATTGACCTTATCCAGAACCAATCAATCATTTGGAACGACAATACTCTGGGAACAACGTACTCCTTCGAACCAGTCCCGGAAGAGAAAATTGAGGAGGTTGCCACCTATCGTGACCTTTTGCTGGAAAAGGTAGCGGAAAATGATGAACTACTGTTAGAACACTACCTTTCCGGTGAGCCCATCGCTCCTGAAGCAATCCGGCGGGTCGTCAGAAGACTCACGTTAACAATGCAGGTCACTCCGGTTCTCTGTGGAGCTGCCCTTAAGAATAAGGGAATTCAGCCGATCCTGGATGCAGTCGTACATTATCTTCCTTCTCCTCTTGATATCCCTCCGGTGGTAGGGAAAAATCCCCTCACCGGTCAGGATGAGCACCGAGACTGCAATGAAGCAATTCCCCTGGCGGCTCTCGCCTTTAAGGTTTTATCTGATGAAAAAAAGCGGAAACTCACCTTTTTAAGGGTGTATTCCGGTACTATCAGTTCCGAAGCCGGAATTTATAACGCCACTAAAAATAAAACCGAGAGAATTGCGCGACTTTTCAGAATGCATGCCAACAAAAAAGAGCGAATAAAAGAGGCGAAGGCCGGAGATATTGTAGCGGCGGTAGGGCTCAAGGAAACCTCTACGGGCGATACGCTTTGTGATCCTGAAAACCCTATTATTTTGGAGTCAATTGATTTTTATCGCCCGGTGATGTCAATAGCGATTGAACCAAAAACCAGGGATGATTTTGAAAAATTGGATAATGCCTTATCTAAATTGGTGGACGAAGACCCTACCTTCACTGTAACCTATGATGAAGATTCAAACCAGACGGTCATCTCGGGAATGGGAGAACTCCATTTAGATGTTTTTGTAACCAGACTGTTGCAGGATTTTAATGTGAATGTGAACGTAGGAAAGCCTCAGGTGGTGTACCGCGAAACGATTACCAGGTCAGTGGACTGGGAAGGAAAGTTCGATCGAGAACTGGGAGGGACGCAGCACTATGGACAGGTGAAACTCAGGCTTGAGCCTCTGGAAAGAGGTTCGGGTATCGAGTTTCTCAACCTTCTGCCGGAAGGAATCATTCCTCCCCACTTCTATTCCTCCATTGAAGAGGGAGCTCGTGAAGCCTTATTGGGCGGGGTAGTCGCTGGTTATCCCGTGGTGGATATAAAGATAACCTTGATTAATGGCAGTTTTCGGGAGGGGGCCTCCACCGAGATGGCTTTTAAAATAGCCGCAGCCATGGCAGTAAAGGGAGGGAGTGAAAAAGCCTTTCCGGTTCTCTTAGAACCCATTATGGCTATTGAAGTGGTGGTTCCGGAGGAGTTTATGGGGGAGGTTATCGGGGATCTCAATTCCCGCCGGGGAAAGCTGGGAAATATTACTGCCAAAGGAAAAGTCTCGGTGATCAATGCCCTGGTGCCTTTAAAGGATATGTTCGGCTATTCTACCAGCCTTCGCTCTGCCAGCCAGGGACGAGGAACCTTTACTATGCAGTTTTCCCATTATGATCGCGCAGGATA
>JAZDOO010000106.1:0-6282 GCA_043798555.1 Pseudomonadota bacterium | reverse complement strand
ATGATCGATAATTATGATTCCTTTACCTATAACCTCGTGCAGTATTTGGGGCAGTTGGGGGAAGAGGTAATAACCTATCGGAATAACGAAATAAGTCTCGGAGAAATTGAAGAACTTGTGCCCGAAGCTATTGTCATTTCTCCCGGCCCTAAAACACCTCAAGAGGCCGGAATTTGTGTTGATGTAATCAGGCATTTTAAAGATAGGATTCCTATCTTAGGGGTGTGCCTGGGCCATCAGGCTATTGGAAGTGCTTTTGGTGGAAAGATAGTAAAAGCAAAATTAATAATGCATGGGAAAACCTCTTCTATCTATAATGATCAGAAAACCATTTTTCAGGGACTCGCAAGCCCATTTACTGCAGTCCGCTATCACTCCCTGGTGATCGAGAGGGAGACCCTCCCTGACTGCTTAGAAGTAAGCGCCCATACTGAAGACGGGGAAATTATGGGAACAAGGCATAAACAGTATCCTGTCGAAGGCATCCAGTTTCATCCCGAATCTATCTTGACTCCCGGTGGGAAAAAAATTCTTAGAAATTTCCTGAAAAGCAAAAACACTGAAAAGGATAAAGCGTGATGATCAAAGAAGCGATTGAAGAAGTCATAAGCTACCGGGATCTCAGTGAACAGGAAATGACTGAAGTCATGGAAGAAATCATGGAAGGCAGGGCCAGTTCCGCTCAGATCGGATCCTTTATAACCGGGCTCAGGATGAAAGGGGAAACCATTGCCGAAGTGACCGGTGCTGCCAGGGTGATGCGTAAGCACGCTATATTTATTGATGCTTCCTCCAATAATATCCTGGATACCTGCGGAACCGGGGGAGATAGGTCCAATACCTTTAACATTTCCACCACTACCGCTCTGGTGGCAGCCGGAGGTGGACTCACGGTAGCAAAACACGGCAACCGATCGGTCTCAAGTAAGTGTGGCAGTGCGGACCTGCTCGAGGAACTGGGAGTAAATATCCATGCGGAACCGGAGGTAGTGGAACAATGCGTGCAAGAAATTGGTATCGGCTTTCTATTTGCTCCCATATTCCACGGAGCCATGAAGTATACTGCAGATGCCCGCAGAGAAATCGGAGTCCGCACTATTTTCCATATGCTCGGCCCCCTCACTAATCCAGCCGGAGCCACCTGTCAGCTTTTGGGAGTTTACGCTTCAGAACTCACGGAGATGTTTACGGGGGTCTTAAAAAATCTGGGAACGAAAAGGGCCTTTGTGGTTAATGGGAGCGATGGCCTTGATGAAATAACCCTGTGCGGAGAAACCAGAGTAACCGAATTATCAGATGGACAGATAAAAACTTACAACCTCAATGCCCATGACTTTTTTGAAAAAACGTATTCACCGGAAAATTTTCGCGGGGGAGACCCAAAGGTCAATGCCCGGATCACCAGAGGTATCCTTGCGGGTAAGGAGGGTGCCCATCGGGATATTGTTTTGATCAATGCTTCTGCGGCTCTGGTGGTGGGAGGAGCCGCTAAGGATCTCAAGGCAGGGATTAAGCTGGCTGAAGAGATAATTGATAGTGGTCAGGCAGAAAAGAAATTGGAGCAATTAATTGAATTAAGTAACCGCTGAAAAATAGAAAGAGACAATGTTTTTAGATACCATCGTCACCCAGAAGAAAGAGGAAATTGAATTCCGAAAGAGAGTCCTTCCCTTGGCGGCGGTAAAAAGAGAGGTTCAACACAGAACTCCTTCGAGGGATTTCTTTCAGGCCCTTAATGAAAAATGCGAAAATTCAAGCAGGATTATTGCTGAAATTAAGAAAGCCTCTCCCTCCCGGGGTATTATCCGGGAGGATTTTGACCCTCAGGAAATCGGGAAAATCTATCAAAAAGAAGGGGCAATAGCGATCTCTGTCCTTACGGAAAATAAATTTTTCCAGGGAGACTTGAGCCACCTTTCCTTAGTGAGGGAGAGCACCAATATCCCCCTTCTTTGTAAGGATTTTATTATCGATCCTTACCAAATCTATGAGGCGGCTCTGCATGGAGCCGATGGATTTCTTTTAATTGCCTCTTTGCTCTCCCAGAGCCAGATGGAAGAGTTTTTATGTCTGGGAAAAGAATTGGGGATGAGGGCACTGGTGGAGGTTCACACTCAGGATGATCTCGAAAAAGTGCTTCTTACCTCGGCAAAGATAATCGGGATCAATAATCGTGATTTAAGAACGTTTAAGACTGATATAAACACCACCCTTACCATGGTAAAATCTATCCCTCCGGGGAAATTGGTGGTGAGTGAAAGTGGTATTCACACGAGGTCACAAATTAAGAAACTGGAAAAGGCGGGTGTCCACGCTTTTTTAATCGGTGAGGCTTTCATGAGAGAAAAAGATCCGGGGAAAAAGTTGCGTGAGCTAAGAGGAGAGATCCATGGTCAGAATTAAAGTGCCAGATAGCAAAGGGCATTTTGGCCCTTTTGGCGGAAGATATATTGCGGAGACACTTATGCCAGCACTTTTAGAGCTGGAAAAGTGTTATCTCAGGTATAGGCAAGATAAGGACTTTTTACAAGAGCTTCGTTATTATCTTAAAGAATTTGTAGGTCGAGAAACACCTCTCTACTATGCCCAACGTTTGACCAAAAAGCTGGGAGGGGCAAAGATTTATCTTAAAAGAGAAGACCTCAATCATACCGGAGCCCATAAGATCAACAACACTCTGGGACAGATTTTGCTTGCCCAGCGGGTGGAAAAAAAACGTATCATTGCTGAAACCGGTGCCGGACAGCATGGAGTGGCAACTGCCACCGCAGCGACTATTTTTGGGCTGCCATGCCATATCTTTATGGGAGCTGAAGACATAAAACGACAATCCCTCAACGTATTCAGGATGAAACTCTTAGGAGCTCAGGTTATCCCAGTAGAATCAGGAACCAAAACCCTAAAAGATGCCATGAATGAAGCCCTACGGGACTGGACTACCAATATTCGCACCACGTATTATGTCATCGGCTCAGTAGCAGGTCCCCATCCCTATCCCATGATGGTGCGGGACTTTCAGTCGGTCATCGGCCAGGAAACCAAAAGGCAGATCATGGAGAAAGAGAGGAGGCTTCCTGATTACCTGGTTGCCTGTGTTGGGGGAGGAAGCAATGCTATGGGCATGTTTTATCCTTTCAAAGATGACCGGGAGGTAAAAATGGTGGGAGTGGAAGCTGCTGGTTTAGGCCTTTCAACCAGTAAGCATGCGGCCTCAATTTGCAGAGGAAAGATCGGCGTTTTTCACGGAAGTAAGAGCTATATCCTCCAAGATGAATATGGACAGATTCAAGAGGTTCACTCTATTGCTGCTGGTCTGGACTATCCCGGAATAGGCCCGGAGCATAGCTATTTTCATCAAATAAAAAGAGCTGAATATGTAGCAATAACTGATGAGGAAGCTTTGGAGGGGTTCCATATACTCACTGAAACCGAGGGCATTATCCCCGCACTGGAAAGTGCCCATGCTGTGGCTCAGGTCGTAAAAATGGCTCCCAGGATGGATAAAAATAAAATCATTATTATCAATCTCTCCGGTCGGGGAGATAAGGACTTGAATATTGTCGCTGAGCGGATGGGGGATTTAAATCTATGAGTAGAATAAGAGAAGTCTTTAAAGAGTTGAAATCAAAAAATAGGAAGGCACTCATAACTTATATTACTGCAGGCGATCCCCATCTTTCGGTTTCCAAAGAAATTATTTGGCAATTAATCGAAAACGGCGCTGATATTATTGAGCTTGGAGTGCCTTTTTCCGATCCCACTGCTGATGGCCCGGTTATCCAGGCTGCCTCCCAACGAGCCCTGAAAACTGGAACCACCCTTTCCGAGATCCTGGGGTTGGTAAAAGAAATCCGGCAGTTCTCCCAAATTCCCATTATCCTCTTCGGGTATTACAATCCCTTTTTTGTGTTTGGCCCGAAAGAAATTTGCCAAAACGCAAAGGAAGCGGGTGTAGATGGTTTATTAGTGGTAGATCTTCCTTATGAGGAGGCGGATGAATTAAAAAGGTACACTGACCAAATGGATCTGGACTTCATTTTTTTATTAGCTCCCACCAGTGATGAGAACCGGATCAAAATGATCTCCCGGAAAGCACGGGGATTTCTCTACTATATCTCTATGACGGGAGTGACCGGTTCTCCTCATTCCTTTGACCACTATAAGGAGGAAGACATCAACCGGATAAAAAAATATACAGATTTACCTGTAGCTATCGGTTTCGGCATCTCTACGCCAGAGCAAGCCGATGCGATGAGTAAATTTGCTGACGGTGTGGTGGTAGGAAGTGCGATCGTTCGAATTATTGAGGAAAACCGCAATTCTCAGCAGTTGCTAAAGAAGGTAGGGGAATTTACCGCTCAGTTGAGGAGAGTACTATAGAACCTCTGTGGTTTTATCTTTAAGAGCAATTCACTCAGTTCCGGCATGCAAGGGGTAAAATTGACATAAATCCCCAATTCTGGTAATAGACTATAAACACTAATCGCATTCACTCCCTACGCGCCGTCTGCGGTTGCCGCTCAATTCCGCCGTTATGCCGCACGCCCCATGCCGGGTAGTGATAGGGGACGGGTGAGAAATCGACGAGCGTGACGCCATCAGGCTGGATACCGCCAACAAGCTGTGCCCGTCGGTTTCGAATCCAGCTGATGAAGCCGCTGAGGGTTTTCCGATGAAGTTCCTGGCATATTGGATGCATTTGGCGGTGACGTCAAACGATCCCATCTGCTAACTTCTACGACCGAAGAAGGGTTTTCGGCGCCACAGTCCGGCGCAAACCATTTTCCAGCAAGGAGAAACAGACATGGGTGATAAGGGAAGTAAAGATAAAGGCAAAAAAGAACAGCAGAAAAAGGCCCAGCTTACTCCAAAGGAAAAGCGCAAATTGAAAAAAGAAAAGAAGAATAAATAGATGCCCAACGCTGTCCGGTGACCTTAAATCAAGCAAGGACCTTGTATGCTGGTTAATGAAAAGCTATAGGGTCACGTCTTAAAAATTAAATATTAAGGCTAAAAACTTAATATTTAAAATGCGACTCCGAAAATGTGACCCCGAAGGTGAAGGTTGTTTGAGAAATGTGACTTAATCTGCCGAACCGCCGTATACGTGATCCGTATGTACGGTGGTGTGGGAGGAGAGGGGCCGCGAGACCTCTCCCTATCCCGATTGGGCCTTTGTTAAAATAATGCGGAACATGGCGCTTGAATTCTGCATTTGAACAAATTACAATAAAGCATCGAGTTCCTACACGAAATGGATGATTACAAATTCACGGAATATTTTGAAAGTGAAGTTCAGAGGAAGCGACCATATCTTAAGAAGGAATGGTGCATTTGTGTAATCGAGAATCCGCTCAGAGTTGAGCCTCAGGAACATAACCGTTACCGATTTTGGGGCGTAATTGATGAGCTTGAAGGGCGCATATTAAGAGTTGTTACCCTGGAAGATAAAAGAACAATTCACAATGCTTTTCCAGATAGGGGGTATAAGCCATGAAATTGAATTATTACCCGGAGACTGATTCCCTTTATATCGATCTCTCAGAGAAAACAAGCGTAGAGAGCAAAGAGATTTCTGAAGGAGTTGTGCTTGATTATGATGCAGTGGGCAATTTAGTCGGGATCGACATCGACAACGCCAGCAAGAAAGTTCAGCTCAAAGAACTAATCCTTAGCAGACTGCCGTCTGACGTACATACAGTAGCGGCCTAACGCTTCACTTCAGCGGACGGCTGATAGCCGCCGCTGACTTCAGGCGTTAGACCGCAAAATGAATAATCTGGAGAATTAGAATATGCAGGATATTTTGGGGTATTTTGGGGGTCACATCTTCATTTGTCATTAATTGCTTTGACAATGACTAATTTTACATATAATCAAAGGTAAGGAGGTACAAAACTATCTTGCTTTCGATGGTGAATTAGAAAAGACTGTCAAGAATACTAAATGACAAATGAAGATGTGACCCCATATTTCCCTTACATCTTTATTGCTCCAGGTCCTTCACCCCTTGCGCAATGAGGTCAAAAAGTTCCTGGATATTTTCTTCCTCCACGCTGGAGAAGGTTATCCGGAGGTCATAGATATCCATGGCAATCGTTCCAACTCCATATTTTTCTAATAAGTGCTTCCGAAGGGTTTCTGCCTCCACCTTCTTCAACCGAAGACACATAAAATAACCGGAATTAAAGGGATAAGCCTCCCATAGGGTACTGTATTTTTCAGTTTTTAGAACTTCCTGAGTTCTCAATGCCCGTTTTTTTAATATCGCCACTTTCTCCG
>JAZDOO010000103.1:0-6930 GCA_043798555.1 Pseudomonadota bacterium | reverse complement strand
ATCGGGGGCGGTTTTGTAGTTGGCATTATGCGCATTATTCACCGTCTCGGCAATAAGTACATGCGTGCCATCAGCACTCCGGATGATTACTTTTCGTTGATTTTGCTCACGGTCTTCTTTTTCTTTGCCTTTCTGGCAGTTCCCAACGACCTCTCAGAGGGCGAAGATATCATGATAATCTATTTTTGCCTGACGGCATTTTTTCTTATCTACGTACCTTTCAGTAAAATATCACACTATCTGTATTATCCTTTTACCCGATATTATCTCGGCAAAACCTTAGGAAGGCGCGGGGTGTTCCCGATAACACGTGCTAAGGGGGTCAAAGCATAGAACCAACAAAGGGAATTGATAAGTGGAGATTCTTATGAGCAATAATAAGAGATCGCATAAGGCAGAAAAAGTTATTGAGCGGATGAAACAAAAGCTCAATCGGCAAATGGTTAGCTCTTTAGCCGGATGTGTTCACTGTGGCATGTGCACCCAGTCCTGTCACTATGTTTTGACCAATCCGGATGATCCGACCTATGCTCCTGCCTACAAGGCGGATAAGATTCGCAAGCTCTTTAAACGCCATGTTGACTGGATTGGCCGGGTGGTTCCCTGGTGGGTCAATGCCAAGAGTGTATATACTGATGAAGATCTCGAAGACCTCAAGGATACCGTGTTCGGCAAATGCACTAACTGCCGACGGTGTTCACTCAACTGTCCCATGGGTGTTGACTATCCTACCTTTAACCGCATGGCCCGAGGCGCTCTGGTTTCGGTTGGCATTATGCCTGAAGGTGTCGCAGTGGTGAGCAAAGACCAGTGGGAAACCGGCAATCAGATGGGGGTAATGAAGGAGGAATATATTGAAACACTCGAATGGCTCTCAGAAGAACTACAGGATGAACTGAATGATCCGAATGCCACTATCCCGATTGATAAGAAGAATGCGGACATCGTGTATGCAATTAATCCTCGCGAGGTAAAATACGATCCCCGTACCATTTCAGATGCTGCCAAGATCTTTACCATGGCCGGTGAAAACTGGACCATGCCCTCAGAAGGCTGGGATATGACAAATTTTGGCCTTTTCTCCGGGGATGATGAGTTAGGTGGTTCGGTAGCACGCAGATTGTACGAAAAGGTTGAGGAACTTAAAGGTAAGAAGTTGGTCGTCTCTGAATGCGGCCACGGGTATCGTTCCACCCGGTGCGAAGGTCCGAACTGGGCAGGAATGGATGTGAACTTTGAGATAGAAAGCTCGGTTATCACCATGCTGCGCTACCTCAAGGAGGGCAAAATAAAGGTAGATAAATCGAAAAACCCTTATCCCGTCACGTTCCATGACTCCTGCAACAATGCGCGAAGCTGCGGGCTTACGGAAGAACCCCGGGAACTGTTGAAACTCGTCTGTACTGACTTCAGGGAAATGTATCCAAACCGCGCCGAAAACTACTGCTGCACCGGTGGTGGCGGTGCGATGTCAATGTCCGAGTATACAGCGAGGCGCCTGAAGTCTGGCAAAGTAAAAGCAGAACAACTCAAAGAGACGGGAGCCAAAATCGTCTGTACATCTTGCCACAACTGTGTTGATGGCCTTAGCGACGTGATCAAACATTATAAACTGGGTATGGAGGTAACCCAGTTGGTCAACCTTGTTGCCAATGCCCTCGTTATCGAAGAGAAAGTCGAGAGAGTACCTGAAGCAGTTGTCCCACCTCCCATCGCTGAAAAACTACCGCTTGCAGGCAAGAAGATACTGGTAGCCGATGACGAGCCTGATTTTGCATTGTTCGTTGCCACGGTGCTTGAGGATGCTGGAGCAACGGTACTGAAAGCATATGATGCCGATACAGCATTCGAACTGGTCAAGAAAGAAAAGCCCGACCTGATGACGCTTGATCTCGCAATGCCTGGGAAGACAGGAGACAAAGTATTCGTTGATATGCGAAACGATCCGGAATTGAAATCAATCCCGGTTTGTATTATTTCTGGCCGGCCGGAGATGCGTTCCTTAATTTATGACCGACCGGTACCGCCGCCTGAAGGATACTTGGATAAACCGGTCAAGGAAAAGGCTATTTTGATGAGCGTCAAAAAAATTCTTAACGTACCGCACCACGAATAAGATCCAGGAGTCTGACGCCTGGAAAATTTTAGAGGCGTTTGATGGACCATCTCTATAGGCAATATTTTGACTCTATGCCATGTTTTCTTTCGGTTCAGGACCGGAATCTTCGGATTATTGAAGCCAACCGGTCCTTCAGGGAGGCATTTGGAGACTACGAGGGCCGCTATTGCTATCAGATTTACAAACAGCGGCCAGAAAGGTGCGAAATCTGTCCTGTCGAGCGCACCTTCCGTGATGGTCTACAGCACCAGAGTGAAGAGCTGGTGAAGACCCTTGACGGCCACGAAGTGTCGGTCATCGTTTACACTACCCCAATACGTGATGACACCGGCAAGATTGTTTCGGTAATGGAGATGTCAACAGATATTACCGAAATAAAACAACTGCAGAAACAACACAAGAGAAATCAAGAACTCTATCGGTTACTGTTCGAGGAAGTCCCTTGCTATATTTCGATTCAAGACCGGGATATGCGAATTACGCAAGCCAATAGGCTCCACCGAGATATATTTGGAAGTTCCTATGGATGCAAATGTTATAAGATCCTCAAACATCGCTCCGAAGAGTGCGTTCCCTGTGTGGTGCGGGAGACCTTCAAAAACGGCGAAATCAATCAGCGTGAAGAAGTTGTGACTTCACGCGAGGGAAAACAAAAGTATGTCCTGGTCACCGCAGCCCCGATCAGAAATGAAGGAAATGAAATCTCCAGTGTGATTGAGATGAGTACTGACATCACATCACTTCGGGAACTCCAGGATAAACTTGCCGCAGTGGGGCTTCTTGTTGGCTCAATATCACACGACATCAAGGGTTTACTCAGTATTCTGGATGGTGGAATTTACATGGTCAACTCTGGGATCAAAAAGGGTAATACAGAGCGTATCAACCAGGGGTGGGAAGTTACCTTACGCAGCATAGCTCGTATGCGGAGCCTCGTTCTCAATATCCTGTATTATGCTAAGGACCGTGAACCGCAGTGGGAGCGTGTTTCCGCCAGAGACGTTTTGGAGACAGTATGTGAGCAATTTGAGGCAAAGGCAAAAGAACTGAATATAGAGTTGAAAAAGAATATTGATTCGGCTGAGGGCGAATTTGAGGCTGACCTTAACGCCATGCAGTCCCTTCTCGCTAATCTGCTTGAGAATTCCATAGACGCCTGTCGTGTTGATATGAAAAAAAACACCCATCAAATTACAGCTGGATTTAAAGATTTTCCTGACCATGTCCAGTTTGAAATTACCGACAATGGCATCGGCATGGATCAAGAAACTGTTGACAAGGCATTCAGTCTCTTTTATTCTTCCAAGGGGGCTGGTGGTACGGGTCTTGGATTGTTTGTTTCCGATAAAATTGCCAAAGCCCACGGGGGCAGAATCGGGTTAGAATCTGAACCTGGTAAAGGGACCCGTTTTACCGTGCATATGCCCAAAAACCGCCCCAAAGAGAGTGATGCTGCATCCAACAAATTATAAATCTATAGTGGGAGGAGATGACATATATGGCATCGAAAAAGAAAATCCTTATTGTTGACGATGAACCCGACATGGTGGCTGGATTACAGGCTTTTCTGGAAGACAATGGCTATGAAACGTGCTCCGCATTCAATGGAAAAGAAGGAATAGAAGTCTTGAAAAAAGAGAAGCCGGACCTCGTTACCCTTGATCTTATGATGCCTAATGATACAGGAACCCGCTTTTATCGAAACATGACCAAAAATAAGGAATTCAAAGGCGTGCCGGTTATCATAATTAGTGGGCTTCCCGGTAGACATCTGGCTGCCTCACATCCTTTTGCGGTTTTCGAGAAGCCTATAGATCGGGACAAATTACTTGCCACGATAAAACAAGCAATAGGATAGCAATGCTCGCCATCTTGTTAAGGGATCACCCCATAATCACCTAAATACCTTCAATGAATAAAGATGACTTAAACACGGGAGTTGGGGGGTCGCCCAACGGGATTAAGTTCTCAAATTAAAGAGCTTTTCTTTACAAATTAGGCATCCCATAGGCAAGACCACTCATTGAGAACCTATGAGTTTCCCTCCAACAGTTTTTGGTCAATCTCGATAAGCTCGGTTACGCTGATGGTGCTAATATCCACGAACTTAGCGTTTTCGGGCTTATTGAGATCAACCAAATCCATTACCCGGGAAAATGTATTGGACACAAACATCTCTCCCTGCGAAGAGTATCGCCTGATCCCAAACACCAACTTTTTTTGCACCTCGGGAGGGAGTAAGCTAATTAAATGTTTAGAGGTCCAGATTGCTCCATCCCGGGAAAAATCGGATAACCTACCCGCAATATTTACGGTATCTCCCAGCGCTGTAAATTGATTCACCGGTATATATCCAAACCATTCTCTTCCCTCATGGATTCCAATATTAAAACAGAGCATATTCGTCCATTTCTTTCTAATTTTCCATTCGGAATCTATTTCAGCCAGTTTTTTCCTGATTTCAAAGGCACACATAAGCCCATTTAACACATGTTTATACGCTGCATCAGGCTCGGCCAGAAAAAACCTCACCACCCCATCTCCCACATGTTTTCCCTGGGTTCCATGAAATTTTCGAAACGAATCTTCCATTTTCGTCCAAATGGATGACACTAACTCAAAATATTCTGCCGGGGGGAGATCAGCAGAAATCTTCACTGAATTCTGAAGATCAGCTACTAATACCCCCAACGAGCAAAAAGAAGGCATCTTATTTAACAGTAAATCGCTAATGATCCTTTCTCGTCCTAAAAGCATATCTAAAATGGGATCGAGTAAAATCTCTCCCGGAACCAAAACAATCAGTGTTCCCTCCCGAAAAGTACAAAAAACAAAATGGTAATTTCTTTTGCCAGTTAACGAGTGGTCTAAGGTAACTTCTCTTGCCTCAATGGGTGCTTTCTGGCTGGATTCTCGTCTCTTCCATAGGTTATTTAACAGAGTGAGCTCTTCTTGGGGAAGAGCACGTAAGGTAGGGTTATCGTATGGGGAAGATATATCCAAGCTGGCCAGTTGCGCATTCAGGCTGATGAAGTCATCCATATTGGTTATTTTTGTGTGGGGAAGACCTTTTAAAAACAGTCGAAAAATGTTTCGCTCTTCAGCAGTAGGCAAGTCCTTCACTTTTTGACCAATGAAGAGCTCCTCAGCACTTGCGTTAACCCATTCCACCTCCCACCTGCGATTGACCATATAGGCAGGATACCCGATCTCCGTGATGAGGCCGTGCTCTCTTTTATCATATTGATTCCTTCTTTCTTCGTCCAAATTTTTAACAGTTAATGGCATGACTCGCTCCTGTTTCATTTCCTCCTCCTCACCTTGAACTGTTATTCCTCCTCCCGGGTTAACGTCTCTCCATTGTTTGGAAATCATGGCTAAACTATACCCCTTTTCCTTAAATGAATTTATTAGGGAAAGCGTCTCTAATACATCGGAAGGAAAGTACCCTATCTTTCGGGTTTTTTCTGTAACGCTCCGGGGTGGCCCAATAATGGGACGGGGAATAAGGCCGAGTTTGATGTAGTTATGGAGCGTAACCCGGGAGATTCCGGTTTTTTCCAGGACCTCTTTGCTGGAAATAAAGTTTCCGTTTGGGGGTCCGTATCTTAAAGCCATTAGTTAAACTGTTAAGATAAAGTAAATGTAACCCTATTGGGTAGCCTGCTCAATTTACACAATATATCGTAGTGTTGGCAACCATTACCTACAACATATAGTGGCAGGGCCTCAAAATAAGAGCGCGGGCTTAATAGTAACGTTATTTTAACTACTTAGCGTCGAAATTTACAGTAATACTTTACTGTTAAAATGTCAAGAAAAATCTTTAGCAAAATGAGTTGGTTGGGTTTTGGGTTGTTAAATAATCAGATTTAAACTGTTTGGGGAAGGAAAAGAAAATCAGAAAAGCTCCTTAAGTTTGTCTATTGAAAGTTCATCGAGACGATGGACTACCAGATCAGCCTTGGTGAGCTCGGAAGCCGGATTGGTAGTGGCAACTGCGACCACCTTCATACCACCAGCACGCGCTGCCGCTATACCCACATGGGCATCTTCAAATACCACACACTGCCCGGGGGGAAGCTGTAATTTTTGAGCCGCAAAAAGAAAAACTTGGGGGGCAGGCTTACCTTTGGTGACATCTTCCGCGGCTATAATGACCTGGAAATAGTGCTCAAACCTCAAGATCCTGAGGGCAGTGGTGATATTCAAGCTAGGGGTTGAGGAACCTACTGCGCAGGGCACGTTGTGTTGGCGAAGGATTTCTAAAAACGCTTTTACCCCAGGTAAAGGGGTGAGTCCGCGCTCTAAAATAATGCCGCGGTAGGTTTCTTCTTTAATATGAGAAAGTTTTTGAATCTCCTCTTCACCCCTCGTCCACTTAAGAACTTCAGGGATGATGGTTTCGTTTCGTTTCCCAAAGCTCTTTTTAAAATAATTGTGAGGGAGAGCCTTGTTTTCTTGTTGAGCAAGCTTCTCCCAGCTTTCTTCATGGTACCGGGAGGAGTCAATAATGACTCCATCCCAGTCAAAAATTGCTCCAATATTCATCGGCGGGCAGTGTACTCGTTTTATTTCTCTTTTCCTACCTGAAACGCCTTGGCAATGACTTCTCCCAGACGCTGGTATTGCTGAACCCCGGTGGTGTAAACCAGAGGATCAATCTTTTTGGGATCGGCTTTTCCATCAGTGAGACAATGCTCACTTATGTGCGTTTCCACAATTTCTCCGATATAGAGTATGTGGCTGCCAAGATCAAGGGTATGTTTCACTTTACATTCAAGGTTCACCGGGCATTCTTCGATCAGGGG
>JAZDOO010000078.1:0-7753 GCA_043798555.1 Pseudomonadota bacterium | reverse complement strand
AACTCGTCCTTCAGGCCCCTGCCGGTAATGAATGTCAGATTCTTGATAACGGTGTGTGTAGGCGCATAAACCATCTTTTTCTTTATGCTAAGGTCCATGCTCAGGTCGAGAAAGCCCCGGGAAACGTCGACGTCCCCCTGTTTCACTAGGTACGGTTTCAGGCTGGTAAGATCGAGATCACGAAGCGAAACCTTGCCATTCGTGTCGAGCGTTTTCAAGTCTGTTCTTCCGGACGAGGTAAGTACGCCCGTGCTCTGGTTTCCGGGTAGGTGGGCGGAAAGCTGGTACGTTGTATATCGGTCTTCGGGAGGTAAGGACAGGGTATCCGCGTTGAGCGCAATGTCGGTAAGCCGGACGGGATATGGCCGCCTCGCGATCTTTCCGTCAAGGTAGAGCAGTTCCCCGCCTGCAATTTTGAGGTTCTTCACTTCGACCTGCACCGTGGTCCCTCGCTGCTTTTCTGCGCCAGTCTGTTTCGGTGTGACGCCCGGGAGCGGACTTGTAATATCCCCATTTCGATCACTCTCCAAACGGACATACGGCTTGGTCAACACGAGATCCGAGAAGAGCAGGGCTTTTGCCGGAATTCCTTCCGAAGTCGCCGTGAAGCTTATGCTCTGCGCACGGGATACCGGCCCGGCGGCACTCGTATCAAGAAAGGCCAGGTTCTCCCCTTCGAATTTGACGTTCATGCCTCGTGTTCCAAAATTGAATGTCCCGCTGCTGGTCACGAACCCAGAAATCAACTTGCCGACCAGATGGACCTGCAGTGCAAACTTCGAGGGCCCATTCTTGAACGGGATGGAAACATCGTCCAGGCGTACATTGATCTTTTGCGCCTCGATGCGATTCGCGTCCCGGAGCCGGTGATCCTGAAAAAAGAGCGTGCCATCCTTGACCACGATCTGCTTGACGTAAAGGGGGCCGGGCTTCGAGGTGGATGGGGTTTCCTGTTTCTTCTCGATGAGGATCGGTACCACCCACTCCCCGCTCTGGCTGACCTCCAGCTTCAGGGAAGGTTCTTCAAGGACTGCACTGGAAATGGAGAAACCCGGTTTTAAAAGGGTGAGAAAATGAGCTTTCAAGATGATTCTCTTCGCATATGCTACGGGTTGGCCCTCCTTTAGAAACCTTGGTTCGTAGACCCCGACACTTCCCCAACTGAGGGATATCTTCTCCACTCTGAAATTGGCTCCCAGTGCCCTTTCCAGCTGGTGCTTTATGATAAAATTCGACAGGCCGACGAGAAGAACTATTGCCACCACTATCACGAGCACAATGGCGACGGAAATAATGATGAGCTTCTTTCGAAAATGAGGATCCATGTTATCGAAGGATCAGTTCCACCCTGCTCAGGCCTTCAGGATTCTGCGCTTCAGAGACCATGATCGCAGCTCAGCGGCGGGCAACCAAAATGCCGAGGACAAAGCCAACCGCCGCGGTGATTCCCATGGCCTTCCAGGGATTGGCCCGCACGTAGTCCTCGGTGGCCTTCGCGGCCGCCTTGGTCTTTGCCATCGCCCATGAGAAAATAAATGGGGTAAAACCTGTATTTTTAAATAAAAGATAATGTATTTTAGGCCGGCTGTCAACGGAGGCTGTGTCACAATTAGCATATCGAGGCAAAATGTCGTGCTGAACTTGTTTCAGCATCTAATAAAATCAATGTCCTGAACTTGATTCAGGATCAGAGACCCTGAAACGAGTTCAGGGTGACAAAAATAGGTTACGACACAGTCTCCTGAGGAGGAGTGGAGACTTCTTGATAAAAAGATGCGCGATGCCCTCAGTCTCCGCCGTAGATCCCTGAGCACGGAAAAGACCTATCTCGTCTGGTTGCGCAAAAAAAGCAACATTTTAAACAAAAACCCAAATTCCGACATTGGTGTAATTTTAGGAGGAAATAGGTAGAAAAAACCTTGTTAATTCGGTAAGGTAGGTTTGTAGACAACCGAATCAAACCGCAACCAACGAGGTGATAAAGTAATGATAAGACAAACGGTGCTTTCATTCAAGGTAGAAATGACAAGAGATACTATTACCCCTCATGCAGGATTAGCTTTAGTGGGTGAATTTGCAGTGGGGATAGGGATGTTGGAGGCAGCAGACCGAGAGTTGCCCGAACCTGGGAGTGGTGCAGGTTACAAGGCATCCGAGTATATTTTCCCGCTGGTTTTGATGCTCAACGGAGGGGGAAGAAGTTTAGAAGATATGCGGCAGATAAGGGAAGATGAGGGATTACGGGAGGTTTTGCCATTACAGAGGATACCTTCAGCAGATGCTATTGGGGATTGGTTACGGAGGATGTGGGGGAGTGGTGGTCTTGATGGGCTGGAGAGGGTAAAACAGAGGTTGCTGAAACGGGGCATGAAAAACGATGGGATTAAGGGATATACGCTTGATATGGATGCCACTGGGATATTGGCGGAGAAAGAATCGGCGAAGATGACTTATAAAGGGTATAAGGGATATATGCCCATGGTAGGCCACTTAGCAGAAAATGGATTAGTGGTGGGGGATGAATTTCGGGAAGGGAATGAGTCACCTGGGGCGAGGAATCTTGAATTTTTGAAGTACTGCGTAAGGCAGATGCCGAAGGGGGAGAAGATCGGGGCATTACGATCAGATAGTGCAGCGTATCAAGCTGAGGTGATAAACTACTGTGAAGGGGAGGGGATTGAGTATGCGATTGGGGCAGATTTAGATGAAGCGGTACTGGCAGTTAGACGGAGTATTCCGAAAGGGGATTGGAGGCCTTATGAGAATGGATATATAGCGGAGACGGTGCATTGTATGAACAAGACCAAGAAGGCCTTTGGTCTTATTGTGATTCGGAGGCCATACCAACGGGAGATGTTTGGTGAGGGAGATGAGGGGTTAAAATATAGTGTGATTGCTACCAATAAGAGCGAATCAGCGGAAGTGGTGGTGGCGTGGTACAATCAGCGAGGGGAATGCAGTGAAAACCGGATAAAAGAGCTCAAGATTGGATTTGGGGTGGAGAGGATGCCTTGTGGGCAATTTGAGGCGAATGCGATATTTTTCCGGATAGGGGTAATAGCATATAACCTTTATCGGTTATTTCTTTTGAAAGTTCTTGGTGCATCATGGCATCGACACCGGGTTGAGACAGTACGGTGGCGGTTATATCAAATTGCCGGGAAGATCATATTTCATGGGGGTCAAGTTTTTCTAAAGGTGCGAAGAAGGTTCTTGCAGCTTTTCAGTGATATTCGTTTGAGGATATGGGAATTTGCCCAAACATAGAATAATTCTGATTTAAAAGGTTTTTGTCTCATCCAGGGGAAAGGTGTGTCCAAAATCGGTGTTAAGAAAGTTCCATAGAGAAATGACTTTCAGAGACAGAAAAAAATAAAGCTGATTCCTGATCTCTAACTCGTTCTTTAAACCGAAATAACAAAATCCGTTGATCCGCATAAATCAATCTCGGATTTTGGGCTACATATAGTTGTTGACATAAAAATGAATTATTTATGTCTTATGCATATCTTATGCCCTTGGTGACGATTTGGAAGAGTTTAAGGTCTCGCCACCAGGAGATTAAAAATAAAAAGGGATGAATAACTATGGACTGCCTTATTTACGAAAATCTCTCCACCCTCGAGAATAAAAGAAATGAGGCCTTGTTAGGTGGAGGAGTTGACCGGACCGAGGATCAGCACCGCAAAGGGAAACTCACCGCCCGGGAACGCATTGAGATTTTACTCGACGAAGGTTCCTTTGAGGAATTTGATATCCTAAAAACCAGCAGGGGAATCCCGCCTGGAAGTGAACAAAAGAAATATGCCGGTGATGGTGTGGTTAGCGGTCACGGGACCATTGATGGCCGTGAGGTCTTGATTTTCAGCCAGGATTTTACGGTTCTTGGGGGGTCTTTGGGAGAAGCCCATTCTGAGAAAATTTGTAAAGTCATGGATCATGCGGTGCGGGTAGGGGCACCTATTATTGGGCTCAACGACTCTGGTGGGGCGCGCATTCAGGCAGGGGTTGATGCCCTGGCAGCGTATGGGGAAATTTTCAATCGTAATGTTTCGGCCAGTGGCGTGGTGCCTCAAATATCTTGTATTATGGGACCCTGCGCTGGTGGAGCGGTTTATAGTCCAGCGATCACCGATTTTGTTTTCATGGTGGAGAATACTTCTTACATGTTTGTAACTGGTCCCAATGTGGTTAAAACGGTTATTCATCGCGAGATCAGCCTGGAAGAGTTAGGAGGATCCCAGATTCACGGCAAGAAAAGCGGTGTGGCTCATTTTGTCCTTCCTAATGATATTTTGTGCCTTCGAGAAGTCAGACGATTGATGAACTATCTTCCTTCAAATAATCAGCAGACTCCCCCGCTTTTGGACTTGCGTGATCCTCCTGACCGCATTGACCCGGCATTGGATTACTTGGTTCCTACCAACCCCAACCAACCCTATGACATGAAAGTGCTCATTTACAGCATCTTGGATGGCGGGGAGTTTATGGAGCTGCAACCTCACTTTGCTCAAAACATTATCTGTGGGTTTGGTCGCCTTGGAGGTGAAACCATTGGGCTGGTGGCCAACCAGCCAGCTGTCCTTGCAGGAGCGTTGGATACTCAGGCATCGCACAAGGCGGCCCGATTCGTACGGTTTTGTGATGCCTTTAATATTCCTTTAATTTGTTTGGTGGATGTCCCCGGGTTTATGCCTGGGCCTGAACAAGAACAGGGAGGAATCATTCGTCATGGGGCTAAGCTCCTGTATGCTTTTGTCGAAGCGACTGTGCCGCGCATTACAGTAATTGTGCGCAAGGCGTATGGAGGAGCTTATGTGGTGATGAACTCCAAACATATCCGCAGTGACATTAACTATGCATGGCCTACGGCAGAAATTGCGGTACTGGGCCCCAAGGGCGCAGCTGAGGTCATTTACCGGAAGGAAATCATGGGTTCCCCTGACCAGGAAACCACTCTGGCACAAAAGACCGAAGAATATCGCAAGAACTTTACCAATCCTTTCTTAGCTGCCCAAAGAGGCTATATTGATGATGTGATTTACCCTCGTGATACGCGCCACCGACTTATACGGAGTTTGCAGTTTCTGGAAGGTAAAAAAATGGGGAGACCCGACCGAAAACACGGTAACATTCCTTTGTAAGGGGATCATGTTTAAAAAACTTCTCATTGCCAATCGGGGTGAAATCGCCTTACGTATTATGCGAACGTGCAAGCAGATGGGTATAGGTACAGTGGCAGTATTTTCGGAAGCTGACTTTCGCTCTCTGCACGTGCGGGAAGCAGATGAGGCTGCTTTTATAGGGAGCCCCAAACCTGCAGCATCCTACCTCGTTAAAGAAAAAATGATTGATGTGGCAATAAAGTACAACTGCCAAGCGATCCATCCGGGATATGGATTCCTGTCGGAGAACTATGAATTTGCCGAAATGGTTTTCAAGGCAGGGCTGATATTTATTGGCCCCTCACCCTCAGTCATTGCTACCATGGGAGATAAGGTCGCCTCTAAAGCGTTGGCTATTAAGGCTGGATTGCCGGTAGTTCCCGGATGCCTCCAGCCCCTCTCTGACCTGAAAGAAGCCTTAACCATTGCTGAAGAAATCGGGTATCCGGTTCTTTTAAAGCCCACCGCTGGAGGTGGGGGAAGAGGAATGCGCGTGGTCACTCGGCAGGAAGAATTAGCCTCAGCCCTGAAATCAAGCCGGGAGGAAACCCGTAAGGCCTTTGGGGATGATAAAGTGTTCCTGGAGCGATATATTCCCCATCCCCGGCATGTGGAAATCCAGATTGTGGCTGATCATCACGGTACTGTTATTCATTTAGGGGAGAGGGAGTGCTCCGTACAGCGGCGCTATCAGAAAATAATCGAAGAGACTCCTTCAACCGCTGTTGATAATGCTTTGCGCTCAAAACTGGGAACGATGGCCTGTAAGTTAGCCCGAGAGGTCGGTTACACTAATGCTGGCACGGTTGAATTTATCCTTGATCGAGAAAAAAACGTGTACTTTATGGAAATGAATACTCGGCTTCAGGTTGAACATCCCGTAACCGAAATGGTAACCTTCGTTGATATTGTTGAGCTCCAGCTCCTAATCGCCTCAGGGAAGCCCCTCACGGATCGAAAGGAAGAGGTTTCCATAAACAGGTGGGCAATAGAGGCCAGAATCTGTGCTGAGGATCCCTCCCGGGGATTTTTTCCCACCACTGGTATGATTACCCGTTACACTGCTCCCCGGGGCAGTCATATTCGAGTGGACAGTGGCATTGAAGACGGGAGCTTGGTTAGTATCTATTATGACTCTTTATTGTCTAAGGTAATCGCATGGGGCGAAACCCGAGAAGAGGCAAGAAAAGCCTTAGTCCATGCTCTAAACGGGTATCATATCGAGGGATTAGTTAGTAACGTGGATTTTGTAAATGCCATTCTCAATCACCCGGCCTTTATCGCGGGTCAGTTATCCACCGGTTTCATTGAAGAACATTTTGAAAATGGAGAGACGAAAATTCCCCCTCCTCGGGAACTGCTCCAACGTATGGCCTTAGTGGCAACATTAGTGTATCATAATCGGGGAAACCTGGCACGGAGTTCTCTAAAACCCCTGGTTGCCCATGTAGGGGGAACTTCACATGAAAAACCATGGCACCAATACATGGTGAAAGGGGAGAATGATCTTTTTGAAATTCGACTTCAGGGAGAACAGATCTCCCGTACATGGACCATCTGGGTTAATGAAAGCCGATATGAGGTGGTAACTCCTGAATTTGAATATTACCGGAGGCGACTTAAGCTCAAGATCAATGGAGAGACTCCTTTGTTTCGCCTCCAGTATCATGGAAACTTTATCTGGGTGGCCTTTTGTGGAGTAACCCGTACCTTTGAGATCTATAGCCCGTTAGAATGGAAGTTGGCACAGTATATGCCAAAGCCCAAAAAAGTGCCGGTAGATGATGTGCTTCGCTGTCCTATGCCTGGCCTTGTGGTTGAAATTAAAGTGAATAAGGGAGAACGGATATACCGGGGGCAGGAATTAGTGATTATTGAATCTATGAAAATGGAAAGCGGTGTTGCCTCCATCTGTGATGGAGAGATAGATGAAGTGATGGTGACCGTCGGTCAACCAGTGGAAACCGGTGATATTCTTTTTACCTTCAAGCCAATTACCTCTGGCAAAGCCAGAGGCTTAAAAATACCAACCGTTCAAAGCGATTGAAAACCCTGGTCCACTTGAAGAAGGTAGCAAGCATTTAAACAGATTTAGATGATCGAATCTTCGGTCATCTTTTTCGTGTTTTTTATGTATTCGCGAACGGCCTTCTCGTCTTTTACCACGGTGGAAACAAATTACCCCCTGGCCCAGAACTTCTGTCAAGCAAGGTTCCTCTTGTGCCCTGAAAAGGCCATTGCAATATGGATGGCGCGCTTGCCCTTGATAAAACCAACTACTTGTGCCACCCCATACTTTGGAAAAATAGAGAGCAGTATAGGAACAAGGAATAGAAAAGGGTCAGGTCTACACATTTCACAACCTTAGCAAATGGTAACACCCCTCATCGGCCGCTTACCCCTCCAAACCTTCAACACCGAACCAGAATCCTTCTCCCCTAACCTCCCCAGGATTTCTAACACAGTAGACCAAACGTCTCTGCCCCTCAATAATACAGTTTATGGTTTGTGCAGATGATTTAACAGATATATTTATTCGGTTGTGGTGCTGCCTTTAATACTTCACCAGGGCTAATACAGGCACGTCA
>JAZDOO010000067.1:0-2304 GCA_043798555.1 Pseudomonadota bacterium | reverse complement strand
TTATTACCCTCTACTTCCGTATGGCAATAGCAAAATGGAGGGTCGGACCGAACCAAGCCATTAAGACAATTGAAAATTGGAAGAAGGGGACTTGGTTTTGGCTTGGAATGGCGATTGTGGCGCGGATGACCGTGCGCCAAGGGGTAAGCCTTGTGGGGCTCATCCATGGAGTGATCTCCGACAAAACGGGCGGAAAGTTTGCGGCAGTTGTACCATCAACTGAAATTGCCCCACTTCTTGAGTTCTCCGTGCCACCAGATCCACGGTAGTGAGCCAATCCGAAACGGAAAAACAAGACCGAGTAAGACTTCATTCATTATTTTGGACCATTTGGTGACCAAACCATCAGTGCCCCAAGATACTCCGATTCCATGTCCCCTACCCCTAAGACAATGTATTTATTGAAAGATTAATGACTTACAGTACGGCATTCAGGTCGGGGCAAAATGCAGCCAAGACATGGAGCAAGGTGGGTTTAGAAATAAATCTGGGTAGAAAGTGACAAAAATCACTTGACAAGCTTTGCTTTTTGTGATCTTATATAGCAAAATTAGTATTGGACGGCAATAATGGTGCCGATCAGCACCTTGGAAACAAATGCAAGCATCTTAAAGAAAATCTCAACCCTTGCAGGAAAAAGGCAAGTAACATGGACTGGAAGGGCAGCCACCGATGTTCTTAACGAGAATTTAACCCCCGACGATGTTTTAGATGCTATTGTGTCTTACATTAAAGAAGAAAGGAGGTCCATAAGAGCATAACTCGGAAACCGCCTCATACGGGGAAAGTTATATTCGAAATGTTGCCCGTTATAATGGAGAAAAAATACTATATTAAGGTTCAGTTATGGGGAGAAAAGGGAGGCGAAAGGTTGATCGTTATTTCGGCCCATGTGCCTCGGAAAGGAGGATAAGATGGGTAATACGAGGAAAGATTCAATTAAGTGTCCTATCTGCGACGAAGGCACGCTTGCTTCAAGACAGGGGGAATTTGTAACAGAGGTTAAATGCGGAACAGCAAAGAAGGAATTGAGGGTTGGAAACATCTCATGGGATGAGTGTGACGCATGTGGTGAGAAAATATTCGACGACAATGCCATGAGACAAATAAGTGATGCAAGGTATGAAGCTATCGGCCTGCTTACTCCTTCTGAATTAAAAGAAATCAGAAAAAGAATAGGCTACACCCAAGAACAAATGGCTGCCTTCCTGAGCATTGGTAACAAGACTTATTGCAGATGGGAAAATGGATCTTCGATCCAGACAAAGTCTATGGATACTTTAATTAGATGTGCTACCAGAGATAAGTTGAGTGAGCTTCAAAAAAAGGAGAGAGTCAAACAGGCGGTGGACTATTTAGCGAGGCTAAAGGAAAAAAGGTTGCACGGGCTTGAAGAGGAAGAGCTTCGGGTAGCGGCACATTCAAAGGATGCTTCATCTTCGGAAATAACAAAGTTTGGGTTAAAGCTTTTTGAAAGAAAGGGAAAGTGATTTTTTCATGCCAAAGGTAGAAAGGATTATCGCGGAGAACTTAAACCTGGCAATTGAAGACATTGTAGAGGGTTTACTTCAAGCAAGTGGCACGACAGGAAGAATCCCAACAAACGTGGGTGAAATACTGGGCTATTTGGATTTGAAACAATTAAGCTTTGATTTCATGAGGGAATTGGATTTTGTGCCAGAACTTATTGAGAAACGAGATATTAGAGCGGTATTGAGCTACAACGATAGAATAATTGCAACTCAGAGACAACTCCAGAGGAACCAGACTGTATTCAGTACCCTCCATGAAGTGGGTCACTATGTCCTTCCAGAGCATGTACAAAAATTCTATGTCTGCAGTATCGAAGACCTAAGTTTTTTTACCAAGCTCAGACTCGAGGCTGAAGCCAACAAATTAGCTGCAAATCTCATTTTCCAACTCGATCATTTTGCCATTGAGGCTAACTCCTTTCCCCTGGGGTGCAATGTAATAACTGATTTGGCAGGCAAGTACGGCACGTCATTTGAAGCGACTGCAAGGAGATATGTTGAACAACACTCCCAACCTTGTGCATTGGTGGTCTATGACAAGGTAGAAAAGCATGTTGAAGGTCTTGAATTTGACGAATTCCCAGGTTTCAAAGTCCAATATACAATAACCTCGAAATCGTTTCGTGAAAAGTTTTTCACAAAGATTTTGGAGGAGAAAATCGTCCCTGGAGAATCTTCGGTTTACGAAGCATGCAAGAAACTTGACGTAACGCAGACAGTCGAGAATAAGATGTCCATAACAATAGTTGGAAAGGGAGAATTTATGTTTAAC
>JAZDOO010000011.1:0-7089 GCA_043798555.1 Pseudomonadota bacterium | reverse complement strand
ACTCCTTCACTCTTTAACTCTGTAACTATCTTAGAGAATGGAAAGCCATTATGTTAATGGTGGGATTGACAGGAGGTATTGCCAGCGGCAAAAGCACGGTTGCTCAACTGTTTAAGAGCGAAGGGGCGTATATCATTGACCTTGATGGTATTAGCCGGGAGGTGGTAGAGCCAGGTACAACGGGCTGGAAAGAGGTAGTCAATGTTTTTGGCAAAGAAGTTTTGAATGATGACCAGACGCTTGATCGCAAAAAGTTAGGGGAAATTGTTTTTTCCGATCTTACAAAACGAAAGCTCCTGGAAGCAATTCTCCATCCCAAAATTTACGAAGCACAGGTTCGTCAAGTAAAAGACATTGCAAAAAGGGATGGAAGAGCAGTGGTGATTATTGATATTCCCCTTTTGATTGAGGTTAAGCGACACGGAGCTTTTGATCGAGTGGTACTACTGGTGTACGTTTCTCCTGAGATTCAGTTAGAACGGCTCAGGGAGAGAAATGGCCTTAGTGTGGAAGAGGCGAGTCAGCGGATTTCATCTCAGATGTCAATAGACAGTAAAATCAACTATGCCCATTATATCATCAATAACGAGGGGCCGTTGGAAAAGACGGCAGAAAGAGTGAAAGAGGTTTTTCGCGAGTTGAAAAAAGTGGAAACTGAAAATCGGTTAAGATCGAAACACTAAAAGTTTACGACAATTTTTGAAGCTCCTTTCGGGCAGCTTCTGCCTGGGGAGAGTCTGGGTAGGTTTCAATAACGCGCTGGAGAAGAATGCGGGAGCTGTCCTTATCCCCCAGAGCTCCGAAGCATATACCCTGTTTGAGTAAGGCATCCGGTACCTTGTTCCCCTTAGGATATTTCTTCACTACCTCCTCATAGGCGAGGATAGCTTCTTCGTATTTTCCCTCTTTAAAATAACATTCTGCGATCCAAAACTGGGCATTGTCAGAAAATTCAGTCTGGGGAAATTGATTGAGAAACTTCCGAAATTCCCCCCGGGCTTCATCAAAGCGCCCTTCTTTATAGACATCATATGCAGCCGCATACATTTCTTCAGGATCTAAGGAACCGAATTTCTGGGGGGTAGTAGTTGAAGGTGGCTGAGGGCCTTCGAGGCCATAAGGGGAGAGGCCAGATTGCCCTCCCTCCAGCCTGATCAGCCGACCTTCTACTCGCTTCAAACTTTTTTGGACAATATTTTGCTGTTCATCCACCTGTCCCCGCAATGCCTGGAGGTCATTTTTTACTTCATCATCAATCCTCAAATCCAGGTTCGCCAGCCTTTGCTGCATGGTCTTATTCATTTCTTGCAAAAGAGCAGTTTCCTTTTTGAGGTTATACACGTCGGTCTTAAGCATGCTCACGTCAGACGTTAAGGTCTGATCCATCATGGCGCACGCACTCAAAAGGAATAATGATAAAGAAAGGAGCGTTAACTGTATTCGTTTCATAGTGGCGGCTAATGGTTGCAATAAGGTTGAAAAAAATACCGGGGAGATGTCTCCCCGGAAGGTTTTATGGAAGGGTTATTTTTCCGTAATTCTGAAGTCATCCCGCCGATTTTTGGCCCAGGCTGCTTCATCGTGGCCGGGATCCACTGGTTTCTCTTCTCCGTAACTGACAGTAGTGATTCTATCAGCGGAAACTCCCACATTAACCAAGTACTTCATAGCGCTGCTGGCTCTTCGCTCTCCTAAGGCAAGGTTGTATTCGTTGGTACCTCGCTCATCGCAATTACCCTCTGCACGAATCTTCACGGTAGAGTTTTTGGAGAGCCACTCAGCGGTTTTGTCCAGGTTCGCTTTTGCCTCTGATTTTATATTATACTTGTCGAAATCAAAGTAAATTGGAAGAAGAGCTCCCTCTTTTCTGGCCTGTTCTTCCAACGCTGACTCAGTCACCGCTTCGGGGGCAGGTGCTACTTCTTTTACCTCCGGAGCCTGGGCTACGGTGGTAGTGGGTAACTCCCCGACCTTCTTTTTGGGACAGCAGCAACCAGCCAAAACCAGCGTCAACACTATCACTACCGGAATACTTAATAGACTCACCCATTTTCGCATCATTTCTCACCTCCTTTCTTTTGGAAACCGTTACCGGTTTTTTAATCATAGAGCGGTGGAGACCAGGAGGGGCTAACATTTCGTCCCCTTCTGGTTATTTGTCTTACCAAAGTTCCATTGGCCAGCATACTGAATATTTGTTTTTCCCCGGCGCGCGTTGAGGCAAACACAATATGACGGCCATCCCGGGACCATTTCGGTGCCTCGTTATTCCCTTCCCAGGTCAACTGGATTTCCCCGGTTCCATCAGGATTGATAATAACAATTTGGAAAGCACCATCCCGACGGGAAGAAAAAACAATCTTATTTCCCCGGGGGCTCCAGTCCGGCTCAGAATTATAATTTCCCTGGAAGGTAACTCGTTGTATATTTGCCCCATTTCTATCCATCGTATAAATCTGCGGGCTGCCCGATCGGTTGGATACAAACGCGATCTTTTTTCCGTCCGGCGACCAGGTTGGGGACACATCTATACCCCAATCATTGGTAAGTCTTCTTAGATTTTTCCCCTGCCTGTCCATAATATAAACTTCCGGATTGCCGTCTTTACTCAAGGTTAAGGCAATTTCACTTGCGTCCGGCGACCAGGAAGGGGAGATATTTAAATCCCGGTATTGAGAAACAACGATTTCTTGTCGAGCATTTAAATCCTTAATATAAAGCTTGGGACTCCCTCCTTTATACGAAGTAAAGGCTATCCACTTCCCATCCGGAGACCATCGCGGGGAAAGTGCAATCGACCCATGATAAGAAAACCGTTGCTCATTATAACCATCAAAATCCATTATGTACACTTCTTTTTGCCGATTTTCTTCTTTAATGTAGGCGATTTTGGTTTCAAACAGGCCTTCTTCTCCGGTAAGGGTTGCGTAAATAAGATTAGCAAACTTATGGGCGATTCTCCTCAGAGTTTCTTCAGTGCCAATGTAGCGTCGTCCTACCAGAAAGCGTTCACTGATAACGTCAAAAAGCCTTGCTTCAACAATGAGGTCTTTCCCCTTTCTGCTGAAACCTCCTTTTACCAGTCCCTGGGCCCCGATGGCGCTCCAGTTCGGAAAGTTAATTTGCTCGGCAGTTATTCCCGCATTCCGCGGGTCTTCCAGGAAACTCTCAGGGGGCAAAATTTTAAAGAGGCCGGTGAATTCAAGGTCCCGGGAAATGACATCCACCATGGTTTTGGAGGCATTATACGTGTCTGGATTCCCGTCAAGGTTTTTAAATTCCGTTATGGCAATGGGGAAAAGCGCTTTTGCCTGGTCAATATCCAGGTAAATGATTGCGGAAGCGGTTCCGGTAAGAGCCCCCATGAGAAGGAGTAGACTGAAAACAGTGCTTATGATCACTTTCATTTACGTAACGTTTACCTCCGAGGATTGAAATCGAATACCCAAATCCAGATACGGTTCTCTAAACACATCCGGTAACGGCGGAAATGATTCCGACTGAACTTTTTTAATGGCAGCTAACGCATAATCATCATAAAGGGAATGTCCCGAATTCTGCTCAATGCCCTGGAAAAATACCTTTCCCTCCCGGTCAATCCTGATATCAATAATCGTGAGTAAATTACGGGCAAACGCCTCTTGTTTTAAGGAAGGAGGCAAAAACCAGGCTTCCATGATCCTATCAATTACAATGCTGGTATACACTACCATTTCCGGAATAGCCTCAGTCCCGACTCCGCCTTTTACTCCTACTCCTCCGGCAGTGGTGGCCTGGGCGCCTTTGCCAAGGTTTTCCCTAATTCTGCTTATTGCCTGCCGCAGATGCGCTTCTCCCTGCTGAGGAGGGGATTGGGGTTGAACCGGTTCTTCCTTTTTAATCGGCTTTTTCTCCGCCAAGGGGACGGTCTTCGGGACTACCGTTTTCTGAGGAACAATTTTAGATGGTTCTAATTTCTTGACCTCTAATTTTTTCTCAATCCGGGTAGGCTCTTGAGCGACAACCTTTTGTTTTGCTTTCTCCACCTGTTTTATAGTACTGGGAGATTTTGTTCCCGGCAGGTCGTTTAGGTTTACCAGTCGTACCGGGGTATATTGCGGAAGGGGATTTATCCGGGGCCCGAATTGCAGCCCCGGGAGGAGTATGAGCAACGTAAGGGTCACGAAGTGGAAAACTGCCGAAAGGATGAGCATGTTCCTGAACTTGGTCTCATAAGGGAGGAGCGTTCCCCTTATGACTTCTGACATGCTCATTTTGCTTCCTCTAAAGGCTCAGTAATCATGCCCATTTTTTCGAATCCCGCCTCTTTAATTCCGGCCATTACTTCCATGACAAACCCGTAGGGTACGGATTTGTCAGCTTTAAGGTAAATGTCTTTGTCCGTTCGATTTTCGTAAATTAATTTGAGTTTAGGCACTAATCTATCGAGAGTAACCTCAAACGTTTGAATCTCAATCTTTTTATCTTTAGCGACGGTAACAATGAGGGGTTGTTCCTTGGTTTGGATTGTTGCTGCTTTTACCTGGGGCAGATCAACATCAAATCCATGTTGCATCATGGGAGCAGTCACCATAAAAATGACCAGTAAAACCAACATCACGTCCACAAACGGAGTGACGTTAATTTCTGAGAGCATCCGATGGTCATCTCGATGGGTGTTCATCATCCAAAATGCTTATTTAAAAGGTGCGACATTTAATAATATTAGACTTTATATACTGAACTATCGTTCAAACAGGGAAAGAAATTCAGCAGTAAAATTGTCCATTTCCGACACTAAGCGCCTAATCCGGCTTAGGTAATAATTGTAAGCGATAACCGCGGGAATCGCCGCAAAGAGTCCCACTGCGGTGGCAATGAGCGCTTCCGAAATACCAGGTGCCACAATGGCAAGGCTGGTTGCTCCTCTTTGCCCAATGTCATGAAATGCTTCCATAATTCCCCAGACCGTTCCAAAAAGTCCGATAAAAGGAGCGGAATTACCGGTGGTAGCCAGAAAACTGAGGTTTCGTTCTAACCGGACGATTTGGTTACGGTAGGCGTGCTTTATCGCCCGATCTACTTTATTAAAAATACCGGCAGGAAGCGTATTCTTAAAATCGGGATTTTCAAAGCTAATGTTTCCCGGAGTTTTAAGCTGCTTAAGTTCCAGGTATCCTGCCCGGAAGATCTCAAAAACCGGACTAAAGCGAAACCTTCTGGTCTCTAAATAAATAGCGGAGAGGTCTCGTTTTCCCCTGAAGGCTTTAAGGAATTCAACGGTTTCAGCGTCAGCCTTTCGTAAGGTTTTAAATTTAAAGAAAATAATAGCCCAGGAAATAATGGAAAAAAGCAGAAGAATGAGCAGAACCAGCTTCACCACCAGCCCGGCACTCAGAATCAGCTCAAAAACCCCGCCCCTAAAGCCCCGATAAAGGCTCGCAGTAGTAATCATAAAAAAAAGAGTGATCGTATCCATAAAAACAATAGGAGTTTAATAAGGTTACGTTAATGACAAACGAAGACACCTCAGCGGCAAACAACGTTGGCAGCTTTTTTAAGTAAAAAAAATTTTATAACTATTCTTAATCATTAAAAAAATAAAATCAAGGCACAAATTAATGGAACATTATCCAAAGAAAAAATGCCTTGTCAAGGGAAATTGAATAAAAAATGTCTTGACATAATTTAAAATTTCGTATTATTTTCTACCCTTATCATTGCAATTCCCCTGCCGTCTGAAGAAGAGATAAAATTCCAAAAAGTAGGAGTGGTATAAGACGTTTTGGCATAACACGCCGAGAGGTTAACCTTTTTTCCTGGAAGGTAGTGTGAGTAAGAAAGTTTATACCATCATTATATCTCCTTCCAACCTTGAACCGGTTAAAAAATTTACTCTTCACCGATCCACCTTATGGCTGATCCTTTTGACCTTCATCCTTCTGGCGGTCTTTGGAATACTGGGCTCTCAAAAATACTATGAAGAAAAGCAGCTTTATACCAAGTACCTTCAAATCAGGCAGAAAAAAGGGGAGTGGGCAAAGGCGAATAAAATTCTTGCTCAAATAAGAAAAAAAGAGAGCATCATCAGAAAGTTTTTAGGGTTAGAGGAAAGCTCCGACGATGCTGGTGGCCCCGGTAAAGGCGGCCCCAGTGTGGATCCTAAAGCATTAAAAGATATTCAAACGTATCAAAACAGACATCACCCCCCCCCAACTCTTGTTCAGACCCGATTAAAAACCAAACATCTTTCCCCGGTTAAGAAAGCCGCGTTACTCGACCTCGACCTTCAGGAGATTATTGACTTTTTAGAGGGTCAAAAAATTCAATTTGCTATCCTTCCCACAATTTCCCCTCTCGCTTCTTCAGATGCCTGGATTGCATCCGGGTTTGGATACCGCAAGAGTCCTTTCACCGGCCTGAGAGAATTCCACACGGGATTAGACATTTCAGCCAATCGAGGAACCCCAATTATTGCCCCGGGGGATGGAGTAGTGGTTAAGGTGGGGAATGAAGGAGAGCTGGGTAAAGTAGTAAAAGTTCAACATAATAGTCGCTATGCCACTATTTACGGTCATCTCTTAAGTTATAATGTTAAGGTGAATCAAAAGGTAAAGAGGGGTGAGGTAATTGGATTTGTAGGCAAGACCGGTCGTTCCACCGGATATCACCTTCATTATGAAATCCATAAAGACAGAAAACCTTTGGACCCCCGCCCGTACATCCTTAATTGGAAAGAGTTCCCGTTGCATGCTGCCAATGCGTTTGTCAATGAATAATGACCGCAGCAGGAGACAACGGTTTTTTCTCCCGAAAGTGTGGTAATGTTTCAAAAGAGATGAGCATATCCTGGAACACAGGAAGGCACGATCATGGGCTTACTAAAAAAGAAATTTAACCCCAGTAAAGTTGATACGGTCATTGGAGATAAAACCGTTTTTGAAGGAAAAATGACTGTCTATGGTGGAATTCGTATTGATGGCGCGGTGCAGGGGAACATCGAATGCCAGGGGCTTTTAGTGGTAGGAAACGAAGGAAAGATAGAGGGGGATATCGTTGCTGACAGCGCCATTGTAGGAGGGGAAGTTATTGGTAATATTTCCGCGAAGA
>JAZDOO010000410.1:0-7574 GCA_043798555.1 Pseudomonadota bacterium | reverse complement strand
GAGGCGGTTCTGTTAGTAGATGATGAAGCGATGATCCGGGAGGTTGGGAAGGAGTTATTAGAGTTTCTGGGGTACACGGTACTGGTAGCCAAAAGTGGGGGAGAGGCGGTTGAGGTATATAGGGAGAACAAAGACAAGATTGATTTGGTAATTCTGGATATGATCATGCCGGAGATGGGAGGTGGGGAGGTATATATAAAACTAAAGGAAATCAACCCGGATATCAAGGTTCTTCTTTCGAGTGGGTACAGTATTAATGGCCAGGCGAAGAAGATCATGGAGCGAGGGTGCGATGGGTTTATTCCGAAGCCATTTGAGGTAAAAGAGCTTTCTCAGAAGATCAGGGAGGTGCTGGATAAGAAATAGTTAAGAGTTCGGAGTGGGGAAGTTCGGAGTTGGAGAAGTTTATAATCAACATTTTTTAAAAGGAGGGACAAACGTTATGGTGAGACTTAAGACGGCCCTACTTACATTTTCTCTGCTATGTTTTACCGGTCTGCTTGCTTTTGCAGTTGGACAACTGATGAGTGTTCAAGTCAAGGAGGGACATCTTCGGTCTCTACCTTCGTTCTTAGGCACTATCGTCGGTAAGCTTGCTTATGGCGACCAGGTTCAGGTGTACGAGGAAAAAGGTACCTGGGCCAAAGTCGGACTAACTGGAAGCAGTTCTCAAGGATGGGTTCATACTTCCGCTTTAACAGAAAAGCGAATCGTGCTCAAACCCGGCGCAGAGGACGTAGAAAAATCAGCTTCCAGCGATGAACTTGCCCTTGCGGGTAAGGGATTCAATGCCAATGTGGAGAAGGAATTCAAAGCCAAACGCACGGATGTCAACTACGTCTGGATTGACAAAATGGAAAAGGTCGTTGTTTCCCAGGCAGAGATGCAAAAGTTCCTGAAAGATGGGGGAGTATCGCCGGAAGGAGGTGCCAAATGAGGAACGCGAGCAAACGACCGAGTATCAGGATAGCCGGTATTGTAATCGTGGCCATGATGTTCATGCTCCCTGCGCTCTTTTTTGGGTGTAAAGCCACGGAATCTATAATGCAAGTCGGCTCGTCCATAGGCATTCCCATCGGCCCGATCAGTTCAACGCAGGCCACCTCTGCCTTGAAAACTGCTCAGGCGGTGTATAAAAGTTTCCAGGATATTACTCCGGAACAGGAATACTACATCGGCCGGGCGATAGGAGCGATTATTGTTGGTAAATACAAACCCTACGATAACCTAAAGGCGAACACGTACCTCAACGTGCTCGGTCAAACCCTTGCCCAGGCTTCAGATCGGCCGGAAACGTTCGGTGGTTATCACTTCACCATTCTTGACTCAGATGAAATCAACGCCTTTGCCGCACCGGGGGGGCTCATCTTTGTTAGCCGCGGGATGCTCAGATGTTGCAAACACGAAGACGCAGTGGCCTCAGTGCTGGCTCATGAAATTGCCCATGTTCAGTTCAAACACGGCCTTCAGGCGATCAAAAAATCACGGATTACCGATGCCTTGACTACTCTCGCCCTTGAAGGCACCAAGTCTTTTGGTGGTGAAAACCTGGCCAAGCTTACCACGATCTTTGAAGGCTCGCTTTCCGACATCACCACCACCATGATCAATAATGGTTATTCCCGGGCTTTTGAAAGCGAGGCGGACACAGCAGCGGTGAGTATCTTGAAAGGGGTGGGGTACGATCCCAATGGTCTGGTAGAAATGCTTACGGTTATGGACAAAGGGCTAAAGCCTGGCGGGCTTGACTTTGCTAAAACCCATCCCTCACCCCAGAACCGAATTGCGGAAATCCAAAAGAGTACTGGCGCCTCGTCTGAAGTGAAAATGCCCCCAAACCGGCAGAAGAGGTTCGTAGCAGCATTGGGGATTATTTAACGCATGCAAGGGCCTTTGAGCGCGGGCAGAAGACTCATTCAGGGTTTTATTATCTGTTTAGCGGGGACTTCTCTGGCACTCGCTCTCCATACCCTTGGATGGCTTGACACTCTGGAAAACAAGACCTGGGACTGGAGGGCTTCCCTTTTAGCAAAGCCGGGAAAGGCTACTGATGATATCCGGCTCATCTTACTGGATCAAAACAGCCTTGACTGGGCCAAAGAAGAAAATGGTTTGACCTGGCCCTGGCCAAGGGAGGTTTACAGCGCAATAGTGAACTATTGCCAAAGAAGCGGGGCCAAGGCCCTGGCCTTTGATGTGCTCTTTACCGAGCCTTCAAAGTACGGGGTTGAGGACGACGAAACCTTCGGCGCTGCCATATCCACGTTCGGCCGCTTTGCTGCTTCGGTATTTTTGGGAAAAAGTACCGGCAACGAGACGAACTGGCCTTCCAGCCTGCCTCTGCCAAGGTTTACCATCATCGGTCTAAATGAATGGCTGGCGTTGACTAAAGCCAGGGATATTCACTTTCCCCGGGCTACTATTCCAATTCCAGAAGTGGCACAAAACGCTGCCGTACTGAGCAACGTACACCTGAACCCCGACCCGGACGGCATCTACCGCCGCTCCAAGGCATTCAGCCTTTTTGATAACAAAGTCCTGCCTTCTTTAGGATTAGGGATTTACCTCACTGCTAATCCTGATGTCCGCTTACGCATTGAACCTGACCGGCTCACCATTGGCAACATGTGTGTGCCCATCACTAAACAGGGAGACATTATCTTACGGTACCGGGGGCCTTCCGGCACACACAAAGCTTACAGTGCGGCTGCGGTGCTGCAATCCGAGCTGCGAATTCGAATGGGAGAGGAGCCCACTATCCGTGAAAACAATGCGTTTAAGGACAAATACGTTTTTTTTGGTTTCTCCGCTCCCGGACTCTACGACTTGCGTCCAACTCCGGTCGGCGGTGTATACCCCGGAGTAGAAATCTACGCCACCATGCTCGATAATTTCTTATCCGGCGATTTCATGCGCAAAGTTCACCCCTGGCAGTTCATAGCGACGGTTGTCTTGTTAGCATTATCCTCTGCGCTCATGGCCTCATTTTTTCACAGCCCGGCAGGAACTATAGTAGTGAGTGCCCTATCCTTCTCCATCCCTATCCTCCTTTCCCTCGGATTATATAGTAAAGGCATTTGGCTTCCTCTGGTTGTCCAGGAAACGGCCGTCAGCGCGGTCATTGCCTTGACGATGGTAGTTAACTACGCTACCGAAGGGAGGCAAAAACGGTTCATCAAAAATGCTTTTAAACAATACCTAAGTCCTGCAGTTGTGGAGCAGCTCATCCAGCATCCTGAACGACTAAAACTCGGTGGCGAAAGAAGGACGCTCTCGATTTTTTTCTCTGACCTCCAGGGTTTCACCTCTCTCTCCGAGGACTTAGCCCCTGAGGCACTCACTGCGCTTCTCAATGAATATCTTTCGGCCATGACTGACGTCATCCATGAGGAGAGCGGAACTGTTGATAAATACGAAGGAGATGCCATCATTGCCTTTTGGAACGCTCCGCTTACAGTACCTGACCATGCCGTCAGGGCCGTGCGCGCTGCCTTACACTGCCAGCTAAGGCTTGCAGCAATGCGGCCAAGCTTTCAGGAGCGTTGTGGCAAAGAGCTGTTCATGCGCATTGGCATCAACACTGGCCCGGCGGTAGTTGGAAACATGGGCTCTCACACCCGATTCGATTATACCATGCTCGGTGATGCGGTAAATTTAGCGTCGCGGCTTGAGGGCATAAACAAACAGTTTGGCACGTACACCATTATTTCCGAATCAACCTTAGCCCTCCTGGGCGACAACGAGATCGCTGCCCGGGAGCTGGCGCGGGTGGCGGTGGTGGGACGCAAGAAACCAGTTACCATCTATGAACCAATGTTTCGGGAGGAATATGAATCAAGAAAAGACGCTTTACGGGCTTTCGCCCAGGCCTTAGACCTGTTTTACCGAGGCCTTTTCGCCCAAGCCTTGGAATTTTTTTCCTTGCTCCAGAGCCATGACCCTACTGCTTACGCCTACGTCAGGGAATGCCGCACCCTCACTGATTCCCCACCCAAAGAGTGGGAGGGAGTGTGGGTCATGACTACCAAATGATAATAATAGCATAAGACCATGTTAGCGACACCTGCAGGGGTGAGGAGGTGGACAGTAATAACATTTAATCTTGCAGGGATACTTATAATGTTTGTAGGGAACGTATCGGTAATGTCCGTAGTACCCAGTGGAAACGGGATGATAGTAAACAACTCCTGGCACCCAACCCGATGAATAAGAAAAAGACATAGAAACCTTATTCTTAGGACAAGTACTTACCCCAAAAGTTGCCCAGGTTGCAGAGGCCGGTAGGGAGCTTAGGAAAACCACAGCAATAATTAGCAAAGGAATAAGGTATTTTTTTACTTTCATGTCTTTTCTTGCCTTGAATAAGGCCACTAATAAGCCTACGATAGAACTCATCGGAAAAGAAATTATGAAGGCATCACATGAGTGATGTCACGGCTCAACCCACACCATAACTTTAGAGGAGGTGCAAAATGACTGAAAAGAAAATTCTCACCAGCAATTTCGGCACACCTGTTGGCAACGACCTCGACACGCTGACAGCAGGCCCAAAAGGTCCTGCCCTGATGCAGGATGTCCATTTGCTCGAAAAACTCGCCCATTTCGACCGAGAACGTATCCCTGAACGGGTAGTGCATGCCAAAGGCGCCGGGGCCCATGGCTATTTCGAGGTCACTAATGACGTGAGCAGGTATACCAGGGCTAAATTCCTTTCCAAGGTAGGCAAAAAGACGGATCTTTTTGTGCGCTTCTCCACGGTTGGTGGAGAAAAAGGCTCAGCCGATTCCGAGCGTGATCCCCGAGGGTTTGCCGTGAAGTTTTATACCGAAGAGGGAAACTATGATATGGTCGGGAACAACACCCCGGTTTTCTTTATTCGCGACCCGTTAAAATTCCCTGATTTCATTCATACCCAGAAGCGCAATCCGGCCACCAACCTCAAGGATCCGGACATGTTTTGGGATTTTCTCTCGTTAACCCCGGAATCCATCCACCAGGTTACTATCCTTTTTTCTGACCGGGGCACACCAAGAAGTTTTCGCAACATGAATGGCTACAGCAGCCATACTTACAAGTGGTATAATGAAAAAGGGGAATATTACTGGGTGCAGTATCACTTCAAAACCGAGCAAGGGATAAAGAATTTTACCGGCGAAGAAGCGGAACGCATGCGAGGAACCGACCCCGACTGTGCCACCCGCGATCTCTCTGAAACGATCGCCCGGGGTGAATACCCCTCCTGGAGGCTGGAAGTACAAATCATGACACCTGAGCAGGCAAAAACCTACCGCTTCGACCCGTTTGACATCACCAAGGTATGGCCGCATGCAGATTTTCCGCCCATTGACGTTGGCCGCATGGTCTTAAACCGCAATCCGGAAAATTATTTTGCTGAGGTAGAACAATCGGCATTCTCTCCCGGCAACTTTGTGCCTGGCATAGGACCGTCTCCAGACAAGATGCTGCAGGGCAGACTGTTCAGTTACCACGACACTCATCGGCATCGTCTCGGTGCCAACTACCACCTGCTGCCAGTCAATTCCGCCAAGGGTTGTCCAATGCATAATTACCAGAGGGATGGCTTCATGCGCTTTGACAATAACGGTGGCGGAGGTCCGAATTATTGGCCCAACAGTTTTGGAGGTCCGACTCCCAGACCAGACGCCATGGAGCCGCCAATTGAATTATCTGACCTGGCAGACCGCTATGCTTACACTCTTACTGATGATGACTTCGTACAGCCAGGTAATCTGTATCGCAAAGTGATGACTGATCAGGACCGAGCTAATCTGGTAAAAAATATCGTGGGCCATTTGAAAGGGGCGCAACAACGCATTCAACTGCGCCAAACAGCACTCTTTTTCAAGGCAGAACCTGAATATGGCACCAGAGTTGCCGAAGGACTGGGAATTGATGTGAAAAGAGTGGAGCAACTGGCCGCCATGTCGCAGGAAGAACGCGTCAAAGCCACAGAAGCATGAAATTAGCAATGGCATAACCATTTGACTTCAGGGGCGATGTGGGTTATTATAGCTATAAATATCCACATTATATGATATGGAGGACACAATGAGAACGATTCAGATGACTTTAGATGATGACTTGGTTGCAACCGTTGATGATGTTGTTAAAAGACTCAAGACAACCCGCTCTGCTTTTACCCGAAAAGCACTGAAGGATGCTATCAAACAAGTGAATATCAATATGCTTGAAAAAAAACACAAAAAAGGATACGAGCGTTATCCTGTTGGCAAAACGGAATTTAACGTTTGGGAGACAGAACAGAAATGGGGTGATTAATGAAGAGGGGTGAAGTGAGATGGTATAAGTTTAAGGGTCCAGACAAGAAGCGCCCAGTGGTTATTTTGACCAGAAATTCTATACTGGAATATCTGGTTGAAGTTACAGTTGCACCAGTAACTTCAACAATAAGAGACATACCAAGTGAAGTGCTTTTATCCCAACATGAAGGCATGCATAATGATTGTGCTATCAATTGTGACCACATACAGACAGTCTCAAAATCAAAAATCGGGTCATTAATTACAACGCTATCTAAAGAAAAACTGGATGAAATTCGTAACGCAATAAGTTTTGCGTTAAATCTGTAACCCCTCAGAATTGTTGATGGGCGGTACTGGATTTGAACCAGTGACTTCCACCGTGTGAGTGTGAAACCGTGGTTTTTCCGGGTGTCCGGTGTTCGGAAAAACTCAATAAAATTGAGGGGAAAACTATTGACTTTTAGCCCACTTAGGTCTTTAATTTATCTTAAAAACGATGAATTTTTAGGAGCTTGAAACCATGATATTCAAAAAAAGCAGGGTTAAAGCAGAACAAGGGATTATCCGTATCGAACTTCCCGAAGAGTTTAAAGATAAGATTGTGGATGTGGTAGTGCAGACGGAAGACGAGTTAACGAAAAAACTCCTCTTCGACACCATCGAAATAGATACCACGAAGTGGAAATTTTGCCGTGAGGAAATCTATGGCGAATGAGGAGAGGGGGTCTTATTGGGATAGCCTGATTTTATCTTCAGCCTTAGAAACAAAGAGCGCGATCATTTATACCGAAGACATGCAACATAAACAGATAGTAAACACGAACCTAAAGATTATAAATCCTTTCATCTAAACATCCTAAATTAAAACCGGAGACTCAGGGACAGCAAGAGGAGGGAGTATCCATGATTCCGTAAGATCAAATAGGCCGGTTTGCCGTAATGATGGTTCGGCCTATCTTTTTATTCTCTTACTCTCATGAAAATCTATTACGGAGGCCAAATTGATTGGAGGTTTTATACGCTGGCAACTTTATGGAAAAAAAGTTTGAAATGACTAAGAAAAGGAGGAGGAAGGGACAATGAGCAGTTATATAGATCGTATTATTCGAGCTTCTAAATTAGATGTTAATGTATATGAAGAAGTCGAGACTGACAAAGGGGCGATGGGGCAGGCAATGGGGGTTGTTGTTCTCTCCAGTGTGTCAGCGGGGATAGGGAGCATGAGTGCGGGCGGTGTTAAAGGAATAATATTTGGAATCATTACCGCTCTCATTGGGTGGTTTATCTGGG
>JAZDOO010000342.1:0-5591 GCA_043798555.1 Pseudomonadota bacterium | reverse complement strand
CTATAATTTCGAAAAAAACATCATTACTTTTAAAGGGAGAATGAGCCTGGAAGAATTGGAGAAATTTTCGGCCAAGGCAATGACCAAGGACCAGAGGGCAGCTCTAAAGCAACTCTACTATCAGTCAGACTGGGAGGAGAGTGAACTCCGGTCAAAAGTCTTCGAACCAATTGCTAAGTTAAGGTCCTGGGCTTTTGTTTTGTGTTTCCTGAGCATAGGTCTTACCACCCGGTTCAAGGACCTGGCTACTTTCGGAATGAAACCTTTTTGGGCATTCACTATTGGAGTCTTGGTTAACGTGCCTTTGGGTTATTTCCTTACCACTGTGGTATTTCAAAATTACTGGAGATTCCTCGGGCAGTAATGGAGGTGCCAACGATGAGGTTGGATGAAGGCCCTGTATTTTGGGAGGGAAAAGTAAAAAATTGAGTGCCCCCTCAGCTACCGTTCGATATTCCGATAGGGGGTACGAACGTGAATTATTAAGCTTTATAAGAGCCAAAAAAGAAGAGGAACCGGGAATTGAGGTGGTTTGTAATCGGTATCTATCGTTTGCCCTTTGTATTCAACCCAGTCTAACTCGATTTCCTTTCCTTTTTGAAGCTTTCCTACCACCGTAAGCTGTTCATTTTCTCTCTCTGCCCGTCTGAGTATCGTAGTCGGCCATATCCAGGCCTCTATTCTATATTCCCGCTCATAGCACCTAAGGGACCTGCCCTCTTCGTCTTTAAGGAAGAAGTTCCAGTGACTAAATCCCCGGAACCCATTATATTTAACAAATCCTTTTAGCTCAATTTTTCTTCCCAGATATGACTCTGGATCCTCCACCACACTCTTTACATCGGTTGTAATGATCACTTCTTTACCTTGATATGCTTCAGGATTCTCTTTGAAGCTTTTTAAATCAGTTTTCACCACTGGGGCACAACCCAATAAACTTAAAGAAAAAACTAATCCCATCGTCCATCCCCGAAAATATTTCATTTTTGTGCCTCCCTGATTTTGCTTATGGCCTCTTTAAAATCTGGAGTTCCAGATATAAGACTCAAACGTTACACCTATCTTTTATTAACTATAAGGATGATTTTAGCGAAGTAAAGAAAGCAATTGCAAGTTGGCCTAACGTTCATACTCTTATAATCAGGTAATAACTATTTTCCCCGTTTTCCCTTGTCTATATTATTTAAATATATAATATTACACTTTTGTCCCAACGTTTTTAAAATTGGGCATAAAAGCAATGTAAGTACTTGTTTTTTAATAAGGTGGTTTTGTATTTTGAATCTCTTCGGGTTGTATTCCCCGCCGCTTGCGGCGAGTTCGTCATTCCGGCGGAAGCCGGAATCCAGGGAATCTACTACCCCGCTGCTTGCGGCGGGGTAGTAGATTTATAAGCTACAGTAATTGGACAAATGGGAGAGGGGAAAGTGAGTTGTCGTCAGGGCTTATGGTCAAAATTGTAAAAAAGAGAACAGGGTAATAAGACTGAAAATCCTGTTTATAAATATACATGGAGGTTACAATGAATTTCTCTGCGGTTGGGAAAAGGGTGTTTCGGACCGATGCAATCGAGAAAGTCACCGGAAGAGCAGAATATTGTGTTGATCTTGTTTTACCCTGGATGCTCTACGGAAAGATTTTGCGAAGCCCCTATCCTCATGCAAGAATTATCGAAATAGATACCAAGAAAGCAGAAAGTTTGAACGGAGTGAGAGCGGTCATTACGGCGCGGGATGTTCCTGATACACGATATGGGCTTGGACTCAATGATGAACCGATTATGGCTCGTGATAAAGTGAGATATATTGGAGAGCCTGTGGCAGCGGTGGCCGCAGAAACCTTAGAGATAGCCGAAGAAGCTTTAGAGTTGATCGAGGTAACGTACGAAGAATTGCCGGCAGTTTTTGATCCGGAAGAAGCCATGGAAATCAATCCCTCGGTTATTATCCACTCCGATCTGCCACACTATAAAGCATTGCCCGTCCTTCCTCCCAAGTTAGACCCTGAAAGACCAAACATTTGTAATCACCTCCCCATACGGGTTGGTGATGTGGAGCAGGGCTTCAAAGAAGCTGACTATGTATTAGAAAATAAATTCACGACATCAATGGTAAGTCACTGTCCCATGGAACCTCACAATTGTGTGGCAAAAGTGGAACCAGATGGAAGCGTAACGGTCTGGACTTCACACCAGGCGCTCCCTTTGGCCAAGAGCCAATTAAGCGACGCTTTTTTGCTATCGCCGTCAAAAATAAGAATAAGAGGGCCGTACGTGGGTGGGGGATTCGGGTGCAAGACCTCGATTAAAGGGGAAGGCATCGGTGTTGCCCTTGCCCAAAAGGCAAACCGGCCGGTTAAGATAGTTTTAACCAGAGAAGAGGTTTTTTCCTGCACCAGTGGAAGGTTTCCCTTTGTAATCTATCTTAAAGATGGATTCAAGAAAGATGGGACCATAACTGCCAGAGAAGTAAAACTCATTCTTAATGCTGGAGCTTATTCAGAGGCGGGATACCTGACGGTACGGAATGTGTTTTTTGGCATTGCCGGACAGTATAAAACACCTCATTTTAAATTCGATTCCTATGGTGTTTATACGAATCACCTACCCTCGGGAGCATTTCGGGGTTTTGGTTCCCCGGAAGTGCTGTTTGCAATTGAATCCCATATGGATATGATTGCGGAAAAATTGAGCCTTGATCCGGTGGAATTTCGCATGAAAAACGCTCTCAAAGAAGGTGAGACCAATATCCTGGGCGAAATGATGCAAAGCGTTGGAGCAATCGAATGTTTGAAAAAAGTTTCGGATGCAATCGAGTGGGGGAAGAAAACCGAAGGTGAGGGAGCCTGGAAGACAGGGAAAGGAATAGCACTGGGGAACAAATACAGTCTGGCGCCAACGGCTTCCCAGGCAGCAGTAAAAGTTCACCATGATGGTACTATTGAAATTCGAACCATGGCTACAGAATTAGGCCAGGGTTCCCATACGGTTTTAGCGCAAATCGCCGCTGAGGTACTCGATGTACCCGTTGAAAACATTAAGGTTTTGTTTGGCGATACAGAAATCAGTCCCTTTGGTCATGGTGCCTTTTCAAGCCGGCAAACGTTCAACGATGGCAATGCGGTTAGGTTAGCGTGCCTTAATGTGAAAAAACAGATTTTGGAGAAAGCAGCTAAGATACTGAACGTTAATCCCGATGATCTGGAAACAAAAGGCGGAAATATTTTGGTTACGGGGTCCCCCCAAGTAGCACTTACCATAAAGGATTTATTCACTCCCGCCGCATTATCAGGAATACCATTTGTGGATGAAGGCGGAGAATTTATTGGTAAGGCAACCTGGTACACCACCGCTATTCCCATAGATCCAAAAACATACCAGAGCAAGAAAGCTACGGCATTTTATGCCTACAATGCTCAGGCGGTCGAGGTGGCGGTGAACATAGAGACGGGGCAGGTCAAGATACTAAAGCATGTGAGTGCTGCGGATGTGGGAAGGGCTATAAACCCGACAACTGTCGAAGGGCAAATTGAGGGGGGAATGCATATGGGGCTGGGAAGCACACTAATGGAAAAAGTCATTTTTAAGGAAGGAAAGGTGTTTAATCCTCTATTTACTAATTATGAATTCCCTACAGTGATTGAGAAACCAGATGTAACTGAATCAATCATTGTGGAAGCGAATCACCCGGAAGGGCCATTTGGAGCTAAAGGAGTTGGAGAAGCAACGTTAACTGCTGGAGCGCCATCAATTGCCAATGCTATCTACGATGCTATAGGAGTGAGGTTTAAAGAGCTTCCGATTACCCCAGAAAAAATTCTGGAGGCGCTCCAGAAAAAAAGGGAGTGGCATTAGAAAATAAGAGAGGAGAAGGAGGCATGCTTCGTTTACCCAAATTTCAGTATGTAGCCCCCTGCTCAGTGGAGGAGGCGTGTTCATTATTGCAAGAGTACGAGGGAGAAATTAAGGTGATAGCAGGAGGCACTGACCTTTTGCCTTCTATGAAACAAAGGCTTTTTACTCCTAAGTACATTTTAGATTTAAAGAGAATACCTGGATTAAACCAAATTGGAGAACGGGCTGATGGGGAAATAACCATCGGCTCTCTCACCACGTTAACTACCCTGGAAAATTCGCCGGTAATAAAGAGCTATTTTTTAGGATTGGCCCAGGCAGTTGACTCGGTGGCTGCTACCCAGGTCAAGAATATGGGAACCATAGGAGGAAACATTGCCTTAGATACGCGGTGTCTCTACTTTAACCAGTCTCATTTGTGGAGAAAGTCTTTTGAGCCCTGTCTAAAAAGGGGAGGGAACGTCTGCCATGTGGTTAAGGGAGGGGAGAAGTGCTATGCCTATTTTGCGGCGGACACTGTTCCGGTTCTTATTGCTCTTGGGGCCAAAGTTACCATTAATAATAGTAAAGGGGAAAGACAATGTGATTTACCATCCTTGTACACCCAGGATGGAAAAGCTCCCAATACCCTTAAACCGGGGGAGGTGATTACTGAGATTGCGATTCCAGTTCCAAAGGAAAAAAGCGGTAATACCTATAAGAAGCTGCGCCTTCGGGGAGCGATTGATTTTTCTCTGATAGGGGTTGCGGTTAATTTAACCATGGAGGATGGTGTTTGTAAAACTATAAAGGTGGTCTTGGGAGCGGTGGGATCTGGCCCCATTGTGGTGGAATCGGCGGAAAAGCTTTTGCAAGGGACATCAGTCACTGAAGCGTTGATTGAAGAAGCAGGAACCTTGGCTCGTAAGGCAGCCAAGCCGGTGGCTAATACTGGTACCTCTCCGGGGTACCGGCGAGATATGGCTGCCTTGCTCACAAAAATGTGCCTGAGAGAGGCATTAACTAAAGCGAAAGTGAGCTGATTTTGCGAAAGAGGAGGCAATGTCATTGAAACAATCAGTTAGATTCAGGGTAAACCATAAGCCATACGAGGTTACGATCAGTCCTCACAGAACCCTGCTGGAGGTGCTGCGGGAGGAGATCGGACTTACCGGGACAAAGGAGGGGTGTGGGATGGGGGGCTGCGGTGCCTGCACGGTCGTAGTGGATGGAGAGGCAGTTTTGGCTTGCCTCACCTTAGCTTTATCGGTGGAGGGGAAAGATATCCACACGGTGGAAGGGTTGGCCAAAGGAGAGGAACTTTCACCAATCCAAAAGGCTTTCGTGGAACACGGAGCAATTCAGTGTGGATATTGTACTCCGGGAATGCTGATGTCGGCGACCGCCTTACTTGCTAAAAATCCGCATCCCGATGAATTGGAAATTAAAAAGGCTATTTCCGGGAATCTTTGCCGATGCACTGGCTATGTGAAGATTGTTGAAGCAATCAAGGAAGCGGCAAAATAGATACCGGGCCTTAAACAAACAAGCAATTCTAAGCACTTTTCCTTACTAAGGGACACGTTTTTTATTGAGGTTTTTAAAGCGACAATACTTTTTTATGATTTCTTCATCGCTTATTGGATCAGGCTTATAGGATCTGATACTTCTTCGGCGACGGACTATGTCCATAAAGTCTTCGTAATTCATAATTTCACCCCTCCACTGCATTAGTCTTAGATATTTGCAGCATATTCAA
>JAZDOO010000367.1:0-5337 GCA_043798555.1 Pseudomonadota bacterium | reverse complement strand
AGGAGAGAATGACTCTGGAATGGAACTATCTAAAGTGATACGACTTGCCTTTATCTCAGCTTCTTGAGAATTACCTGCTCTCCATCCCGAATTGTACTCGCATAATACGGACCATAATATTGGTTGTCGATACCATAGAACTCCTTGCCTCCGAACTCCATTTTTCCCATGATGCCCTCAAATTCAGGTATACGGTACTTTATCGTATCCCGTACTGTTGCCGGATCCAGACTTTGTGATTTTTCGACTGCATAATAGAAAGCTTTAAAGGCTTGGTAAAAAGAGGGGTATTGAAAGGTAGTTATATCCATACCATATTTCTTTTTGTACCTTTCGTTAAATTCCTTTACTTTAGAATCATTATTATCGTGGAATGCACCCCACATATACCCTTCCGCGGCTTTCTTCCCAGCTATTTGTACCATTTGTTTGTAATCCAGGCTAACACAATCAACAAAAAAGGTTTGGCTTCCCATCTCTCTCAATAGTTTCACCATTAAAGCAGAGTCCGAAGTAGGGGCATTCGTCATAGCGATCACATCAGGATTCAACATTTGAACTCTTGTGGCTAACGGCGAAAAATCTTTTGTTCCACGCTCATAGTACTCCTTTGAGAGGAGGTCAATCCCGTGCTTTTTGAAAGCTTTTTCAAAATCCTTGACACCAGCATACCCACTCGCATCGTTTGGTGCAAATGAAAGTGCCTTTTTTATTTTTGGGTACTCTTTGAGTACCCAATCTGCCATGAGGGGAATTCCTTCAACGGAAGTCATAAGCACCCTGAGAGTAAATGGCTTCTGGGGTGAGAGAGCTTGGTCTGTAAAGGAATTACACAAGACAAGCACCTTTTCCTTCTCAGTAATCGGCTGAAAGGCGAGAAGAGAAGCAGAGCTAACCCCCCCGAAAATGAATTTAACCTTATCCCTGTAGACCAATTTCTCGGCCGCCGCTACTCCTTCTTTGGCTGTATACTTGTCATCATATGGAAGAAGTTCGACTTTGTAGGTTTTCCCCCCAACTTTTAGGCCACCTTTTGCATTTACTTCTTCCGTCGCCATCTCACCTCCTCGGAGAGCCCCCAAGCCCCATTCTGCGCCAGGTCCTGACAACGGATTAATAATACCAATTTGTAGAGTTTCGGCCTTCGCACTCTTTCCTACAAATAATAACAACATCGTGGCAATTAAAATGATCAATGTTTTGCAAAATCTCATTTTCCTTCCTCCTTTCAATTTTATTCCCAACCTGAGCTTTCTCTGTTCCTGAAAAACCTGAGCATCACCTCCTTTAAAGACTCTTTAGGTCCGATTGGCACATCGTGCTTCCACTCAGAATTATTTGTTCAGATCAATCACATTCTCCGTTTTTCTTTTACCAGGCTGATTCGTAGACACCAATGATATCCTGCTCACCAATATTTCTTGGATTATTGGCTAGATGGTGCGCATATCTTTTGACTACGATCCTTGCAAATTCAGGGAAATCTTCCTTCTTGGCCCCAACATCTCGAAGCCTTAGCGGAAGTCCTAAGTCCCCCAGTAGTCGTCTTACGGCCTTGGCAGCTACTTGGGCTGCATCGTAGGTGGAAAGCCCCTCCACCTTTTCGCCCATTGCAGAGGCAACGGCTGCGAATTTCTCGGGATTGCTGATGAGGTTGTATTCCATGATATAAGGCATCATTAGGGAGATAGCGAGGCCATGACTTAGATGGTACTTCATCGCGGGTGGATAACAGGTGGCATGAACGGCTCCCACACCGCTGCTACGGACTGCCATGGTGCCCATACACACCCCAAAGCACATGGCATAACGAGCATCAAGGCTATGCGTTCCCTTCGAGTAGGCCTTCCTAAGGTGTTTTGAGATGAGCTCTATGCCTCGCAAAGAAAACAGATCGGACAACGGATTGGCCTTAATCGTTACAAATGATTCTAAAGCATGGGAAAAAGCATCCATGCCACTTTCTGCGGTGATTTTGGGAGGGAGATTCAGGGTCAGAGTAGGATCAATGATTGACAAGTCGGAAAAGGTGTAAGGACTATAAGAAGTTATTTTATCACCACTTTTATCATCCGTGAGGATAAACGTATGGCTGAGCTCGCTTCCCGTCCCGGCTGTAGTAGGCACAAACATCTTGGGAAGTCCTGGTTTCTTAACCCGGTTGATCCCTAAACAGTCAAAAATGTCACCTTCATAAGGAACCATAATGGAAACGGCTTTGGCTGTATCGATAGAGCTGCCTCCGCCAATTCCGAATATTATGTTTACCCCTTCTTTCCTGGCAAATGCAGAAGCTTTTAGAACTATACTGATAAGTGGATCAGGGACAACCTCATCAAAAACAAGGACATCAAAGCCATTCTTTTTGAGAGACGTGACCGCTTCCTCCGTTAGCCCAGCTTTGATTACACCCTTATCAGTAATCATGAGGACTTTTCTTTCTGTAAAAGTTGCTGCGGCCTCCTGTCCAATGTTACTTATTGCCCCATTGCCGAAAATAATTTTGCGGGGTAACTGAAACATGAAGATATTGCTCATTTCAAAAAAATTGTTCATTATTTACCTACCTTTCTCTTCTCGAGCACCTCTAGGAGGATTCTGGGACCACTTATCATTGCACAGGCTGCCCCAGCGACCATGGCCGTAACAATAGTCTCACAAATCTCTTCCACTGTAGCCCCAGCATCCAATGCCCCTTTGATGTGGAGTTCCAAACCCGTCTCATAGCGACGCACCAAATTGATTCCGATCAGAATCAACTCTTTTACCTTTCTCGGTAAAACACCGTCTTCAACCCCTATCTTCCTTAATTGGTAGTAATGATATAGAGCGTCAGGTCTCTTATCCCCCATCATTTTGACCCAATCGGGAATGTGGCCATAATAGTCCTGATAAACCTGATAAATCTCCCTAATCTCATCTTGTTCCGGGTTCTTCATTCAGCGCCTCCTATTTGCTTACGAAGGAATTTCCTTCACATCGAAAAGAGATGGGTCGTGCTGGGGTATCAAAATATCAGCAATCCCCTTCAGTCTTAATGTACTATTGTAGGCATCATAAAGATTAATAAAGTTTCCCGGGGGAATTACCTTCCAGTAATGGCGCGTTTGAGGCTCTCGTTCCGGCTTCGGAGGGTTAAAATTGGCTCCAATGCAGCACATTCCACTGATCACAGCTTTTCCTTTTATCGTACTGACAGAAACCGCTTGTACCCCAGGGGTATGGCTAGGAAGATGGATGACTTCGATCCCGGGCAGAATTTCCTGGTCGCCATCAATTATTCTAAAGCGGAGATCGTTTAAAAGATGGGGGTCGTAAAGATAACCTTGCATCGGGTGTGGAGAAAGAGCAAATTCAAGTTCGGACTTTTGAACTATTACACGGGCATTCTTGCACCGATATGTGTTCCCAACGTGATCAAAGTGAAGGTGCGTTTGAATAACGAAATCCACATCATTCGGAGTAATGCCCACCTTTCTTAGCCCTTCTTCGAAATCTACGAAGTCCTCCACGGGTGTTTCCGTATAGCAAGCCATTGCCTTAGAGGATATACCGGTGTCGATGAGTATGTTTTTTTCAGCTCCCTTGACATACCAGCTAATCATTGGCAGCCATTCCCGGATTCCATAATTCATGCGATAGGTCATGATTCCTAAGTCCGCTTTGAACTTACCAATGTGAATTGGTATCAACGTGTAATTCTTCATTAAATCCTCCTCGTTAGGAAACTCTTAGGCTTGTAAATTTAAACCTAACCAATCTTTTTCAATACCGACTCCAATGCTTCATTGAATTTTTCGGGCTGCTCCCAGTGAGGGATGTGACCTATCCCTCGGAGAACTATTACCTCGGTTTTCACTTTTAGTTTCTTACTGGTTTCTATAACCATATCAGGGGTTGTCGACCAATCGTCTTCTCCTGTGATATAATAGATTGGAACTTTTATTTGATCAATTCTTCCATTAAGATTGAGAGATGCATATGTAAGAAGATCACAGAAGGCTACATATGGAGAACATCGAGTTACATCAAAAGCCATCTCCTCCCTTTTAGCGATAGGCGTTGTCCGCCCCACCAGGGAAAGAAACATAGTCTCAAACCAATCAGTCGGATTAACCTCGACACTTTTAAGTAGTTCGGGCTGATAGGATACGCCCGTAGGACCAGAAAACGCAGCGCCTCCGTCAATAGCAACCACAGCTTTGATGGCATCAGGATGATCGATGGATACCGAAACCGCAATTCCAGCTCCCATGGAGTGCCCGATGAGAACAGGTTTTCGGATTTTCAAAGTTTCAATGAAAGTCCACATAAAATCCGCAAATTCTTTATTTGTTCGAATTGGCTGTTTTTTCATCAAGGCAGATTTTCCATGGCCCGGGAGATCTATAGCAAATACTTTGTAATTCTTTGAGAAGTATGGAATATTGTCGTGCCAGGAAAGGGTGTCTTGACTTGCCCCATGTATCATTATAAGGGGGCTCCCATCTCCTTCAACCTCATAATAACCTCTGAAACCGTCAACGTAAAAATAGGGCATTTCCACCACCTCCTGTTATTTCAGATCTCCACCTTTTTGAGGCACTGCGTGATGTAAAAGAACGATCTCCAGTTCTTCATAATTTCTATAGGATTCCCACGAATCTCCAAACCCCCGGTTCGATAAAGTCTGTTAATGGTCTTGTCCTCATTAAGCAAAATTTTCCACGCATCCAATGAACCATTTATCAGAATGTCATAAGCCCCATATCCTTCTGATAAATCGACAATTCCATTATCAAACTTCAACAAAAAGCATTGTTGATTAATTCTGAAGATAATTGATCCCTTAAACCAGCGATAATATTTTCTGGACTCCTCATCTTGCTCCAAAAGTTTTTGGTACTCCTTGAACCACTCCAAGCTCGGAAATGTTGCCATTCTTTACCCCTCCTTTACTCCACTGTTGTTCTTCCTTGAAAGTCGACTCCACTGTCCCTGCTAAAACCGGCTCAATGAACAGCAAGCGACTTTTGAAACCACCTCATTCTTCTGTTCTTCAGTTGAACTGGCTTCAACTTTTCTCAGTTGCCGGGACTCGTTTTTTCTTTAGTTCGTTTTTTAACTCCTTTTCCTAAATCTATGGTAACAGGTGGGCCTGCCTCTACCTCTTGCCTTTCCAACATACTTGCTATTGGAACACCGATTACACCCAGATTTTCCAACTCTTCGATTTCTTGAGTTGTATATCCCAATTCAGCCAATACCCCTTTTGTATGCTCACCCAAAACAGGAGGATGCCTAAACGTGCTGGGCCTGGGCAATCCGTTAAACTCCATGGGAGGACGCATTGTCCTC
>JAZDOO010000338.1:0-26686 GCA_043798555.1 Pseudomonadota bacterium | reverse complement strand
AAAACCATAGGGGGTCAGGTCTACACATTTCACAAAATATATAATTTGTCAAGAGCGTAGACACGACCCCATGACCCTTCGTCGCTTAACCGTGGCATACCGGATAATGATAACGATCAGGTAGAAGTTCATTTCCAGGTGAGAGACTCGCCGAACCTTTTCACGGTTCTGTCAGAACCAAGGGAAGAAGTATGTCAAAAAGAGGATAAAGTTTTTACCTCGCTGATATTCATGAATTTTTTATACACAAACTTTTTGCTTGACAGGGGGAATATAGGATGTCCCCTAATTCCTAATTAGATGTCTCAGTATGACGGCAGGGTAAAATGAAGACGGTTTACAGTGCCCCAAATATCGCTCTTGTGAGCCTCATTAAGAATATCTTGGAAGGGCGCGGGATCGAGTGCTGGATCAAAAACGAATTTCTCGCCGGTGCAGTCGGTGAACTCCCTCCAATTGAATGCTGGCCACAACTATGCGTTGACGATGATAAGTTTTCGGAAGCAAGTCATGTTGTAGAAGAGGCACTCTCATCAGAAACTGATGCGACTAAAGATTGGGAATGTAAATCATGTGGTGAAGACATCGAAGGACAGTTCACGGAGTGTTGGAATTGTGGAAAAAGTCGCTTCGAGTGAGACATCTAACAGAGGGTTCAACCTGACGAGCAACCGCTTGAGCGTTTTGCGGGACTCCAAAGTCTTTCGCTGCGGTTGCTCGCAGGTTAAGCCTATCATTATATGTTTATTAAGTTAGGGGACGTTGTTGAAAATTAATACTTCCTTCTTCACCCCCAAATTTTGCGGGAAAGCAAGATAATCGGTATTGTTTTAAAAGTGTAAGTTTTCAACAACGTCCCCTCCTGACGATTTTAATAGTTGTAAGACTTGCTGAGTTACTTAGGGATGCCCCACATAATTTCTTCTCTTAATCCTCGAAAGGAGCTGAGGAGCGAGCATAGGAATTAAGTATGGTTGAGGTTCTCCCGAATTCCCGAATTAAAATTCGCTTTAATGTGCAGAAAAACAATCACAGAATGAAAAAAATATTAGTTTCATCTTGCATAATACTTGTTTTCACTATTCTGCCAAGATGTGAGGTGTGTGCCATGAATGCGAACCCCAACAGGCTGATTGAGTTAGCAGAAAAGGAATTCGGAACACTTACAAAAGCGGAAACAATACTATTTTCCATGGTAGCAATGTCAAGACCAATAGATTTTAGTGCGGGAAACATAGGTGATCGAAATGTGATAGAATCGAGCAAATGGGGTGAAGACCGAGTAATCAAGGCTTCTCGTATAGCGTGGCTCTGCCGCGATGGTGAGGCTGCCTCCTTAGTCGGTCAGCAAGGCATCGCCATCACTGGGGCACGGATTGTGGAGAGGGTCTATTTGTTTTCCCTAAAAATACCGTTTCCCATAATTCTTGATTATTGTTCAATTCCTGAAGATATTTACTTAAGACATGCCGAAATGCAGGATATAGGGATTACTCATTCACATACCGGTTCAATTGTGGCAGATGCCGTCAAAATGACCGGTAGCCTGATCTTACGGAACTGCATGATTCAGGGGAATATCCATTTAATAAACGCAGCAATCAAGGGCAACTTGGATCTCAAGGGCAGCCACCTGATTAATAAAAACAAGCAAACGATGACCGCTGATCATTTGACTGTGGGGGGAAGTATTCTATTGAATGATGGATTTAAATCTGCCGGTACTATTGAACTTAACGGTGCAAATATCGGTGGGGATCTTCAATGCGCCAATTCACATTTTCTTGGTGCAGAATCACTAGCAGCGTTGTTGGCGCAGTTTGTGAAAATTAACGGCAATGTGATAATGAACAAAAACTTCCGTGCCGAAGAGATGGTGGATTTCCGAGGCGCAATCATAAAAGGACGCATCGAATGCATGGGCGGCCATTTAAAGAAAAACAAAACTGATTTTGCCTTTTGCGCTGATGCAGCGAAGATTGATGGTGGGATTATATTTGATCAAGCTGTAGTGATAGGTGGCTTAAGGCTGCATGAAGCGAAAATTGATATAATGTTGCAGTGTGAAGGTGCCAAATTAATAAATGAAAAGGGACAATCACTATTTTTGCAGGGCGCTGAAATTGGAGGTAGCTTGTTCCTTCGTGATGTGGAGTCGCGCGGAGAAGTTAATTTAGCGATGGCGCGAGTTGACGGAAATTTTGAATGTGATCGAAGCCAATTCATTAATCAAGGGGCCAAAAGCATTTCAGCAGAAGGCATCAGGGTAAATGGAAGCATCTTCCTGCGTGATGGCTTTCAATCTACCGGAGAAATCAGTTTGATGAATTCCTTTATTGGACAGGATCTGATTTGTTCAAGAGGTCATTTTTCCACTGAAGATAAGGATAAGCATGCATTGTTGATCGAACAGAGCGAAATAAGAGGTAAAGCCTCATTCATGTCTGCCAAGATAAGGGGCAAAGTGGGATTCGCTCGCGCAAAAATTGCTAATCACTTAAAATGGATTGACCTTGTATCGCCTGAATTGACAACCCTTGACCTGCGCTATGCCAAGATTGGCGCAATTTGGGATGACGAAAGGAGTTGGCCCTCTCAAAATAATCTTTGGTTAAAAGGATTGGTATTTGATGAATTTGATAGTCGAACTTTGAAAGATATAGATGTAAAGGCAAGGATAAAGTGGATAAGATTACAACCCTCGGATCGTTTCTATCCGCAATCATACGAGCAACTGGCCCTCGTGTACATAAAAGAAGGTAGAGAAGAGGATGCCAAGCAAGTACTCATTGAAAAGAACAAAGACGCGTCGTTCATTTCCCAGATGTCTTTTTTTGAGAAGTTGTGGCATCGTTTCCTTGGTTGCACTATCGGTTATGGTTATAGGCCCTTTTGTGCGCTTCGGTGGATGTTTGCCATCATTGTTTTAGGCTGGATATGTTTTGGATTGGGTAATTATCACGAACTCATGACCCCCTCAAAAACAGACACCTATATATCTCCCAGCACGATAAAAGAAAAAATAATAATCTCGCCAAATTATCCTAAGTTTAGTTATTGGATTTATTCTATAGACGCATTTTTCCCTGTTATAAATCTCAACATGAAGAATCACTGGCTACCAAACGCGAAAAAAGGAGATAAATACTTTCGATACTTTACCTCGGGTGAATTATTGCGAGTTTACTTAATCATCCATACTTTCGCGGGATGGATTCTAACGACAATATTCCTTGTAGGTTTAACCGGTTTGATAAAAAAATAACCTTTTAGGGAAGATCTGAGTGATAAGACGGGAATTGGGGCCGTACAGGGAAGACGAACGGAACGTTGGTTCTAAAACAACTTGAGAAAACCCATCTGACTATGTCCGTGATGTTTCTAACATAGAACACTGGGGAGTTGGTGACGTTGAAATTGGAATAGATAGACTTGAAGAACTACAAATTTCTAAATCCCTTATAAGGTAATTCTTGAGGAAAATAAATGAAGGAATACATCGAGGGACACTCCTTAAATATTTTAATAGTTGTAAGACTTGCTGAGCTACTTAGGGATGCCCCACATAATTTCTTCTCTTAATCCTCAAAAGGAGCTGAGGAGCGAGCATAGGAATTAAGGATGGTGTCCGACGAATTCAGTAGTGGTCAACCATAACAACCCCTTGGGAAAGGCGGGGCCAAGAAGGTTTTATAGGGAGGTTTTAGTATGGATTGCTCTGACAGGAAGGATTCAAGAGAAGAAAAAAATAAATCTGAACCACAAATTGATTACGATCTGGAACAGTACAAAATACTTTTCGACTTAATAAAGCATGACCATACTCGCTCAAATGACAATCTTCGTGCATTTTTATTTGTTCATTCAATTCTCCTAGTTGCAGTCAACTCATTTGTTACTCCCCTAAGTTATGTTTTGGGGTGCAAAACTTGAGTCAAGTTATTAAAGATAGTGGCAAGATAGTGGCAAGATAGTGGCAAGAAATCTTTGCTTTTTGACTATGGGTACTGACAAAACCATGTAGTGTGGTTGTTTAGGAAAAAATCTCATATCTTTTTAAGGAGAGATTCTTTTTCATCTGTTAAAACTTGCTTGTAGCATTCCATAAACTTAAAAGGGTATGAGTTTTTATATTGAAAAACCATACCTTAACGGATCTGCAGGATCAATCACAAATTGCTGAATTCCTGTTATAAATGCCCTAGCAGTTATTTCAGGAATAACCGCCTTTATATTGCCTACTATTGTTTCATCAATAAGCCGGCCACTAAAAGTGGTGCCAATTATGCTCTCGTTGATAAACTCTTGTCCTAATTTCAGTTTACCTTTAGAAAATAAAGCTGCCATTCTTGCACAAGTTCCTGTGCCGCACGGAGATCGATCGAATTGACCATGACCGAAAACGACGATATTTTTTTCATCAGCTTTGGCGGATTTGGTTGGTCCGTAAATTTTCACCAAATCGATTGTCTGGATATGGCTTTTTGTTGGGTGGCTCACTACAATTTTATTTACACTTTGCAAAATGAGGCTGCCCATTTCAATAAGCTTAAACATATTTGCCGGCTCTAGTTCAAGACCTAGATCACTCGCTGCAACTAATGCACAAAAGTTACCTCCAAAAGCAATATCAATCGGGATAGTCCCTATCCTTGGGACTTCAATCGGTAGAGTTTCTCTGAAAATGAATGATGGAACATTTTGTATTGTAACGCTTTTTACTGTTCCATTTTCAATCTCAGCACGTGCATATACTAATCCCCCTGGGGTGTCGAGAGTAACTTTTGTAATCGGTGCTTCCTGTTCCAAGATACCCATTTCTAGGGCTACAGTAACAACACCAATGCTCCCATGTCCGCACATATTTAGGTATCCGCCGCAATCCATAAAAACGATTCCCAAATCAGCTTTAGGGTTAGTCGGTTCGAGAATAATTGCTCCGAACATGTTGCAGTGACCACGAGGCTCATGCATTAGAGCCGTTCGGATATGATCAAAATTATCGATCAAGAATTGCCGTTTACCAACTATAGTCGCTCCTGGAATTGGCCCAATCCCTCCTATGATAATACGAGTTGGCTCTCCCATCGTATGCGAGTCAACTGCAAAAATGTGCTTTATGGTTTTCACTACTTTATTAATATGAACTAGTTAAGATATTTAACTACTATAGCAAGGCTTTAAATTCAGTAGTTTAATTAGTAAAGATCATTTTTTTTACTATAAAACATTTGAAAAATTCTCAGAGGAATTTTTGAAAATTAATTACCTCTCTAAAAAGAAACTTTTTAAACTAGAATCTGTTCCAAATAATCTAAAACTTTTTCTAACGGTTCTACATCTCCAAACTTTGCATCGATATCAAAGAGGTTCCATTGAACTGCACCAGGGATCCGATCGCTTACGGTTCCCTCGGGAATAATTGGCCTAAATCCCCTTGTAATAGCGTCCTCAACGGTATGGCGAACACAAGTGCAAGCGGTGACCCCAGTTACAATAACGGTATCTACCCCAAGGCTCGTTAGCATGCAATCCAATCCAGTACCAGCAAATGCGCTTGCCATTTTTTTTACTATAACTATTTCCCCGTCTCTTCGCTCTAATCTTGAATCGATTTCACACCGCTCACTCTCAATCTGTAACTCCCGAAGGGCAGGTATTTTTCTAACCCATAAACCTGCATCCTTCATCGAGAAATCATATGCAGTCGTTGTATAAAAGATTGGAATATTACGACTTCGGGCAACTCGAAGCAATTTACACACATTAGCAATAACCTCTTCCATTCCAATACAAGTAAAGGCACTCCCTTCACGAGTCCAGGCATTCGCTAAATCGACATTAATAATCGCAGGCTTATTACCGTAGCCCACTCGGTGCTGAAAACCACGTTGAGAGTAAACTTGCTTAGCCACTTTTATGTCTTCAATCAAATTTTCTGACATGAAACCATCCTTTCAAAACTTATGAAGTAATAATGTTGCATCTGAATTCATTAAAGTAATTTTGGTTAGTTTGTTTTTTTCTATTGACGTGAGGATAAATTTTTATATATGAACAATAGTGAGTTAATTAACCATAAGTCATTTTAGAAGGTTTAAAAAACTAAGATAGTTCAACAAAAAAACTGGCAATGGAAAAAGAAAAACAGGCATTCCTTTATGCAATTATCACAGTATTACTGTGGTCGACGGTCGCCTCTGCTTTCAAAATTTCATTGCGATATCTAAATTATCTTGACCTATTATTTTTTGCTTCCTTCGTCTCCACACTCACTTTATTCATAATCTGTCTTTTTCAGAAAAAAATTCATTTACTCAAGACATTTTCTAAGAATGATTATCTCCGCTCCCTGTTACTCGGATTCCTAAGCCCCTTTCTTTATTATTGTTTTTTATTTAAGGCTTACTCATTACTTCCAGCTCAAGAAGCGCAGCCTTTAAATTTTATCTGGCCAATAACACTTTTATTACTATCAATACCTCTACTCAAGCAAAAAGTGAATATCAAAAACCTTCTTGCAATATTTATCAGTTTTACCGGTGTTTTTATCATCTCGACAAGGGGCGATATTCTGGGATTTCGACTTACTAATCCTTTGGGAGTATCGTTAGCGGTGGGAAGTTCCATAATTTGGTCCTTATACTGGATATATAATGTAAAAGATGCTCGTGATGAAACAATAAAGTTATTCCTTAATTTTCTCTTTGGCTTTATTCTTGTGATGGTAGCAAAGTTGCTTTTCCAAGGAATACATATCCCCCCAGCACTAGGCATTTTGGGAGGAGTGTATGTGGGTTTGTTTGAAATGGGTATTACTTTCCTAACATGGCTAAAGGCGCTTCAACTCTTCAAAACAACGGCACAAATTACAAATTTTATTTATTTGGTTCCTTTCTTCTCACTTCTGGTAATCCACTTTGTTGTTGGAGAAAAAATATTACCATCTTCAGTAATTGGTTTAATTTTTATTGTGATTGGTATATTGCTCCAAAGACATTATAGCCGATCCAGTCTATCTTTTTAAGATGTTAAGTCTCTCCAACTCCGGGAGGGCATTCTCTGGGGTGCTGCATCGGGAGAAAATGTGCCAGTTGTTTTCATGGACTGAGGAGCAATCGAGACAGTGATGAATACAACCAGGTAAAAAAAGTTACCATGAATGAGGCTTGGAGCATTGGTGCGGGGAAGGTCCTTATTAAGTAAATAAGTTAGGGGACGTTGTTGAAAATTAATGCTTCCTTCTTCACCCCCAAATTTTGCGGGAAAGCAAGATAATCGGTATTGTTTTAAAAGTGTAAGTTTTCAACAACGTCCCATCCTGACTGAAGATCGAGAAGTTTTGACAAAACGCCGATGCTCAAGGAGAGGAACAATGAAAAGAACAGGAAGAGAAATTAAAACACTTTTTATTTCGGTGACATTCACCGCACTCATATTCGCCATTCCAGTAACCCTCGACGCTGCGAGTCCTCCTGATCGGCAACCCCCCGGAGCTTCATCCACCCGCTATCTCCAAATCGAATGTGACGGTAAAACGTATTCACCCATTGCCGGTGTTACCGATTTCCTTTTCCCACCGGAGGCGGGCTATCCTTTGTTTGATATCTGGGTCAAGCAAGCCGGTACGACGCTCCTGGACTTTAATGGAGGAGATACCGGACTGAGTGATCCGGTAAATGATTTCAAGGACGAGGATATTCGTCAATTTTGGGAATTGTGGAAAGGGGATTTTTTGGCCCCGATCGTTCGCAATGAGTGGATTAAGATGATAGCCGGCTTATGGGAGGTAGATAAACCGATCACCGTTATCAATGACATCCGTGAAATGATGAGACCGGGAAATTTAACGGGAGAGGAAATAAGCCTCCTTGATTCCGCGACTAACCCCCGTACCTACGCCGTGGAATTTACCGTGCCAGCCAGTCAAGCAGTGGAGTCAAAAAAAACGGTTGTCGTGGACGCTTTGAAGACCGGGCTTCCCCCTTTTTCATCAGGAACATCAGATGAGCAAATCGCGGCCCAATCCCCCTATCTGCTTCGCTATGATGCGAACACGGGAAGATATGTAGTTCCCGGATCTATGTCAGAGTATAAGATTCGGGGCTGGTTTATCAGAGGTGATGGCATCAAGCAGAGGGAAGGAACGTTGCTAACCCCTCTCGTCATTATCAGCCCCGGGCATGGTGCCCGGATTGATACGCCGGTATCGGTTGATTATTCCTCCCTACCATACCGAATTCTGGCAAGCAGACTCGTGCAAGAGGGATTCAGCGTATTATTCTATAACTATGAGGCAAGCGGTTACTCACAGGGATGGAACCGTCACCATGATTTCACCCCGGCAGGAGCATACCCAGGTGATCCGGAAACCGGCAATGCCGTTAACATCTTCCATATGATCGATCAGCTCTCTAATGGGTGTCTCACCTATAATCCTTATGAGGGTGATTCTTTACCAGTTGCAAGAGCACTGATTACCGAGGGAACACCGGTGATTCTCTACGGCATCTCTCACGGCTCATTTATTTCAGTAAAAGCGATGCAGTTGCGGTTTAATACTCCCGAAACTACCACCCTTGACTATTCTCGCTACAATATTAAAGGAGTGATTCAATCAGATGGGGTGAGTTCAATTAAGTACAGTGATATCTTCGAACACCTCTATAGCCCTGGTACGTACTACCCGAGTCCTGCCGCAAACATGTTTACCGAAGGTATCCTCAGGAATGAGTTTTTCTCTCAATTTCATCCTGACGGAAGCGTGCTTGAAAGCGCAGCATATTGGCCGGCCTGGCTGGGAATAAAGGCGATCCACGATGGCTTTTTGCCCGATAGCGAGATCGAGACCTTTAATCGGACTAAGGGAATCAAAGCGATCGTGACCGTCATGGGGGGACATGCATATACTCTTATTGGGTCTAACTTTCCCTATGTAATCAATAAAATCTCCGAGTTTTGCCGAAAGGCTGCGACCGCTGGGGTTTCCCTGAACGATCTTGCCACGACAACCTCAGCGGAGCATGTGTGCCAGACACCCTATGTCGATCTCACCACGTGGAAAATGTCAACCCCCCTGGCGCAGTGGGATGCAGGAGAGTTATCAGTCCCGATCGTTCAGTTTACGGAGATAACCGCGAGCTCATCAAGTCCGTTCTTCGATGAGGGAATCACCTTTACTGTTGAGGGCATCGGCCCAGGCAGTCCCGACAGTGTTAATTATAAGTTCTGGTATCGGCCCGACGACGGAGCATCTCCCTGGGTAGCCATGCAAGATTTCGGAGCCACTCATTCATGTACCTACACCTTTCCTACTATAGGTAATTATGTCGTCGTCGCCTGGGCTACTGATAATCCGAACAATATTCCGGTTCATGTTCCCATAGCCGGGATGAGGGTAAAAGTTGGCAGAGAAAACGATAACGTCCAATTCTTAGGACTAACGGTTGCAACCACAGAAACTCCCAGACCTAATGTCCCTTTAACCTTCACTGCTAACGCCACCAGCTCCGAGACAATTTATTATCGATTCTTCTGTAGTGCTGATTACGGGATCTCTCCCTGGGTCGTCATGGAAGAGTATAGTACCGATAATGAGTGCACCTACACCTTCCCACAACCTGGGAACTATATTGTAGTAGTTTGGGGTGTTACCGACCCAAACGCTATTCCTGACAGGGTTTCGCAAGTAGGGATGAATGTGAAGGTCCAGAGTCCGGTTTGGCAAGCAACAGCCCAATAGGTAATTCCGCTTTACCAAACCATTTTGAGATTTTTTAACTTTTACGTATAGATACTTTTCTTCAGCCTTTCGTTCCGTATTGTCCTCACTGAGGCGGAACTGGCCCGCCGCGAAGGCCGCCTCTGTGAACCAGCCTCCACACTCCTTGTCCGCACCCAAACCGAGCGGTAAATTGAGTCATTCCATTTGACATTTATTACGGTTGATTTTAAAATACGTATTAAATACGTATAAATCTGAGGAGTCAGAACCATGCAAAAAAAGCTAACTATTACCGTGGACGAGAGGGTTTATGAAGGCCTTCATAAAGTTATTGGCCAGCGTCGCATTAGCCGATTTATTGAAGATTTGGTACGGCCTTATGTGCTAACGCCGGAGATCGAAGCTGCTTACCAGCAAATGGCCCAAGATGAAGTGCGGGAAGCTGAGGCTTTGGAGTGGTCAGAAGCCACCATTGGAGATCCCTAACCCACACCTCTAATTTCCAATCCCTAATTCCTTTCAAACCAAAAGTTGTCTGAATAAAATGGGAAATTATGATAAAAAAAGAGAACTAATTGCGGGAGTGTTTTTTCTGGTTTTGCTTACGCTGGCTGGTTGTATCTTCAAACCGGCGCTACTTCTGACCGAACTGGAAAAAAGCAACTACCTTCAGCTTACCAGTTCCCCGGAAATTTCTGGTTTTCTTCAGGAACTTTCGGATCGAAGCGATGTCGCTGAAAAGGTAACCATTGGGAAATCTGCCCTCGGGAGCCCGGTTGAGGCACTGCTTGTCTCCAAGGAAATAAATCAGTTTACATCCGGCCATTCCTCTCACGACAAGATGACCGTGATGCTTATCGGTTCTCAGCACGGGATGGAGCCATCCGGAGCAGAAGCGCTCTTAGTTTTGGCACGGGACATTGTTGCGGGTGGACTGAGGTCATACCTTGAGGATATGAATTTCATTTTCATTCCCAACAGCAATCCGGATGGGAGGAATTCAAATCGCCGGGTCAATGGTAATGGTGTTAATCTGAGTACCAACTTTACGATTCTTTCTGAACCGGAATCCCGGACCATCATTGATACCCTGTACACGTGGAAGCCGGAGGTTGTGCTTGATGTTCATGAGTCAGCAATACTTAAAAAAAAGACCTTAGCGAGGCAGGGATTTCTGATTGATTTTGAGGCTCAGTTTGAAGCAGCGAATAACCCAAATGTAGATAGTGAGATCCGGGCTTTTAGCTTCGAGCAACTCCTTCCTGAGATTATCGCACTGGTCAAGGCTCAGAGACTTTCGGCGCAGCGCTACATCGGAGAGATCACTAACATTCATCAAACTATCACCCACGGCGGACTTTCACTCCGAAATTTACGCAATCTGGCCGGGATGATGGGAGCATTTTCCTTTCTTCTTGAAAGCCGGCTCGATCCTTCCACGGGAAGGTATCCCACGCCGCGAAACATCCGCGAGCGGGTTGCCAAGCAGTATCTTTGCATAACCTCGTTTCTGCAATGCTGCCGCACGCACCGCACAGAGATTATAAGCATTTCCCGAAATGCGCGGCTACGGTGGAAAGACCAGCAAAGAGAGGGCCCCCTTTACCGCTATGTTGCCTATGTTCCTGACGAGAACCATCCCCAGATTGCCATACCGCTCCGCAAGCTTGAAACTAATGAGCCGGTTACACTTTCTTTCCGTTATCATGGGGCGGTGGAGTACCATTCCTCTCTCAGTTTCCCGGAGTTCTACCTTGTCACCGTCCATCAGGAGCTCATGAAAGATTTCCTCGAGCGACACCACATCAACTATGAGGTGGCAAAGCAACCAGCCGTAGTTCCCGTTAGAATCAAAAAGATTATGAGTCGAAGGGCCGTAATAGCCGGCCCGGGCCAGAACTATTCTGATTACTCCATTAGCGAACATAACGAAGAATATACCCTTCAGCGAGGGGATCTCCTGGTACGGCTTGATCAACCGGCCCGAAGGCTCATACCGCTTTTTTTAGAACCTCAGGCAATAAGCAGTATCTTTAATGTTCCGGAGTACTCACAGTTGGTGAAAGAGGGCACTGATTTTTTTATCTACCGCGTTGATAAATCGTGATCGGGATTTTCGGGGAGTGATTATCCTCCGGTTACCGGAGGCAAAATGGTTACCTGGTCATTGTCTTGTAACGCGGTGTGGAGATGGGCGTGATTGCCATTTCTAAGGATAAAGAGGGGCATATCTGAGGGAAGCTTTAATGCTTTGATGAGGTCAAAAATCGTGGCTGAATCGTTGAGAGAGCACGAAATTTCACCGCCCTGGTTATCAGGGGGCAAATACTTTTTAAAGGTGGAAACTAATTTTACCTTTACTTCCACGCTCTACCTTTTTGGGAGGATACTTGAAACGGAAATACCTTCTCGTTATAAATAATCGGATAAAGGAGTGTCAGCCGTGATCCCCCATTTTTCTAAAAGTGGTTCCGCCTTTTTTTCCGTATAGCCCCGGATCTTTTTCCGCTGGGGACCATTTTTTAGACTTAGGGCTCCGGTGGGACACCACTTCACACACACTGGATCTCCCCCGCACAAATCACAGATCACCGGCAGTCCTTTGTCGGAATCAAAATTTATCGCTCCGATGATACACGATTCTATACAAATTCTGCACCCGGCACATTTTTCGGGTTCAACCTTCACGACCTCACCATCTTTGTAAAGTGCTTCCGTAGGGCACGAGGAGATACACGGGGGGTTTACACACTGACGGCACATAATGGGGTGGTCAATGCCATAACGATCAATCTTGGCAACCCGGACGCTTGACTTCTTAGGGTTAAAACGCTTACTTTTAAAAAAATAACAAGCCATCTCGCAGGTTTTACACCCGGCGCATTTCTCGAGATCTACCTGGATTCTCATAAAATCTCCCCCTATCTGACGGCGTTAACGCTTTCCAGTTCCGGGACAACCTCATCTAATCCCAAATTTGCTAATGTTTCTTTCCTTGGTAGGCCGGTCTCCTTATCCCACCCTCGGGCCTCATAATATTCATCGAGAATTTCATCAAGTTCAAATACTCTTCCTTTTCCTGGTCCAGCGTTAAGCGGTTCTTTAAGCAGTTTTTCTGGCACGGAAGGAAGATCATCTTTTCTGGTCAGCCCTTCCCGGGAATTAAAGGCTTTCTCCAGATTAAAAATTCTCGCTCCAATCTCCAATAAAGCTTCTTCGCTTAATTCCAGTCCGGTAGCACTATTGACCAGCTTAACGAGTATGTTTGGATTGATAGCCAGCCAGGTGCATAAGGCAGTGAATTTACAGATCCCGGTGGCATCAAGAACCGCACAAAAGTTTTCAAACCACGGAAGTGCCTTCCCTTTACCCTTTACAATTAATGGATCCGCCACCGATGGATCATTAAAAAGCAGTTCCGCTGGTTCCACCCCTCTCCAGAGATCAAGGGTAGCTAAGGCCCGGAGATGATCGCCTCCTCTGGTGCTGGTGAAATAGGTGGAACCAAAGAGACGCGTTGACCTTGGGTCTTCGATCATATAAGAGAGACCCTTGCAGTGGTACATAAATTTTTCTGAACCCTTGCCAATCATCGTTGGGGCTCGCTTTTCGCCTTCGGCCAAGATACTGCCAAACCCTTCACGCTGGACAATCTTGTGAATGAGTTCTATCACCCCCTGATGATTTCCCCATTCCAAGGAGATTCCGTCAGTATCACTATCAGAGATGATTCCCCTTTGATAACAATCCATGGCCCAGGCAATCATGGAGCCCAGAGTAGCAACATCAATTCCGTACTGGTTACAGAGGTTATTCATTTTAAGCAAGGCAGGAAGATCGCTTATGCCACATTTGTTTCCCAGAAGGCTGGTAAGACCAAACTCAGGTCCATCACCAAACTCTCCTTTATATTCACCGGAATCAACATAAAAGAAGTGAGTACAATGAAGCGGGCACCGGAGACACCCTCTCATCTTTTTTCCGAATACCTCCCTGAGCCTTTTCCCTCCATATTCATCAACCTTATCATCCACATTGGTCTCGAAATTTCTCGTTCCCAGCATTCCCAGTTCATTACAGCTCTCCAGCAGCAGGGGGGTGCCATACTCAGCCCACCTTTGGTAGGAGGGATTGGTCATAATCCTGCTGAAGGCTTCTCGGCACGCCTGTTCAAACGCATCCGGATTGGCAACGGCTAAGTCTTTTGTCCCCCTCACAGCGATGGCCTTCAGATGCTTGGAACCCATCACCGCGCCCATGCCTGTTCTCCCGGCGGCTCTTTTATGCCAGTTTATGATCGAGGCGTACCGGACCAGGTTTTCTCCCGCCTGCCCGATACTCACTACTTCAACTTCCGGGTCTCCGATTTCCTGTTTTATATAACTGGCAGCCTCCCAGGTACTTTTTCCCCATATGGCATTTGCGTCCCGTATCTCCACGTGGTCATCGTCAATCCAGAGATAAACCGGTTTTTCTGACTTGCCAAAAATAATAATCTGGTCATAACCAGCGAACTTGAGCTCAGAAGCAAAACCGCCCCCGCAGTTCGAGTCTCCAAAGATATCGGTGAGCGGGGATTTTGCGGTGACGGTAAACCGGTCAGATGCTGGGGCCAGGGTGCCAGCAAGACAGCCAGGCGAGAACATGAGGACATTCGCCGGACTTAAGGCATCAATCCCTGGCTTTACCAATGCAAATAGTTTCCTGGAGTTAAATCCTCTCCCACCTAGAAATTTTTTGGCAACATCCTCCGGAAGTTTCTTTTTTGCAATTTTATTACTTGATAAATCAATCTCTAAAACGGTTCCTGCCCAACTGGTTAAGGTCATGGATGTAGCTCCCTATGGCATACTGTTAAGGGAAAAATTTATAAGCCTTTAAAATTTAATACTTTTTACATGGTGCAATCACTATAACAATTAAGGATGTTGATAGTCAATAAAAATTCCAAGAGGTGTTAATTTTGCCTTAAATAGACAAAAGGCCAAGGAACCGTAGAAAAAAAATTTCCTTTCGGAGACATATCCCAACTTTGTTGCCATCAAAGGTAATTTTTGTTAAGGTATTGCCAGGGCACGATGAGCAATTTAATAAGATCTTAATCTCCGATTGTCTCTGCCAACGCCAACGGAGCTAAAGGTAGATGGTAAAAGACCATATTAGAATTGATGATGAAAACAGGAATACAGGGGGTCAGGTCTACACTCTTGACAAAATAGCTTTCTTTGTTCTGTTTTCAGAAATTATCAATAAGCAAAGTGAAGCCCCTGGGAACAACTTCTAAGAGGCTTTATGAAAGGGTGGATGAGTAGAAATAATGCTTAAATTGTCAAGAGTGTAGACCTGACCCCACCATTACACTATTATGTGACGGAACGCATATGCCAAGCTTAGCGCTTTTTGTCAGCAATCGGTTAGAACTTCTATCTGAAAAACTGGCCGAGGTACTTAAAACGCCGCTTTCTTCTCCGTTAAAAAAGGAAATTATTGTTGTCCAGAGCAAGGGGATGGAACGGTGGGTATCCATGGAACTCGCCTATCACCATGGTATATGGGCAAACTGCTGGTTTCCTTTTCCTAACGCCATTCTGCACGCACTTTTCCAGGCGGTTATTCCTGATCTTTCGGAGGATTCTCCTTTTGAGCCTGAGGTTATGACCTGGAAGATAATGAAGCTTCTCCCGCGGTATGTTGATAAGTCTGAATTCGAAACGATCCGGAATTATCTTGGTGATGAGGGTGGCGACCTTAAGCGCTTTCAACTTTCGGAACGGATTGCGTTTATCTTTGATCAGTATCTTGTATTCCGGCCGGAAATGCTTCTCGCCTGGGAAAAGGGTAAGGAGGACCACTGGCAGGCGGTGCTCTGGCGAATCCTGGTAAATGAAGCAGAAAGGCCGCATCGGGCGTCAATAAGAGAGGCCTTTTTAAATAAGATAAGGCAGTCTTCTATTAACATACATGGCTTTCCGGAAAGGCTCTCGGTTTTTGGCATTTCTGCCTTGCCCCGGTTTCACCTGGAGGTATTGAGTGCACTATCCCGGTTCATCCCGGTGAATGTGTTCCTTATGAACCCCTGTCAGGAATACTGGGGCACTATCGTATCTGATCGGGAGGCGAAGAAGATAACCAGGAGATACAGTAAGAAAAGCTCTCTTCCGGAAGCTCTCTATTTAGAAACAGGAAATCGCCTTTTAGCCTCTCTGGGAATGCTGGGGAGGGATTTTTTTGAGCTGGTGTATGGCCTTGAGGCCGCGGAACATGATTTTTTTGAGGGTCCTGATGAGGGTACTATGCTCTCCGCAATCCAATCCGATATTCTCAATCTCCGGGAGCGAGGGGGCGGGGATAAAAAGACCATGGTTGGCAAGACTGACAGATCACTCCAATTCCATTCATGTCACAGCCCGATGAGAGAAATCGAGGTTCTTTACGACAACTTCCTGGCCATGTTTGAGGAGGCTCCGGAGTTGATGCCGAAGGATATTCTCATAATGACGCCAGATATTGAAGCATACGCTCCTTTTATTCAAGCGGTATTTGATACTCCGGTTCATGAGTCCCTGCGAATTCCCTATAGCATTGCCGATCGGAGCATAACGGGTGAAAGCCATACGTTTACCGTGTTTATGGCTATTTTGGATCTTTGCGGAAGTAGGTTTGGGGCTTCTCAGGTGCTTACTATCCTTGATTCGAAACCAGTACAGTCAAAGTTCGGTTTGTCCGAAGCGGAGGTAGACCTTATCAAACGATGGGTGGAACACACTGGGATACGGTGGGGAATTGACCAGGAAACTCGGACCCAAATGGATCTCCCGGAATTTGCAGAGAATACGTGGAAATTTGGTCTCGACCGGCTTCTTTTAGGCTATACCATGCCTGGTGGGGAAGAAAAGCTGTTTCAGGGGATTCTTCCTTATGACAATATGGAAGGAGACGAAACCCAGGTGCTGGGGAACCTTTTAGCGTTTACGGAACAGCTTTTTTCTGCGGTCACATCCCTTGATCAACCACGATCATTAACCGAGTGGGCCGGAGTTCTCACAGGGGTGCTGGAACGATTCTTCCTTTCGGATGAGGAACATGAGCGGGAAATAGGGGTGATCCGCCGCACCCTTAACGATTTAGTGGGAAAGCAGGAGCTGTCGGGTTTTAACGAAAAGATTGGCCTCACGGTCATTAAATCTTACCTTAGGCATCGGTATGAAAAAGAAGGCTTTGGGTTCGGCTTTCTTGCTGGAGGGGTTACGTTTTGTACTATGCTGCCCATGCGGAGTATCCCCTTTAAGGTTATCGGACTCATTGGAATGAATAACGATGCCTACCCAAGGCAGTCAAAACCATTAAGTTTTGACCTCCTCGCCCAACATCCACAACTTGGTGATCCGTCCCGCAGAAACGATGACCGGTATCTTTTTCTTGAAGCCCTGCTTTCGGCCAGGAAAAAGCTTTATGTGAGCTACGTTGGTCAGAGTATCCAAGACAACAGTGTGATTCCGCCATCGGTGGTGGTGAGTGAGTTATTGGATTACATCGAAATGGGGTTTACCACATCGGGGGCTGCTATTTTAGACCAGGCTGTAGCGAAGCACCGTCTTCAGGCATTTAGTCCGGAGTATTTTAAAAAGAGTGAAAAGCTGTTCAGCTATTCCGAAGATAACTGTCAGGCTGCCCGGTTCAGCCTTGAAGCCCGCAAGGCGCCCATGCCGTTTATTGCTCAAGGGCTTTCTGAACCTGGTACGGAGTGGAGGACGGTGGATGTAGATGCCCTTTGCAGATTTTTTGCCAATCCGGCGAGGTTTCTCCTCAATCAGCGCCTGGGAATTTACCTTGAGGAAAGGGGAGCAGTGATTAGTGACAAAGAAGTGTTTGATTTGGAAGGTCTTGAAAAATATGAGCTTGAGCAACTTCTTTTAGAGAAAAGCCTTTTAGGATATGACCTCAGAAAGTTCTTCCCAGTGATAAAAGCGTCAGGAAAGCTTCCGCCCGGGACGGTAGGTGAATGTTTGTACGAACGATGGAGAGCGAACGTGGAGGATTTTACTGCATTAGTTAGGGAGCATGTAGCGGGAAAAACGCTTACACCACTTGACATTGATCTTAGAGTATCTGGATTTCAGATTACCGGGAGAATAGGTACTCTCTTTATTGAGGGCCTGGTACATTACCGCTATGCAAAAATAAAACCAAAAGACCTTTTAAAGCTATGGCTTCAGCATCTGATACTCACCAGCCGAGGCGCTGATGATTATTCTAAAACCAGTATGCTTATCGGTCTGAATCAGAAAGGTGCGGAATCTGTCTGGCGTTATGGGCCGGTGGGAAATAGCAAGGAGACTTTAAAAAGGTTTCTGGAATACTACTGGGAAGGATTATCACAACCGCTTCATTTTTTTCCGGATTCATCCTGGGAATACGCGCGCCTGGTATTGGCAAAAGGAAGGACTGAGGATCAGGCAATAAGTAGCGCTCGGGAAACATGGAATGGAACTGAATATAACCGGGGGGAGGGTGAAGATCCTTACTACCAGCTTTGCTTTGGAAAGATTGATCCCCTTGATTCTGCATTTAAAAGGATTGCAAAGGAGATTTTCGAATTGCTCTTAAGATATGGGCAAATTCAATAATTAGTGAAGGTCTTTGCATGAAGGAAATAAAGAACGTTGGTCTCTTAGACAGTCCTCTCGAAGGAATAAATCTCATCGAAGCCAGTGCCGGGACAGGCAAGACCTATACCCTTTCCGGACTTTTTTTGAGACTTATTCTGGAGAAGTACCTTTCGGTAAACGAAATACTGGTGGTTACTTTTACGGTGGCAGCCACTCAGGAGTTGAGGGACAGGATTCGGAAGAACCTGCGGGAAGCCATAGAAGCATTTTCCCGTGGCCAGAGTGATGATAGCTTCTTGAATGCTTTAGTGAAAAAGCATGAAAATCCAAAAGATGCTTTAAGACAGCTTGATGCTGCTCTCCGGAATTTTGATGAAGCTGCCATATATACCATCCACGGCCTTTGCCAGAGAATGCTTCGGGAGAATGCCTTTGAAAGCAGCAGCCTTTTTGATACTGAGCTTATCCTCGAGCAAGAAACTCTTAAACAAGAAATAGTTGATGATTTCTGGCGGAGATGGTTTTATCAGGCATCTCCCCTGTTGGTAAATTATGCCATAAGAAATAACTATTGTTCAGATAAATTGCTTGGACTTTTAAGAAACCATACCACTTTCCCCTACCTTACGATCATTCCTCAGGTCTCCATTCCGGACACCCGAAGCCAGGAACAAGAATTCAGGGAAGGTTTTGACGAACTCTGCCGCCACTGGTATTCGTCAAGAGCTGAGGTAGAAGAGATTTTGACAACCCATCCGGGATTAAGCAGAACCTCCTATAAAAACGCCAGTATCCCTGTCTGGATTGAACGTATGGATGACTATATGACTTCAGGTGGTAATGATCCGGTCTTGTTTGATAAATTCGACAAATTCACCACAAGTACAATCGAAAACGCCATGAAAAAGAACCATAAACCACCTTATCACCCTTTTTTTGAACTCGCTCAGGTAGTGAAGGAAAGAAGTGGGGAGCTTTGCCGGGTTTTTGATCAGTATCTTCTGGGGTTAAAAATAATACTATTTGATTATGTACAAAAGGAACTCTCAAAGAGAAAACAAAAAGAAAACCGGCAATCGTTTGACGACCTTTTAATCAAACTGCGCAATGCCTTAGCGGGTAAAGAAGGAGAGGAGCTGGCAGAGGCCATAAGGAAAAAATACCGGGCTGCTTTAATTGATGAGTTCCAGGATACCGATCCAATCCAGTATGCCATTTTCACTAATATTTTTAACCAGGGAAACCGGATTCTGTTTTTTATTGGTGATCCCAAGCAAGCTATTTATAGTTTTCGTGGTGCCGATATTTTTGCCTACCTTAACGCTACCGGCTACGTGGATTCGAAATACACCCTTGGAGAGAACTGGCGATCCGACCCCGATTTGTTAACCGCCATCAATACCCTTTTTTCCCGTGCAGAGAACCCTTTTGTTTATGACGAAATTTCATTTATCCGAGCTCTCCCAGCCAAAACCAGATCACCGGAAGTGCTCAGAATAAACGGAAAATCGGCACCACCGCTTCAATTTTGGTTTCTGCCATTGAATAAACTGGACGAAAGCCTATTAACCCACGATAGACAATTCATAAAGAAGGCATCCGCCCAAGAGCTGGTGGCGAGGGCGGTGGGGGCAGAGATCTCACGTCTTCTCACTCTTGGCCGGGAGGACAAAGCTCTGATTGGGGAAAAACCCGTTACCGAAGGGGATATTGCGGTTCTGGTACGAAAGAACCGGGAAGCCCGTCTTATGCAGAAAGTGCTCTCAGACCTCACAATCCCCAGTGTTCTTTATAGTGAAGCGAATCTGTTCCAATCCCATGAAGCCATGGAGGTGGAGCGGGTTTTGGGGGGGATTGCCGAGCCGAATAACGAACGGCTTCTTAAAGCGGCACTGACTACGGATATGATGGGGGTAGCCGGAGAGGAGTTGGAAGGGGTAATAGAGCATGAACTTGGCTGGGAAGGGTGGCTCCGTAAATTTAGTGAGTATCATGGAATGTGGCGCAAGTCCACCTTTATCCGGATGTTTCGCTACGTTATGTCTCGGGAGCACGTAAGAAACCGCCTCTTGTCTTTTCCCGATGGGGAACGACGGCTTACCAACGTGCTCCACCTTTCAGAGGTACTTCATCAGGAAGCAACGAAGAGGAAACGTGGCATGACCGGACTTTTAAACTGGCTTTCCGAGAGAAGAAACCAGGATGTACCGCAGCTTGCGGAGCACCAGCTTCGCTTGGAAAGTGATGAACATGCGGTCAAGGTAGTAACCATTCATAAAAGTAAAGGCTTGGAGTATCCTATCGTATTCTGTCCTTTTCTCTGGGATGGCTCAAAGATTAACCAGAGGTCAGATGATTACGTTAGGTTTCACGATGAAGCTAACCACTGGATGCTTACCTTAGATCTGGGCTCGGAAACGAAAGACAAAAATTGTGCTCAAGCAGAGAGGGAACTTTTAGCAGAAAATCTAAGGCTTTTTTATGTGGCCTTAACCCGGGCAAAAAACCGGTGTTATACGGTGTGGGGACGTTTTAATGATGCTGGTACTTCGGCCATGGCCTACCTTTTCCACCAGGCGGGGAAGATGGAAAAAGAGGAGACGCTGGATAAGATTGACGCTACCTTCAAAGGGTTAGACGATGATGCGATTAAGGAATCATTACAAACGTTTGAGCGTGAGGCAGGTGGAGCTATTCATCTCCAGGAAGTGCCGCTTAGCGAAGAAAGAAACTATTCACCCCCAGAGACTATAAAGGAAGAACTTACTCCCAGAAAATTTTCCGGTAGGATTGACTGCACCTGGAAGGTTTCGAGTTTTTCATCGCTCATTGCTGATCAGCAACACGAGGCCGAAGGTTCCCATGCTGCTTCCCTGGACCTGCCCGGTTACGATGATTCGGTTTTTGGAGAAAAGGTTACCGAAGAGGAGCCGGTGGGTATTTTTGCCTTTCCCAAGGGGACAAAGGCAGGGACGTTTATGCACGACCTGTTTGAGCATTTGGATTTTGCCGAAAAGGATGCATTGGTAATGAAAAGCCTGGTGGCTGATAAACTCAGACAATATGGTTTTGAAGCACACTGGCAGGAGATGGTGTGCGGCATGATTACTAAGGTACTTTCGGTTCCCCTTAACCCGGACCGTAAAGATTTTACCTTATCCCGCATACCAACAACCGACCGGATAAGTGAGCTGGAGTTTTATTTCCCCTTACAACCTATTTCACCAGAAAAGCTGAAAAACATATTCTTAACGTACGGCGGTTTGGAACTTCCGGAAGAATTTCCTGATCATCTTGAAAGGTTAGATTTTCAGCCTGCCAAAGGTTTTATGAAAGGGTATACGGATTTAGTTTTCCAATGTAATGGCTCTTTTTATCTGGTGGACTGGAAATCTAACTATCTTGGAAGCAGGGTAGAGGATTATAACCAAGAAACGCTTGCTCGGGTAATGGAGGAAAAGAGTTACTTTCTCCAGTACCACCTCTATACCCTTGCCTTGCATCAATACCTGAACCTGCGTTTGCCAGGTTACCAGTATAACCGACATTTCGGAGGGGTTTACTATCTCTTTTTACGGGGGATGGATCCGGAAAAAGGCCCGGCGTTTGGCATTTACCGGGCAAGACCGGCTGAGAACGTGATACATGAATTATGCAAGCACCTTATCGCACCTTTAAAACGATAGACAATTACCACCAGTTGTCATCTTGCCCGCCAAAGGCGGGATGCAGAATCCATAATTTTAATAAAACTTTTTAGATTCCCACGTTCGTGGGGATAATGTTTTTAGTTTAAAATGAAAAGCGAGGATATACATCGCCTTTACCAGGAAGGGATACTCTCTTCATTGGACTTTCATTTTGCCACGTTTATGGGTACGCTCTCGGGAAATGAGGTCCCGGAGTTCACCCTTGCTGCAGCGCTGGTAAGCAAATTTACTGAAGAGGGCCACATCTGTTTAGACCTATCCTCTTTGGAAGGAAAACCACTCGTTATTGCTAATGATGGGAATGAATGGGTTGTATGCCCGAAACTTTCTACCTGGAGGGCCATACTTGAAGCAAGCCCGGTGGTAGGGGCACCAGGAGATTATAGACCGCTTATTCTCGATGATAAAGCCCGGCTCTACCTTTACCGTTATTGGGAGTATGAAAAAAAATTGGCGGACGTAATAAGAAGTCGAGTTGACAACCGAGTGGAAGAAATTGATATCCCTCGGCTTCGAGAAGGTCTTGACCGGCTTTTCCCCGAGGGACAAGAACCGGGGATAAATTGGCAAAAGGTAGCAGCTATTACTGCAGTGATGAAAAATGTTTGCGTTATTTCAGGAGGACCCGGAACCGGAAAGACCACCTTGGTAACAAAGATTCTATCATTGCTTGTGGAACAGGCTAAGACGGATACTCTTCGCGTCGCGCTTGTGGCGCCCACGGGAAAAGCCGCTGCCCGGCTCCAGGAGGCAGTGCGGAATGCCAAAAAGGAGCTATGGTGCCCGGCAGAGATTAAAGAAGCAATCCCGGAAGATGCCTTTACCATCCATCGCCTATTGGGAACTATTCCGTATTCCTCCTATTTTCGTCATAACGCTGAGAAACAGCTCCCCATTGATGTAGTGGTGGTGGATGAGGTTTCCATGGTATCCTTAGCGTTAATGTCCAAATTTAGTGAGGCAGTGCCGTTAACATCCCGAATGATTCTTCTGGGTGATAAAGACCAGCTTGCTTCGGTGGAGGCTGGTGCAGTTCTGGGTGATATTTGCGATACCGGCCGGGGGCACTGTTTCTCCAGAGAGTACGCTCAAACGCTCAAAAGGATAACGCAAGGTGAAATTGCGGTAACCACAACCGATGAGCATGAACCTGGCATTCAGGATTGTATCGTACCGCTTCAAAAAAGTTTCCGTTTTGGAAGGGATAGCGGAATCGGGGAGCTAAGTCAGGCAGTAAAGGAAGGTGATAGTGGCCGCGCGCTCACTCTTTTGAAATCCGGAAAATATAAGGATATTACATGGTCAGTGTTACCCCCACCGAATGCCTTGCCCGGGGCTTTAAAAGATACGGTCAAAAAAGGATTTGCCCCTTATTTAGAGGCCAGTGACCCAGAAGCGGGGTTGCATTTTTTCGAGCGGTTTCGGATACTATGCGTAGTTCGAGAAGGTTCCTACGGCGTATCTGCCGTTAACCTTCTGGTTGAGGAAATTCTGAAAAAGGAAAACCTCATAAACCCGGACCGGAGGTGGTACCCGGGCCGTCCTATAATGATAGTCCGTAATGACTATCAGCTAAGGTTATTTAATGGCGATGTGGGAATCATATTCCCTGACCCTGAAGGAGAGAACGAACTTCGTGCTTTTTTCCCGGCTGCGGAGGGCACTCTAAGAAAGTATCCTCCTATAAGGCTGCCTGAGCATGAAACCGTATATGCTATGACAGTTCACAAAAGTCAAGGATCAGAGTTTGATGAAGCGCTTCTTGTGTTGCCTGATCGGCAGGTACCCGTTTTGACCAGTGAGCTTGTGTATACAGGTGTTACGAGGGTAAAAAGAAGCATCGAGGTATGGGGGTTGGAGGCTATTTTCCGGGCCGCAGTTTCGCGTCGTATTGAGAGGGCAACCGGTTTGCGGGAAGCGCTGTGGGAGAGAAAAAGGTAAACTTCCAATGGCAGCAATTCACTTTTTGCTTGCAATTGTAGTCAATTTCTACTATTAACAAATTCGGGAGTCGGAGAGATTTTTTACCAACATTACTACCTAAAGGAGGAAAGTATGACTAAAGCAGAACTGATTGAAAAAATGGCCGGGGATGCGAACATATCAAAGGCAGCAGCCGGAAAGGCGTTAAATTCCTTTATTGATGCTGTTTCCAAGGCTCTAAAAAAGGGCGATAAGGTTACCCTGGTTGGTTTTGGCACTTTTGCCGTTGCCAAAAGGAAAGCAAGAAAAGGTCGAAATCCTCAAACTGGTGAAGAAATAAAAATCAAAGCAAGGAAAGTGGCGAAGTTTAGGCCTGGCGCTCTGTTAAAGAAATCGGTTTGTTGACCTGTCTCTTGTGGGACATCGAAAGTGTCGGGGCACAGTGAGACTTTGATACCATTGACTCTGAAATAAAATAGTTCTCAGGGGGCTTTTTGGTGGTGTGCGGTTATGTTTCGATAGGTATTCCACTCGGAAGATGATCTGTTTCCAAACAACAATGGTAAGTTCGGCGTCGGGAGGATCGTTTTTCCGTTTATGTTTAGAGTGGAGGAATGACAAGAGCTCATTTGAGAACGCAAGGTGTATTATCCGACAATTCATTAAGAATAACGCCTTATACTTTATTAGGGAAACGTGGTCAAGTAGTCCACCGTTTCGATGGTAACCCTTCCAAACTATAAGAGTGGGATTTATTCACGCCAGCCGGTGACAGGTTATTTATCCAAGGGTAGCTTTTTTGTCCGATTAATCATTACTGTATTATCCCAGTCTATGCTCCCCTTTTTTACCCTTCTCTTTTCTCTGAGATGTATTATCCTTAATAATGAGTTAACAATGCTGTTCGCAATGGTGTAATCCCATTAATAACGTTTTGATTCTCTAGTACTCGTCATGGCATCTGTTCTAACCACAAGTGCTTCTACGGAAACGGGTAAGTATCTCCAGACCGAAAACGAAGCCGAGAGGGTGAGGTACATCCAGGCGTTATCAGGGGGGAATTGGTCTTCGGAAGAGAAGACCGGGAGGAACTGATCACCTAAAATGAAAGACAGAATTTTGGTAAAACTTTGCGAGGAACTGGTTGTCCGGGGACACCTTGAACAAAAGCAGCTTCAGGATGCCTTGAACTGGGAGGGGGCTTCTGGAGGTGATGTTTATGACTTTCTGGTGGAGAAGGGATCTTTAGAAGAGGAAATCCTCGCCAAGTTCATTGCGGAGAAAAAAAGGCTTCCCTATGTGTCACTGAATGACAAGGAAATTGATCCCGAACTGTTTAAGGCTATCCCGGAAAAAGTAATCAAAATGTATACGGTTTTACCCATTGCGCTCAATCGAAAAGAACTCACTGTTGCTATGGCCAATCCCTTCAACCACTCGATCATCAGCGACATAGAGTTTGCGAGTGGATTTTTTGTCGTTCCGGTGGTAGCCAAGAAGACGAGCATCAGAAAAGCAATTGACAAGCATTACCAGCAACCACACGAAGATTCGTTTGCAGCAATCATGCAGGTGGTAAAGGAGGAAGAGGAGAGCCTGGAGGTATTAAAATCCTCTAAAGATGATGAAGTGTTTGAGGCGCTGAGATCAGCGGCGGAAGAGGCTCCGATTGTGAAGTTGGCTAATTTTATTATTACCGGTGCCATCCAGAAGAAAGCCAGTGACATTCATATTGAGCCCTACGAAGATGAACTCAGAATCCGGTATAGGATTGATGGAGTTTTGCATCAGGTGATGAGCCTTTCCCGGACTCTCCATCCGGGTCTTTCCTCAAGACTTAAAGTAATGAGTGGGATGGATATCTCGGAGCGGAGGAAGCCTCAGGATGGAAGAATGAAGGTCAAAATTGATAACCGGACGATAGACATGCGGGTAAATTCTATTCCCACGATGTTTGGGGAAAAGATTGTAACCAGGGTGCTTGATGAAAGCAATTTGGTGCTGGATCTTGCTTTATTGGGATTTGAACCTCAGGCATTAGAGGAATTTAAAAAGGCAATCGAAAGCCCCTACGGGATGATTTTGGTCACCGGCCCCACCGGGAGTGGAAAAACCACTACCCTTTATTCCGCCCTGGATGCGGTTAACAGCGAAGGGGTTAACGTTATGACTGCCGAGGATCCGGTAGAGTATTATCTGAAAGGTATTAATCAGGTGCAAATGAACGAAAGAGCGGGCTTGAATTTTGCGAGTGCCCTTCGTTCATTTTTGCGACAGGATCCGGATGTCATCCTGGTAGGGGAGATCAGAGATCTGGAAACAGCCGAAATTGGGGTTAAAGCAGCCCAGACCGGACATTTGGTGCTTTCTACTCTTCATACTAATGATGCCTTAAGCACGATTGACCGGTTGATAAACATAGGCATTCCCCCCTTTCTGGTGGCATCAGCAGTTATTCTGATTATCGCCCAGCGATTGATAAGAAAGATATGCCCTGCATGTAAAGCGTCAGTTAATCCTCCTTACGAAAAATTAGCTATTCTTGGCTTATCCTCAGATGTGGTAAAAGAGATCGAATTTTATCAGGGCAAAGGGTGTGAGCAATGCAATCACACAGGATATAAAGGCCGAATCGGCCTTTATGAGGTATTACCCCTGAAGGAAGAAATAAAAGATTTAATTACCAAGGGTGTTCCTCCTCCAGAGCTAAGAAAAGCAGC
>JAZDOO010000360.1:0-5794 GCA_043798555.1 Pseudomonadota bacterium | reverse complement strand
ATATTATTGGGGTCTTTGGCGATGAGGAAAAAAGGATACCCCAGGGAAGCCATCTTAGCGCTAATAATGGGGAAATTTCCGATGTGGGCACTCACCGCAATAACCCCTTTTCCTTTCTTTAAGGCACTGTCTAAATGTTTTTCTCCTTGAACTGAAATGTTTTTGGTGAGAAAATGATGAAAGTGGGGAGAAACATAACTGCGGACCACCTCAAGCACATCCTGGGAAATATTTATAAAGGTTTTTTTAATGAGTGCCTTCCTTTTCTTGCTCGAGATGTTCCCACCAAAGACCATTCTAAGATTGTTTAGCCCGGTTTTTTTCCGATGGGGCAAGACATAGTACATGAGGATTCCAACTCCAGTCCCTATTTTAAGGAGGAAGCTTTCGGGGCAGAAGCGAATAAAGAAGAAAAACGCCTTTAACAGCTTGGCACTGATCCACCATCCGAATTTTTTCCAAAAAGGCTTTTTGTTTTTATGAGAATTCATCTCTTTTTAATCAGTATGATAGAAACTTAGAAATGTGAAACCTGGTCAATAGAATTAAGTATACCGAACCAAAGGCAAAAAAGTAAACTTTTAATTTCAGGGTTTTTGTTTGTAGATAATTGTCCACTGCAAGAGCAAACGATGGACAACAAACAAAGACCGAAAGACAGCGGACTATAGGTAAGGAGAAGGGGTTTGAGTTTAAATAGGGAATGAGGTGAGGTGAAACGATGAGATTCAGCCTTAATAACTATATTGTTTTATTGGGATTTATTGTTGGAATCGCGAGTATCATTACCTTGGGCTATGCTGAAGAGCGCCTTAAGGTTCGTTCCTCTCCTTTGGCGGGAGGATGGTATCCTTCCAATTCCGAGGATCTCCGAAAAATGTTGACGAACTATCTCAAAGAAGCTCAGGTTCCTAAGATTGATGCTAACATTTTCGCCCTCATTTCTCCTCATGCCGGATATAGTTTTTCCGGCCGGGCAGCGGCTTATGGGTTTAAGACCATTGTTGGCAAAGAGTACGACCGGGTGATCATTCTCGGTCCCTCCCATTATGAGAGGTTCCGAGGTATCTGCGTTTCCAGTTATGATTCCTATGAAACACCCTTGGGAAGAGTGCCAGTGGAACGAAAAGTCGGTGATGATCTTTCCCGAAGCTCTCTTTTCAAGCCTAACCCAAATGCCGAAGCCCAGGAACACTCTTTGGAAATGGAAATACCCTACTTACAGATGGTACTAAAAAATTTCAAAATTATTCCTTTGGTTGTAGGTGAGCTAAGGGAGGATGACTACCCCATAATTGCTGAATTGCTTCGTCCCCTCCTTACCGAAAAAACCCTGGTAGTAGTCAGTTCTGATTTTACCCACTTTGGATGGCGCTTTGGTTATTTGCCCTTTAGTGAAAACATTAAGGAAAACTTAAGAAAGCTTGACCTGGGAGCAGTAGATTCCATCTTAAAAAAGGACCTTACTGGCTATCTCCATTACCTCCAGGAAACCGGGATTACCATTTGTGGAGGCGCCCCCATCGGGATATTATTGCAACTTTTGCCTCCCGAAGTTGAAGGATCGCTCCTCACCTATTACACCTCCGGGGATCTTCTCAATGACTATTCTTCCACTGTGAGCTATGTTTCGTTAGTATTTAAGAGGCCGGTGGTTAAATAAGATTATCCTTTAATCCCGATCAAGGCTGCCATACGGCCGGTTTTTCCATTATCCCGGCGGTAGGAAAAAAAGAGCTCTTTATTGCAAGCAGTGCATTCGCTGGTTATTCCGATATATTCCTTTTTTACCGTACAGCCGATGAGCTCAAGGTAAAGTGCTTTTCTTAAATCAAGATAGAGCGATCCTCTTTCACCGGTTTTCCAAATGGAATTATCAAACCCGTTTCGACGTTTGAAGGCTTCCCAAACCTCTTTTCCTACTTGGTAGCAGCACGCACCAATACCAGGGCCAATGCCAGCGCGAATGTTTTCGGGTTTGGTACCAAATGACTCCATCATTTTTTTAATTCCGCAGGATACGATTCCGGCAGCAGTCCCCCGCCATCCCGCGTGGAGGAGACCGATAGCATGGTTTTCCGGATCATAGAGAAAAAGCGGGTAACAATCGGCAATCTTTATCAACAGTAAAATTCCTTCCTCTCTGGTAATTAAACCGTCCACCCCCCGTAACGGGGCTAATGGGACCCCAGGGTCTGGAGGTTGTTTACTTCTAAAGGTGTGATTTACTAAAACAACCTGGTTTCCGTGAACCTGGGTCGGGATTGCCACCGGAGCTTCCTCCCATCCAAGGGCCCAAAATACCTTCCTGCGGTTCCTGAGCACCTGAGGAGGTAAATCACCGGTATTAAACCCGAGGTTTAAACTTTCAAAAGGGCCCTCACTTACCCCCCCCTGTCGGGTTGTTACTGCATGGACAAGTTCAGTAAAGTCGTTGAGGTGAGAAAATTGCAGCAAAGGTAAGCCATTTTTGATGACTAAATCCATATTGATCTATTTTTTGAGTCCCAAAATTTAGATAACTGCCTGGAAGGCTGAATGGAGTCAGAAGACAGGAGTCAGAAGACAGAATATAGAACATTTCTCTCCTTTTCTCCAGACTCCTGAGTGCTCACTTCTGACCGCTGACTTCTGGCTCCTGACTCCTGTCTTCTGTTTTCTCAAGGTTCCCCTCATGATTTCTTTCCAGAGAATGTTTATTCCCACCGGGGTTCAGAATTGTTTCCGGTAGTTTAAAAATCCGTCGAAAGATTCCCTGTCCCTTTCTTCCGAGAGATTGGAACACTACTGAATTAATTTCCGGCTTATCAAATGTTCCAGTAACTCTATAGTAGGAGATTACTACTGCACCTTCATCTCCCATGAGGATTGTTCCCAGGAGCGGTATCTTCCCCACAATCTTATCCACTGTCTCTAAGGGCTGCACCGCGACCTCTAAGTCGAGGGTCTTATTTCCCAGATTGATGTCTCCCACAGCATGCATCTCCATGGAAGAGCTGTCTAAATAGAGGGTATCAGTTCTGGCAATTCCGTTTTCAATCTGAAATGAGCCCTGAATGGTATCATAATACAGGCCTTGCGTGAGTAGTTTGCTGTAATCCTGGCGGAAAATGCGGGAGACGTTTAACAATGAAAATAATTTGGAAAGGAGGTTAAATTTTTTCAGTATACCTTTTTTAATGGTGAGGGTGATCTCCCCATCCAGGGTTGCCATCCGTTCAGAAACGTTTTCCCCTTCTCCAGAGAGATGACCGGCTAAATTTAGGGTACCAGTCAGTTTCCGCATATTGGGGGTGAAAGCTTCCAGGACATTTTCGATGGGGATGTTCTGGATTTCATTGGTTAAGGAAAAGGTGTTTTCTTGCTCCGGTTTGAGAATTACGGTAATGTTTTTCCCGATCCAAAATCCTTCTTGAGACTCAAGCTTCAGAAAGGGGATAGTCGTAGTCCCATTTTGATATGTGATCGTAGTGTTCTCATTCCCTTCGCCAGTATCTAAGTTGACAAAATCAAAGTCCCGGTATTTCCCGCTTTTTATTTTGAGCGAGGGGAGATAGAGGATTCCATCGTGGAAATTTATCGTAGTTTCAAGGTTATCAAACCCAAGGTCCTTATAACGACTATTGCTGATACGCACCGCAATGTTCTCTAAGGTATAATTGGGTGGTGGTTTTTCTTTTTCTGGTTTCCGGGGTTTATAGAAATCCAATAAATCCACCAACCGCCCTTCAATGTTTCCAGTAATCTTGGGCTGACGAAGATTATTCCAAGAACCGGTGAAGGTGAGTTCCGAGACCCCGGTTTGAAAATGAACTTCGGAGAAACTGAGCCCTTCAGATGAAAATCCCATGGTACCACTAATATGGGTGAATGGTTGAGGGAACGCAGGGAAATAGAGGGAAATATCTGGCAATTGGGCTTGACCATCGAAGCGAAGGGTTTCAGTCCGGTACCCCTGGCAATGAAAATCTACAGTGATGTCCACCATCCCATTTCCTTCTACCCCCTTCCAGGGGAAAAACGCTGAGGCCAGATCATTTACCAATGCGCTTCCGGACGCTACCTGGACGTTGATTTGAGAGTTTCGAGTGCGATAGTCTTCAATCTCTCCATTGCAAACAAAAGGGGAACCTGCCCAGAATCCCCTAATGTTAGGAAACGTTATCACATAGGGAGTAAAGTGGATGGTCCCGGAAAGATTGTTTCCAACCTTGCGAAAAGGCTGATAATTCACATTAGCGTTCAATAACTCTAACCTCCCGCCAAACGTGAGAGCCTTTAGGTCCCTTACCGGACCAGAGACATCCAAGGTGAGCTTGGCTTTTCCGCTCAGTTCGTTAAGGTTTTGCAAACGGTGCTGTACAGTTAAAGGCAGGTGGTGAGAAGTGAGGAGGTTAAAAAGGTCAAAAAGATCAAGGTTGAAATCCGCAGAGAGGTCCAGAAAATCTAAGTTTGATAGCGTGGCGGTACCCCGCTCGATTGCAGTATTCCCGAATATTCCGGAAAGATTGGTGAGAGCCACTTCTCTACCTTCAAAACGGATTTCACCAGTAAGCTGTTGAACCGGAGGGAGGCCATCCAAGGTCTTAAGGGAAACGTCACGAAAACGCATATTCCCCGCCATGGTTTTTAACCATTCATCCGAAGGGGTGGGAGAAACGTTATCGAGGGTTTTCGAACACCGGAAGGAGAAGTTTTCTATTGTTCCGTTGGTAATTACCTCAGCCAGGAGATGTTTAGCCGCTCTCGGAAAAAGCGGGAACGGGAGCAGGGGTAACACTGACTGGTAGTTAACATTCTTTACTTCACCCTCAGCTTGGATGATGGGGATGGTTTTCGTATCAACAAGAATTCTGCCGGTAGCTGTTCCTTGGGGGAGGGTCAAGGTAATGTGAGGAACGATGATTTTTTCCCCATCACGGGTTAAGGAAAAATCAAGTGTAGTTTTATCAATTTTGAGGGCGTTCTCAAACCATTCCGGATCTTCCAGTGTTACCTTGCTGAAATCTACCTTGCCAAAAGCCTCAAAGTTCCCCCCTAAAATTCCTTTAAACGAGACTGCTCCGGTAAGTATTGCCTCAGGATTTCGGATTTTTTCCCAATTTTGTAAAAAGGGCCAAAGGAGAGAGAGTGGTACCCCTGTTGCCTCAAGACTCCCCTTGCATTTCACCGCAGCTAAGGTAAAGCTTTTGGGAATAGGGCCCATTTCCCCCTTCAAAGAAACCCGGGCATCATTTTTTTGGCTTTTTAAACGGCACTTGAGTCTAAAATGCTTAAGTGCTTCGGTTGAGATCTTATTGGTCTGAAAGTCTACATCAAAGAGAGTGATAGTGTTTGGAAGCCTGGTAATGGTGGAGTCCTTAAACTCGACCTCTGCTTTTCTAATGATTAATGTTTCTAATAATACCCGAAAGTTATTGAACCAGAGTTTCTTTTTCCCTGCTTCTCCTCCCATGGTTTGGTGAGGGACACTTATCAGGTCGCTAAAATTAAAAAGCCTGCTTCCTGTTCTCACGAGGGTGATTCGGGGATGGTCAAGGATGCAGTAGGTGACATATATTGTTCGGGTTAAAAGAAGCTTTAGAGATATTCCCAGGTGCAGTTTTTCGATAGTGATAAAAGACGATTTCCCATTTGGTTCTTTGATTTCAACCTGGTTAAGGATAATTTGAATCTGGGGAAAAATCTGGAGATGTGCTTTTTGAATATGGACTGGACGGTGAAGGCGAGAAGTCAACTGTTTTTCCAGGAATACTTTTTGCCGGCTTAGGTCCAAAAAGTAGTAGATTCCTAA
>JAZDOO010000349.1:0-2544 GCA_043798555.1 Pseudomonadota bacterium | reverse complement strand
ACCCAAAGGAGAACACAGAATGAAACCGATTCGGACGTTTACTATTTCCCCCTTACTGATAGAAAAGTTAAAACCATTAGAAGAATTGGCTTATAACCTCCGGTGGTCCTGGAGCCATTCTATAATAGAATTATTCCGCAGACTTGATAGTGAATTATGGGAGAAGTGTAATCATAATCCGGTCCTCATGTTAGGAACAATAGATCAGCATGTTCTTGAAGCGGCGGTGAATGATGATGGGTTTATGAGCCACCTGAACGGTGCATATAACTATCATAAGGAGCGCTTAGAGAATAGAACATCCTGGTTTATCCGTACCTATAGCAATGAGCCGGATAATCTTATTGCCTATTTTTCTGCAGAGTTTGGATTAACCGAATGCGTGTCCATATTTGCAGGAGGATTAGGAGTGTTAGCGGGAGACCATCTTAAATCAGCAAGCAACCTCGGTATTCCTTTAGTTGGGGTAGGACTCCTTTATCAACAAGGATACTTTCAACAACGTCTCAATGAAGCCGGATGGCAGCAGGAATTGTATGAAGAAAATGACTTTTACACCTTACCCTTAAAAGTAGTGCGTAAGGAAGAGGGGACACCCCTAACCATCACCATACCTCTGTCTGAAAGAAAGATCGAGGCACAAATTTGGCGAGTTAACGTTGGAAGGGTATCGCTTTATTTACTGGATACCAATATCCCGGCAAACAGTATCGAAGATAGAAGGATAACCTACCAGCTTTATGGCGGAGATTCAGAAATGCGCATCAAGCAGGAGATTATCCTCGGTATTGGTGGTTTCGGGACATTAGAGGCCCTGGGATTACGGCCTACGGTGTTTCATATGAATGAAGGACACTCCGCATTTCTCTCCCTTGAACTCATCCGCTGGTTGATGAAGAGGTACAACCTTAATTTTGCCGAAGCTCGTGAAATAGCAACTGCTGGTCTAATGTTGACGTCCCATACCCCCGTTGCGGCAGGACATGACTACTTTCATAATGATCTTATGAACAAATATTTTTCACAGTATGCCAAAGAACTGGGAATCACCTGGAATGATTTTATGGCGCTGGGGCGAAAAAATCCTAACGACCCGGCTGAGCAGTTCTGCATGACAATACTGGCCCTTAAATTGTCTCACTGTTGTAATGGGGTAAGTAAACTGCACGGGAAGGTTACCAGACAAATGTTCAAAGACCTCTGGCCCGGTGTCCCGGAAGATGAGATTCCGGTTGGACATGTGACCAATGGTGTTCACTTCAGATCATGGATCTCTGCGGAAATGAACCTTCTCTACGACCGGTATTTAGGGCCTCGCTGGCAGGAAGAGCCGGGAGATAAAGTGGTATGGGAAAAGGTAAGAAGCATTGCCCGGGAAGAGCTATGGCGGACTCACGAACGAAGAAGGGAACGGTTGGTGGCTTTTGTGCGAAGCCGGCTTCGCAGACGCTTAGAAAAATTAGGGGCATCGAAAACGGAAATTGAGGTGGCGGACGAGGTACTGGACCCGGAAGCATTAACAATCGGTTTTGCCCGTCGTTTTGCCACGTACAAACGAGCAACTTTAATCCTTAATGATAGAGAACGATTAGCCCGTATCCTTAATAATCCGCAAAAACCAGTCCAGATTATCTTCGCTGGCAAAGCCCACCCCCGGGATGACGAAGGGAAAAAATTAATTCAGCAGATTATCAATTTGTCTCGGCGGGATGAATTCCGGAGAAGAATGGTGTTTATCGAAGATTACGGTATGACGATAGCCCGTTACCTGGTTCAGGGGGTGGATTTATGGCTTAATACTCCCCGTCGTCTCCTGGAGGCAAGCGGCACCAGCGGTATGAAAGCTTCGGCAAACGGAGTACTGAATTTGAGCATCCTGGATGGATGGTGGGATGAAGCCTATGACCCTGCTTTTGGATGGGCCATAGGGCAGAGAGAAACATTTAATGATCTGTCTTATCAGGACAGAGTTGAGGCAGAGGATATCTATGACTTGCTTGAACAAGAAATCATCCCCATGTTTTACGATCGGAGCGTTGACCGACTTCCCCGAAGATGGATTGACCGCATGAAAGAATCGATTGCCAATCTCTGTTATTTTTTTAATACCAACCGAATGGTTCAGGAGTACACGGAAAAGTTTTATATTCCTGCCTCAAGACAATTTAAAAAATTCATCTCGAACAATTTTTCTGAGGCCAGAGAATTCACAACTTGGAAGGGCAAAGTGCGAAATTGTTGGCGTGAAATAAGAGTGGAATCGGTAATCACCGAACAATTAACAAATTTAAAGGTTTGTGATGAAATCCGCATAAAAACAGTCGTCCATCTTGGAACATTGACCCCTGCTGATGTTACGGTTGAAATATTTATGGGGAAAGTTGACGCCAGGGGGGAACTTATTAGTCCTGAAGTAACAAAGATGGAACTCATTGAATCGTATGGAAGAGGGAAATACGTATTTGAAGGAAGATCAGCATCATGCAGTAAAAGCGGGCATTATGGATTTACCATTAGGGTGCTCCCCGCTCATCCTCTTTTAGC
>JAZDOO010000331.1:0-4438 GCA_043798555.1 Pseudomonadota bacterium | reverse complement strand
TGGAACGCCCCCAGGCATTTAATAAAGCTATGGAAAAGGCAGAGAAGATGTGGGGGGCAAGGGAGGACGTCCTCTGGGGCTATCCCGGGAAGAATTTCAACACTAATCTGCCGTCCCATGGAATGAGGGAGGGTTAGGCGGCTTTTGAAAGAGACCTCCACGGACTGGAGCAAATACGGGTTGTTTTTTCAAAGAGCTAAAATGTTACGAAAAGTCCTATTTTGTTGGTATGAGTAGAGGGGCAGTCGAATCATCAGAGAGGGCAATGTGGCAAATAGACGGTAGTAAGTCACAAAACAGGAAAATCGGAGGGCAACATGGTTGAAAAAAGTTCTGGAAAACGTTTTGGTGTTATTGCCATAGAAAAAGGTTTCATCACTAAGGAACAGTTTATGGAAGCGATGGGACTACAAATAGATAATAATTTAGAGGGAATAGAACACAGGTCCGTCGGTTCTGTATTACATAGCATGGGTTATATGACGGTCGAACAGATCGGTGAAGTACTCGAAGCTATGACCACTCAACAAGTTGACGAAATAATGGATAATATGTCCAGGAGATCCTTCTGAGGATAAAGGGAAACAGAAGGGAAGGGGGAGTGAACACAATGAGCAACGATATAACTAAGATTCAGCAGCTTCTCTACCGTTACTGCCATGCCCTCGACCGCAGTACTGTGGACGACGTTATGGACGTCTTTCACCCCAATGCTGTGCTGCAGCCACGCTATGAAGGAGACGAGAGTTACAGCGGGGCCGAAGCTATACGCGGCTGGTACATGAACTACGAGAGAACGATCAAGGGTTCAGTTCGCAATCTACGCCACAAGGTCACCTGCCCTTGGATACAGGTGAATGGTGATGAAGCCAATTCGGTGTGTTACCTTGATGCTGATTATGTGGATAGTTCAACTGGCGCGTTCGTCCTCGCTGCTGGCCGTTACGAAGACAAGCTTGTGAAAGAGGAAGGCCGATGGTGGATTCAAGAACGTGTAATTCTCATTGACGGCTTCCATCTGTTAAGTAAAAAAAAGTCATGAGCAATACTGATCAAATTGATGAACATCGATGGCATGAGGGATTGGGTATATGAGCAGAATCACTATGATGATTATCATCTTTCTGCTTGCTTACACCGGTTCGGTTTCTGCCGATCATTTCTCTCGTACTTTTCGATGAGGATCTAAACTCGTTAGTGTCGGGGACACTAAGGCAAAGATCCTGGCCACATGCGGTGAACCCACTTCAAGGGAGATTACGGATTATAAAACACTGGAGATCTATCAAGAAAACACACAGTACGAGGGGAGAGGTTATTTTAGTTCCGATGGGGCTTCTTACAAAATCTCTCAGAAAATCGAAGAGTGGTCTTATAATTGTGGAAGAAATAGTTTTATTCATATCCTTATATTCAGAAGCGGAATCTTAGAAACCGTTAAGGTGGCAGGTTATGGAAGTGGGGACTCGGACTGCATAGATGTAGAACAGAGGCAGCAAAGACTAAGGCAGAGGGAAGAAGAAAAACAAGAGAGCTTTACAGAAACAGGCAAGATCCATATCTCAGGATCACCCAATGACGCAAAAGTATATCTTGATGAGTATTATGCAGGTGTTATTCCCTGTACTCTCGAAAAAGTAAAGGAAGGCCCTCACAACGTTATGGTAAAATATGAGGGATATAAAGACTGGAAAATTCGGGTGATAGTGACCGCAGATGAAACTTTGTCCCTCATCGTTAATCTAGAAGTGGAATAAAGAAATAATGATGAAGGTTAACTCCTTATATCCATGCCGTTCTTTACTTAACCTAAAAAACCTTACAAAAAAACCAGGATAAAAGAAGGAGGCACGAGATGACTGAAGATTATCTCAGGTTCAAAGCAGCGGCAGTGCAGGCTGCCCCCGTATTTCTCGATAAGAAGGGAACCATGGACAAGGCATGCAGCCTCATTGATGAGGCGAGCAGAAACGGTGCTGAGCTCATTGTGTTCCCCGAAACATATATCCCCACTTATCCCTACTGGTTTCCCGAAGGTCACGCCCTTTGGGGAAAATGGGTTTACTCATGGCGAGACTTGCTAAGAAACTCCATCGAGATACCTAGCGAGGATACTGATATCCTGTGCAAGGCAGCGAGAAAAGCCAATGCCTGCGTCGTGATGGGCCTAAACGAGAGGGACAGGCTTTCAAAGGGAACTATTTACAACACCATGCTCTTCATCGATAGGGATGGGAGTATTTTAGGCAGTCACCGAAAACTAATGCCCACAGCCTTTGAACGTGTGTATTGGGGTCGGGGCGACGGTAGCGGTCTCAATGTGTTCCAAACTGATCTGGGCAGAATAAGCGGCCTGATATGTGCCGAGAACTTTATGGTGCTGCCCAAGTATGCACTGTTCGCCCAGGGGGAACAGATCCACTGTTCCACGTGGCCGGGCGCCCCTGGAGGGCTCAAGAACTCAATTGACGCTGCCATTCGCTGTCTTGCCCTCGAAGGAGGAGTATGGGTGATCAACTCTTGCGGCTACATAACGGAGAAAGACATCCCCGATGACTTCCCCCACAAGAAGAATATGGAGTGGAGCGCTTTCGGCGGTAGCGCTATCGTGGCCCCCCGAGGAAACTATGTGGCGGGGCCCGCCTATGACGAGGAGACCATCGTCTATGGCGAGATAGATATGGGTGAGATTGACCTTGCAAAATGTGCCCTGGATATGGTTGGACATTATGCCCGCCCGGATGTGCTCAGCTTGAACCTGAACAAGGAGCAGTTAAGTTACCTTAAATTGACTTCATCAGGGCATGCGGCTCCTGGGAGTGAAAAACGAGACCTGAGGAAAACGGTTGAGGAGTTGGTGGCCCAGATCAGAGAACTTTCCTCTCCCGAACTACTGGCTGCTGCGGAGAAGCTGCTGGATGAGGTTAAAAATCTTTGAAACAGATAGATCCGGTCCCATTCTAACCCCTCTAGCTAATCCCGGTCTAAAAGGGAGGGCCATCCACCCATAGGGCCACAAGACATTTACGTGATTTTTGACTATATTGTCGTCATTTTTCACGGAAAACTGACAGCATGGTGATCGGACCCCTATTGCGGACAAAAGATGGCATCGATGTCTTTCCATTCAAACATTTCGCCGACCAGTTAGCCGGCAGTTCCCTCTAGAAAAATAATCCCCATGCCCCTAATTTTAATGCATGATCAGGAAGGAATTCCGCTCACTCAATAGTTAGGCGGGACCGAGGAGATACGTTATAATCCCGTACGTGACAACCGATGGTCATTTCTTGCCGAAGGGCACGCTTGTTGTGTGGCCAGTTGCTTGCGAGCCGAGATAACCAACCTATAAATGGTGTGTAGGCGTCGGAGTTCTATGTTCTGTAAGTCTGCCTACAGCGAATTAGTTGTTCTTGATATGGAATCGGGTTTCTAGCCTAACCTTCTGCTACACACTGACCGGTGTTACGCTGCAGCCTCACACCAGCTTATGAGTAAAGCGTTAACCATATTCTCGAATACTATAAAATATTTACTCTATCATTTTGCCCAAGAGACACTGGATAAGGATTGTTTATCAATCATAACTTGATTTTGGCCAAAAACGGGCTATGATACCTGTGATCAGTAAAGTTATGTTTCTATTGGTGTTAGGGTTTCGTTTCAGGGAAAGATCCATTTGTCAAAAGTGGCAACCTGAAGTTTGGAACCATGAGAATTATTTGAAAGGAGGGTGTAATTATGGCTAATGGAACCGTAAAGTGGTTTAATGATCGCAAAGGCTACGGGTTCATTGAGCAAGAAGACGGTCCGGATGTATTCGTTCATCATTCAGGAATCACTGGGAGCGGCTTCAAGTCTCTTAATGAAGGCGACAGGGTTACCTTTGACATAGAGGAAGGGGAAAAAGGCCCTAATGCAGTCAATGTGAGGGTAATTTAGTTCATTGATCTAAGAAAAAAGAGCATTCCATGCATCTATGATGGAGTGCCCTTAGAGCTATGATCACGAGCTCAAATCAATAAATTTAAGAGGTCGAGACCTTCAAGATTATAAAAGACAATTACTCTGGCAGATCAAAAGAATTCGGATTCGTGGAGATGTCTGGTAAAGCCAAATCACTGTCTGCAATTGATTGCCCGAACGGAAAAGAGCTGAAAGGACGATCCATGATAGCGAAATGCAATATCCGTGATGATATGGATGCTACTCAGCGAAGAACTCCTGAAGGAATCGGACCTTAATTGACACAAAGCCCCTTCTCACTTATACTTGATCTTATTAACAGTAAAAGACCCGTCCTTTTATCTTCAAAATCCACTTCTATTTAGGTTTGGAGGGCATCAAAAATGAAGTGCCCAAAATGCCAGCATGAGAATCCTGATGATGCGAAGTTTTGCAATAAATGTGCACATTGAAGATATTCCTTTACTCAAAG
>JAZDOO010000329.1:0-22380 GCA_043798555.1 Pseudomonadota bacterium | reverse complement strand
GCGGTAATGAAGGGCGGTCTATTGTTACCGACGATCAAGATCGGGGAGCATTTTTGGAAATTTTGGGGAGGATGGCTGACCGATTTGAAGTCGAACTCTTTGCCTATGTGCTTATGGATAACCACTACCCCATCTTTTACTCTTAAGACCAACCGGCCCAATTTTTCCAAGAGCATGCAATGGCTTGGTGTTACGTATACCCGGTATTTCAACGTAAGGCATGTCCGGAGCGGCCATCTTTTTTTCAGAGCCGATTTAAAGCTTTCCTTATTGAAGACAATTCCTACCTTATCTATCTTTTATGGGAGACGGGGAGGTATAGGAACCATGAAATTGGGGCAGTGTTTGTGATAACGTATTCAGCGGTAAGTCAGCGGGTGACGGTGATGAAGGAGAGAATAGGAAAAGATAAGGAATTTGGGAAGAGATGCTGGCATTTGAAATCACAGTTCAAGATGTGACCCCATCGCCCTATTTTCGCCTCTTCCGAGAGATGGCAGAATTGTTATCTTTCCGACTTGACAAAGAGTTAAAGCTTGGTATTATAAAATTATAATTTTTTTAAATTTATAATTTTATAAAATGATTAACAAGGAAGATGAAAAATGAGCTTAATCAAGATAAAACAAAATTTCCAAATAACCATTCCCAATAGCTTGAGAAAAAATCTAAATATTGCTGTCGGCGATTACCTGGAGGTGGAAAAACACGATGGCGAACTGGTGTTAAAACCGGTGAAAATGGTGCATGCTGATCAAGCATATTTTTACACTAAGGAGTGGCAAGAGGGCGAAAACAAGGCAGATAAAGACATTGCTCATGGTGAGGTGCTGGGACCTTTTGACAACATTGAGGACAGCCTTAATGCTCTGAAAACCGCCAAAATATGAAGCTGCTCTTTACCGAAACCTTTGTTCGAGATTACCGCAGTCTGCCCCAGGAAATACAAAAATCGGTGGACAAGCAGTTAAGACTATTGCTTACAAATCCTCAACACCCCTCGCTTAACATTAAAAAAATGAACGATCCCAGGGAGATTTGGGAGGGAAGAATTACATTTTCATACCGTTTCACTTTCCAGATTGACGGAGATCTTTATCTTTTGCGCAAGGTGGGTACCCATGATATTTTAAAAAAGCCATAATTACCTCTTTGGGTTTGAAATCATCCGTGCCGGAGGGAGGATGGAAATTTTACCGGTATTACAATAAGGAAGAGCCTTCTTCTCCAGATGAAAAAAGGCAGGGTCAGTTACGGCGCTGCCTTTTTTGTTGCGGAAATTTTTTTAGGTTATAGGAATAGAAGTCTTGCCTTACGTTACCGACAGATTAAACTTTTCAGGGTTTTTTAAGACTGCATTGATGAGCTTAAGGAAAGTATAAAAATCTTCAAGCTCTTCCTGGATAATCTTGTAGATCTCTATTTCTGTGATCTCTCCATAAAAATGGACCATCCGGTTTCTGTAACCTGCCATTTTAGTCAGGGAGTTAGTGGCAAAGTCAACCGGGACAATCTTATTTTTCTCAAGTAGTCGGGGGATATCTTTATATGAGGCTGGTCGGGCACCTGGGATTCTCGATAGAATATGAGTTCCGATATCCATGATTGCTTCGAGAGCTCTATGCAGGTCATAAAAGGCGATACGAAAATTATCTGAATTTGAATGGAATTCCTTATATGTGATCCCCTTAAACCTTTCTAAACTTCTGAGGGAATCCTCAATGTATGAAATCCTAGTCTGTAACACTTCTCGGTTGAGGGGGACTTTATGCCTTGGCATATCTTTCCATTGTGACTTGATCAAAAAAATCGAGTACGGGTCTGAAATCGAGATACTGATTTATAACAAAGTTTTCGTAATCCGCGGTAAACTTAGGATCCCTTTCAAAAAGGACCTTTCCCTCCTCGAGTGCAGAGAACTGAAGTGAAAGAGGAGCTGCCTGCAAAAAAACAATATCCAGCCTTGTGGCAGGATATATCTCTGCAAATAACCCATAGAGATTCTGATATAAGTCTCTCGTATCCTTTCCCGATGGCGATTCTTTTAACACTACTCCAATATCAACGTCGCTTGACCGCGATTCTCTACCGATTGCTCTCGAGCCGAATAAGTAGACGATAAAAATTCCTAATTCTTCTAATTTTCTCTTAAATTCTTTCTTCATGGAAGGTTTTATATATAGGCATGGACAAAATGTCAACCGATAATGAACCCCGTATTCCGGGAGCCAAAATCGTAACACATTGATATAGCGATATATCCCAATTTTGGTGAAAATTGTAGTCCATAAAAATTAGGACATAGCAGGTCGTGATTTCAGCTACTTACAGGGTCAGAATATAGTTTTCCGGAATACGGGGTGAACCCCTTAAACCTCTTCCTGAGAGGTTCCAAAATAAGCTGACGAAAGTTACTCCCATTCTATGGTGCTCGGGGGTTTGGAGGAAATATCATACACCACCCGGTTCACACCCCTTACTTCATTGATGATTCGATTGGAGAGATGACCGAGAAGGTCATAGGGAAGTTTTACCCAATCCGCAGTCATGCCGTCCATGCTTTCTACCATCCTCAGGGCAATAACATTTTCATAGGTTCGTTCATCCCCCATCACCCCCACAGTTTTAACGGGAAGCAGAACCGCAAAAGACTGCCATATTTTCCAATACCAGCCCGCTTTCTTCATTTCAGTAACTACAATATCATCTGCCTCCCGCAGAATATGGAGCCTTTCGGGAGTAACCTCCCCCAAAATCCTTACCGCCAGCCCTGGTCCAGGAAAGGGCTGACGGTAGAGAAGCTCTTCATTAATGGTTAGTTCTTTTCCCAGGGCCCGCACTTCGTCTTTAAATAATTCTCTTAATGGCTCAATTAAGGTGAGGTGCATCTTTTCAGGAATACCCCCCACATTGTGATGGGTTTTTATGGTGGCAGAGGGCCCTTTAAAGGAAACGCTTTCAATCACATCCGGATAAAGCGTTCCCTGGGCCAAGAAATCCACCTGGCCCATTTTTCGGGCTTCTTCCTCGAAAACAAAAATAAATTCATTGCCAATGATCTTTCTTTTTTCTTCCGGATCAGTTACTTTTCGGAGCTTTTCCAGAAACCGCTTTTCTGCATCCACATAGGTTAAATTAATGTGAAAATTATTCTTGAAGGTGTTCACCACCTTTTCAGCCTCCCCTTTTCGGAGCACCCCATTATTCACAAAAATGCAGTGAAGCTGATCTCCGATCGCCCGATGGACCAGAACCGCAGTTACGGTGGAGTCAACCCCTCCGCTTACCGCACAAATAACCTTTTTTACATTGACTCGCGCCCTGATTTCCTGAACCGTGGATTCGACGAATGATTTCATGGTCCAAAGTCCCTGGCAATGGCAAATCAAGGAAACGAAATTACTTAGTATTTCTTTTCCTCTGGGAGTATGAACCACTTCCGGATGAAACTGGACGCCAAAAATCGGTTTGGTTACATGCTGAATGGCAGCATGAGGGGAGTTCTTGCTATCAGCAATGGTAGTAAATTCCGGCGGAAGTCCCTCAATTCTATCGCCATGGCTCATCCACACCTCCAGTTTTTCATCCAGTCCTTTAAAAAGCAGGTTTTCCTTTTGAATGGTAATAACCGCCCGTCCGTACTCCCGCCTTGAAGCCCGGGTTACCTTTCCCCCGAGATAGTGGGTGAGGGCTTGCATACCGTAGCAGATGCCGAGGATGGGGACATTCAGATTGATGAGGGCACGATCAAGGGGAGGGGCACCTTCATCATAAACACTTGCCGGCCCTCCAGAAAGGATGATCCCTTTGGGGTTAAACTGTTTGATGAAATCGAGCAAGCGGTTAAAGGGGTGAATTTCACAATAGACATTAAGTTCCCTCACTCGCCGGGCAATCAACTGGGTATATTGAGAACCAAAATCAAGGATAAGAATTTTTTCCTGATGGATATCAACTGCCATAGTAAGTCTCACTCTGAGACCTTTGAATTTCTACCGAATATGTCATTCCGGTGAAAACCGGAATCCAGAAAGTTATTGAAAACACTGGATTCCTGCTTTCGCAGGAATGACGATTTGCCGAGTTTCAGGAGAAATTCAAAGCTCTCCTTATTTTTAAGTGGTGGACAACTCTCTGATTTTCTGCATCAGGTATTCCGTTGCCCTTTTCAGCCCTTCTTTTTCTGGTAACCCCTGCGCAAGTTCTCTAAAATTTACTGGTTTACCAAAGACAACCTGGATCTTTGCCTTCCGGAAAAATTTAGCCTCCCGGGGAAGGGCCTGGTACGTTCCGGAAATGAAAGCGGGTATAACCGGGGCACCTGATTTTTGAGCTAATAATAGGGTTCCGGGCCTACCGTCCCGGAGTATACCATCGCGGCTGATACCTCCTTCTGGAAATATACCAATAACCTTGCCTTCGCTCAAACGTTTCAGCCCTTTTTTTAAAGGACCAATATTGTAAGGGCTTTCATCCCGCAGGGGAATACAGTACATCAGTTTGAAAAACCACCGACCCCATAGGGGGTTATAATATTTCTCCGTCATCATAAAGATAATCCTCCGCGGGCAGGCGGCTTGAAGAACCGGAGGATCCATGAAACTGAAGTGATTGGCAGTGATAATAAAAGGTCCGGCAGGAGGGACATAATGAACATTTTTCACTCTAAACGAAAAAAAAGCTTTAAGCAGCGCTATTACCAGGCATTTAAGGCACCAAAACCAGAGCGTATTAAAAAACTCAGCAATAGGAAACTTGTTTTTGATGTGATTGTCCCTCAACGCTATTTCATTGGAGTTGCTTTTGTAATCGTCTTGCTCTTAATTTTCCTCAGTGCGGTTTTGAGAATGAAACATCTTATAAGATTTAACAATGAGAACCAGAAAAATAGTGGTGTTGATAAGGATGATTAAACACGAGGAAAAAAAGAACATGAGGAATGCGAAAGGGTTTGTCATCGAGTATGCGGCTATCAGCTCATGAATCCCGAAAAAAACAAAAAAACCGGATAACACAATTCCGATTCCGAAGACTATCCCTTTGTATTTTAACGAGCGATTTTGTTTTTCCGTAAGCAGATCCATAGTTATTCCGCCACGAGCGTCATTCCGGCTAATTCGGGAAACGTTTCCTCAAGAAAAGGGGTTTCGGAAACATAGACCACTACCACATAGCTTCCCGCTTTCCCCGGCGTCCAATGGCACGTGGCACTGGGAGAAAAATCCTGAATAATGCGCCAGGATTTTGCGCTCTCATCAGTCCGGGATACCCAGAATTGAAAGTAATAGGGGGTTGAACCTCCGGTTGCTTCGGCAAGGAAGGTAATCGCTTCAGTAGCCGTTTGGGGATAGGAAATGTCTGCCTTTAAGCGGGTGATATGGGGGCGGTCACTTAAAGTCCCCACGGGAATAGACATTCCTGCAAAAACAGAGGTAGTAGTGGTTACGTCCGGGTTTTCAGTTACATACACGATCGCCACAAACCGATCTTCAGCAGTGGGGGACCACGTACAGGCGTCATCAGGGAAGTAATCCCTAAGCATGTTCCAGGCAGCTCCATATTCGGGGGTTCCATAGCCTGTTGCTATCCAATACTGGTAGAATAATAGATTACCCCGGTTCGTAGCCGTGGTGGTAAACTGGATTGGTTGAAGCGGAAGGAATCCTCCTGATGCGAGCGAGATTTCGGTGATATTGGCATTGATTTTCTGAGGGTAAAAACGAAGCGCCAGCCCTCCGGATAGGGAAGCCTGCTTGTAAGAATGAAGGGTCCCCATGGTGCCAGGGCTATTTTCTATCCCTACGGTGGCGCTTTGACCGTAATCATAATCCGGGTCATTAAAATACACATCCTGGTATTGGAAGACGATTTCCCTGGTTTGTTCATATAAAATAACTTCAAACGTTATTCCATCCCTAAATGTATAATAGTGAGGAACATTGTTCCATTCCACTACCAGCTTTCGGTTGGGGGCGTTGCCGATAACCTTGTAATACACCCCGTTTCCACTACTTGGGGTAAGATCATCCCAAAACGGGGCAATAAGATTCGATGGTTCTCCCGGCAGGGGAAGAGGCTGATTCGAATATTCTTCCCCGATGTAACCAAAGGTGAGATACCCATTAGAGGAAACCTTGACTCCAGAATAGCTGATTCCATAAAACTGGAATTCGAACCCAATCTCGATGCTGGTATAGTCATCGTCTCCCATTTCCAGATAGGTTCCATCAGTGGCATCAACCCACTGATAAGGAATTGCCTCGTACGTATAATAATTATCCGGGGCCGGGGATAGCAAGGAGAGGTCATACCGATTGGTGGCCCCATTGTACCCATAAATATGGATATAGTAGTCTTCTGGAGCTTCAGCTTTACTGTAGACACCTTCAGTGTCCTTGATAGAGTCTGATTTGTCTATGAGCGTTAACATACTGTCATAAAGCTCCATATCCAGGTCACCGGCAGAATGGCTAAATTTGATGGTGGCAAGAATGGGTGTGTCTGAAGGCAGGGATACCTTAAACCACTCATCATCATTGCAGCGGAGGGATGGAAACTCCCCTAAAGATAAGGGGAGTGCATCTTCAACCGTGTCATTATCTTCATACGGGTCATCAGGAATCTGCATCTGGCTAAGGGTAGTTAAAAAAGTATCCCACTCAGTGGCCTCGGCAAAACGGAGGGTGGTGGCATTGTAATCAACGGGGAATGCTCCTCCCAAGCCAATTAAGTGAATTGATAATCCGTGGGCCCCTTCATCGCTTCCACTATAATTTTCAATTACCGCCTCGCGAAAAGCAACTTTGGTTTGGGTGGCAGCATTTTTGATCGTCGCGTTATCAACCGTGGCAAGGAGGCCGTCCAAAAAGCCCTGCAGGTCTCGAAAATCTGGTTCAAAAAAGGAGCTCGCGGCATCGCGGGCTTGTTCGACGGTTTCCCAATCAGTTGTCTCGGAGAGTAGGGTTGAAGTGAGCGTATCTATTTTCTCTGAAAGAGCAGAAATTTTGGATAGCAAGATCGCCGACTGGGTTTCATCGCCCCCGTATGATTCTCCATAATGCGAAACCACCTTTCTGGATAACTGGGTGGGACTCATGGAGGGAGAAGCAAGAAGGTCAGCGAGAATAAGGTCGTAGGGCCACCCATCGTTAGGTTCCAGTTCCTCAGAAGCAACCATGATGCTGCCCACCTCTTTGATTTCGTAAGCAATTTCCACCATTCCCATAAGGCAGGCATCGAATCCAATGATGTCAATCGGGTGGTTTAGCCCTTCCAACGCCTCCCGGCACTCTTTTATGGTCAGGGCATCGCCTCCATCAGTATCATCCCAGCAGATAGCTTTGGTAGCAGCGGCGATTTTTTTGGCCAGCAAGGTAGCGTCTTGTTGCAGACTCAAAGAGGGACCTTCCCTTACGATCCTCGCGTTCACCATTGCCAGTTGTTGCTGAAGCTGAGCGATTCGGCTATGCCAGCCATCACCATGGTTCCAGAGCACTAAACAATAATGATTGGCAGGGAAATTAGTCATACCCCAGGTAATAAACTCCCTGAGGGTTTCGGGGTCTCCCATATTTTTCTCACCAATACTTATCAGTTCCGTAACCACGTGAATGGTTGCATCTTTAATGATTTTCCCCCTTCTGGTATCACTCCAGTCACCGTTACTGGGGTCGTATCCCTCAATCCGGTCAAACTGGACAACTACATTGATTTCTGGGGTTGAACCCACGGTCTCCATCTCATTGAGATCGTCAATTCCTGCACCTTCCAGGTTATTGTCTCCATCGAGGTACACCATGAAGGTCCATTCCGCGGCAAGACCACGTCCCTGGAATGCCGAAAACGCAATAAGAAAAAGAGGAAAAAAGAAAAGAATTACTAATCCCTTTTTCATATTCGGTGTATTTTCCTAAAGGGGAACCCCTAAGAGCACGCTCTCGGGTATCTAAGTTTTTTTGTAATTACTTAAGAGCAGGGTTAGATAATACCATAGCACAAGAATACCCCTTTGACAATGAATACCCCGCTTGTCCCTTCTTTTCTTTTAGTAAGGATAGTGATATTATTAAAAAAATCATTTTGGTTTTCCTTTACCAACGTTATAACTCGGGGGAAATAGTACCATGGATAAAGAAAGTCAAAAATTAATTTCCATTTTCCAGGCCATGGAAGATGGCATTTATGTCATTAGCAGGGATTATACCGTGGAATTTATGAACGATACCATGGTGAAAAGTTTCGGTGAAGGTACTGGGAAGAAATGCTATCGGGTGCTTACCCAAAGTGAAGATCAATGTCCTGATTGCCGGGCAAAGGACGTTTTTGGGGGTGCGACGGTTCGGTGGGAACGCTACATTCCGAAGGTGGATAAGACCTATTACGTTACTGAGTTGCCCTTGCCCAACCTAAGCGGAACAGTGTCAAAGATAAGCATTTGTCGGGATATTACCCAGAGAAAAAAACGGGAAGAAAAGATCAAAATCTCGGAGAAAGACTACCAGAGGCTGTTTGAGCATGTGGGTTGTGGGGTGTACATTAGCAGTAAGGAAGGGAAATGGCTCAATGCTAACCAGGCCTTGCTGAAGATGCTTGGTTACGAAAGCAAAGAGGAATTTTTTAAGGTTGATATCGCTAAAGACGTTTACCTGAGACCCCAAGATCGTCTAAAATTCCAGGAAATGATTGAACGGGACGGCCAGGTAATTGACTATGAAGTTGATTTTAAACGCAAGGACGGAACTCCTATATCTGTCCTACTCACAAGCCACGTGCGCTGTGATCAGCAGGGGAATGTTGTGGGGTATGAAGGGATTAACGTAGATCAAACCCAAAGAAAAAAGATGGAGAGGGAACTCAAGGAAGCTCATGACTTTCTCAACAAGATTATTCAAAGTTCCCCTAACGCTGTGATCGCCCTTGACTTAAAGGGAAATATTCTGATCTGGAATCAGGCTGCAGAAGAAATCTTCGGATACAAGGCAGAGGATGTGATCGACAAAATGAATATCGAAAAGATTTATCCGCGCGGGAAGGAGGAAGCAAGGAAGATCATGCAAATGGTGCGAAGTCCAGAATATGGTGATGTTGGCGTATTGAAATCCTATCCTATGGTGATCGTAAAACAGAATGGCGAAGTCGCGGAGGTAAATTTTTCCGTTGCCATTATATACGACGCCGAGGGAAAAGAAGTAGCCTCTGTGGGCAGAATCGTGGACCTTACTGCAAGGTTGGAGATGGAACGCAAATTACGGAAAACCCAAGAACAATTGTTACAGTCTGAAAAACTGGCGGCCATGGGTCGTCTAACCTCCCAAATTGCTCATGAGTTGAATAACCCACTTTATGGAATTATGAATACCTTGGAATTAATGAAAACCGAGATTCCTCCGGAGAATAAGCGGAGAAAGATTTTAGAGATGGCGCTTTCTGAGATCGTGAGGCTTTCCGAATTGCTCCGCAAAATGCTTACCTTTTCCAAGCCGGATCAGGAAAAAAGACAGCCTACAGACATTAATACTGTTTTAGACGAAATCCTGCTTTTGCATGAGAAGCAATTGCGCGAAAACAGCATCCGGATGTCAACGTCCTTTACCCAAGGTTTGGGAATGATTTACGCCTCCAAAAATCAGCTCCGGCAGGTTTTCCTTAATATGATCTCTAATGCCAAAGATGCAATGCCGGAGGGGGGAACGCTGACGGTGAAGACAAAGGCTGTGGGGGACAACATCCACATTGAAATATCAGATACCGGGATCGGAATCAAAGAAGAGAATATTCATAAGATCTTTGATGCTTTTTTTACTACCAAGGATGGAATGAAAGACGTGGGTCTGGGGCTTTCGGTGTGTTATGGGTTCATAAAAGATCATGGAGGAGACATCAAGGTAGAGAGCCAGAGGGGGGTAAGAACAACGTTTACTATTATTCTTCCGGTTTATCAAGAGAATGGGGGTGATAAAAGTAATGGTATAAATTTATAGTTATTATAATTATTATAATTAAATATTTTAAAAATTTATTTCTTGACAAACTATAAAAACTATAATAATTATAAAAACTGAAATAAACATGATTGTGGAGAGGCATAGGTGATGGAAGATATCCTTACTGTTTTTCAAGCCAGCAAGTTCTGTAACGTCTCATCCAAAACCATCATCAACTGGATTGAGGCTGGCCATATAAAAGCTTATAAAACCGTTGGGGGGCATCGCCGGATAAAACGGTCAGATCTGGAAGAATTTATGAGAAAGCAGGGAATTCCCATTCCTGAAGCTGAGCATTTTGAAGAGCGAAAAAGGATTCTCATCGTGGATGATGACCCCATCATTGTGGAAACCATTGTTCAGGCTCTGGAGGAGGATGAATATGATTATGAGGTTATCTCAGCCTCGGATGGTTTTGAGGCCGGGATACAAGTGAATCATTTTAAACCTCATCTCCTGATTCTCGATATTATGATGCCGGATATTAAAGGATACGAGGTGTGCAAGAAAATTAAGGGTACTGAGGAAACCAAGGATACAAAAATTATTGTGTTATCTGCTTACTTAGACGAAGAGAAGTTTAAGCAAATGAAAGAGCACGGGGCCGATCTTTGTTTTTCCAAACCGTTGCCGTTACCCCAACTCAAAGAGGAAGTGGCCAAGTTGTTGGGGCTGCGCTGAGGAGTGCCAGCGTGCAATGTTGTGGCCGGAAACTAACCCTGTTCAAGGGCAAACCCCGGAGGCAGGAATGAAACTTAAGGAAGCGTTAAAAAAAGGGAAATTCGTAGTTACTTCGGAAATCCATGCCTCTATTGATGAGGAACCGCAGGCGCTCATAAAGAGTTTGGAATTGGTTCGAGGGCGGGTTCACGGTGTTACCGTGCCTGAGGTGGACATTGAGGGGATGGTGGGGAGTAAGATTAAAACCTGTGAACTTCTGATCCAAAATCGGTTCGAGGCCATCTACCAAACTACTACCCGGGAAAAGAACCGCATCCAATTGCAAAAGGATCTCATCAATGCTTACGAAACCGGGGTAGAAAATCTGCTGGTGTTCACTGAAGATTATCGAATCACCGGAGACAGCCTTCAGGAGATGATGTTTTTCCATGTAGATGCGGGGAAGTTAGCTTCGGTCTTAGAGCATATCCGTGAAGGTCATACGGTGGAAAGCAATGAACTCCCGTTCAAGGCAGAGTTTGTATTGGGTTCGGGGGTTGAATCCGGATGGGGAAAAAACGTGCCGGAACTGGAAATGAAAGAGATGGAAGAAATGACAAAGATAGGTACCGGGTATTTTCTCACCACGCCGGTTTTTGATTTGAAGCTGTTTGAGAGGTTTATAAAGCAGGTTCACACCTTTGGTGTGCCGGTGATTGCCGAAGTGATGATTTTAAAAACCGCAGGAATGGCTCAGTTTCTTAACCGCCATTTTAAATCCGGGTTGGTTCCTGACTGGATCGTGAGCAAACTGGCCAAGGCACCTGACAAGCAAAAGGTAAGTATTGAGATTTTTGCGGAAATTGTCACGGGTCTTAAAGACTTGTGCCAGGGAATTCACATTATCACCATCGGGGGCGAGGAAAAGCTGAGAAACTATCTCGATGCGGCCAAGCTACTCTGATAAGCAACCGTTCACCAAAGTCAGAAATTGCCGGGTAAACCAAGGCCGATAAGGAGGAGAGAGCTCCGTGGAAATGATTACGCTCACCATAGATGGGAAACAGGTCACCTGTCCGCGGGGAACGAGCATTCTCACTGTTGCCGAAAGACACGGCATAAAAATTCCCACCCTTTGCCACCACCCTGATCTTGAGCCCTTTGGCGCCTGTCGCCTTTGTCTCGTGGAAGATGAAAAAACCGGACGCCTGATGGCCTCCTGTGTTACTCCGGTCGCACCGGATATGACAATCATAACTGATTCTCCCCGCATTAAAACTCACCGGACCAATATTATCCGCCTGATGATCGCTGAACATCCCGAGTCCTGTTTAGTGTGTAGCAAGGGAAACCGGTGTCAGTTACGAAAGATTGCCGCTGAGCTTGGGGTAGGCCAAACGGACCTTTACCCCATGCCCCATTATAAACCGTTGGAACAAGCTAATCCCTTTATCAGCCGGGACCTCAATAAGTGCATCCTCTGTGGTAAGTGTATTCGGGCTGACCATGAACTGGTGGTAGTGAGAGCAATTGATTACCATCTGAGGGGATTTCATTCCCGGCCAGCCACCGTTCACGATCAGCCGTTAGAACATTCACACTGTACCTTCTGCGGCACCTGTGTTTCTCTCTGTCCTACGGGAGCCTTATCTGTCCAAAATACCCGGTATGTGGGCACCCCCCAGCGGGAATCTTTTTCCATCTGTGGGTTTTGCGGAGTGGGCTGTTCTTTGGTGATGGGGGTGGCTGACCATAAGATTGTGGAGACCAATCCTGCACACCAGGAAGGAACCGTGAATGGCTCGACCCTGTGTGTCCGGGGACATTTTGCCCATGACTTTTTGAATAGCAAGGATCGTTTGACCGAGCCCTTGATTCGGAAAAACGGTGCATTGACTCCCGCTTCCTGGGATGAGGCCCTGGAGATGGTTTCCAACCGGCTTCTTTCCCTCATGAAGACGTATGGTCCCCAGAGTGTTGCCTTTCTTGGTTCCTCAAAGTGTACCAATGAGGAAAACTATCTTTTCCAGAAGATTGCGCGGGTCCTCCTAAAAACCAATAACATAGATAATGGAGGCTATGGTTTAGGGCGCTCAGTCATGAAGGTGCTGGATGAAAAAACCGATGGTGGATGCCGGGTTGTTCCCCTTGCCCACCTGGAAAAAGCGGAGGTCATTTTGGTTTTGGGTGCGGACCCTACTCAATCAGCTCCGGTGGTGAGCTATTATCTCAAAAGGGCGGCAAAAAAGGGTATCCCTTTGATAATAGCTGATCCCCGAAAAACCGAATTAGTGACTTTTTCTTCGCTTTGGCTTCCCATCCTTCCTCACCGTGATCTGGAATTGATCAACGGACTTGCGGCGTTGCTTATGGGGAAGGAGGCGTATGATCTCAATTTTATTGATCAATTCACTGAAGGCTTTGACAGCTACCGAAAAGGACTTGCTTCCCTTAACGTTGCGAGGGTTTGTGAGAAGACCGGGGTAGGGAAGGGGACACTGGAACAGGCTGCACAATTGCTGCAGGGGAAAAAGAGTGCTTTTGTGGTGGGACACGGGATCCTGCAACAACGATATGGAGCCCAATGTGTAGAGGCTCTTTTCAACCTCGCACTTCTGACCGGAAGTCTGGGAGGTGAAGGAGCTGGCCTTTATGTCCTTGCCAAGGAGAACAACCAGGTGGGAGCATGGGACATGGGAGCGGTACCGGATGCACTTCCCGGCCGCTTGCCCCTGCATGATAACCGGGCCCGGAAAGAGTGGGAACTGGCCTGGCAGTGCAAGCTTTCGCCTGATCGCGGACTTACTATGGTTCGGATGATCGAGGAAGCAGAACGAGGCCATTTGAAAGCACTCTACATCCTGGGAGAAAACCCCCTTCGAAGCCTTCCCCAGCCCGACCGGGTTCGGGAGGCTTTGAGTCGGACAGAATTCATAGTGGCTCAGGACATCCTAACCACTGAAACGACTCAGATCGCCGCGGTGATTCTCCCTGGGGCTGCCTTCAGTGAAAAAGGCGGTTCGTTTACGAACATGGAGGGAAGAATACAAAGCTTTGAGCCGGTGGTACCTCCACCGGGTGAGGCCAAGCCGGACTGGCAAATCCTTGACCTCCTGACTGCTAAAATGGGGTATCCAAAAACGTATGGTTCCCTGAGAAAGATAAGGAAGGAGATGAGTGAGTGTATCCCCATGTATGAGGCATTGGCGGGGGATAAGGAGATGAGCTGGATCAAGGCGTCGAGTCAAAAGCGGCTTTTTCATCCTGAAAAAAAGGGCGCGTTGCTCTCTTTTTTCCCGGTTGTTGCAATGGGAGATGAACCACGCGATGAAAAGTACCCTTTTACTGCTCTCGTAGGATCCCAACGCTACCATCTGGGAAGCGGTACCCGTACCAGCCGTTCGGATCGCATTCGGGACTTGGCGTTAAAAGGAGAGGTGGAAATCTCTTTCGAGGATGGTGCGAGATTAAACGTGCGTGATGGAGATACGGTTCGGATTGTTTCTGCCTACGGTTCGGTGGTGAGAAGAATTAAGCTGACAAAGGGATTAAGGCCGGGAATGGTCTTCGTCCCCATGGCCTTTAAGGATAACGAGGCCCGGCACTTAATCGGTTTGACCCCACTGGGAGAGCCTGATGCTCCCGGCTGGAAAGAGTGTCCGGTAAGGCTCGAAGAAGTATAGGGAGGTGGAGATGAAACCCCAAGAAATTAACTGGGCAGTACTTACATCCCTCATTGAAAGATACCGGGGGGAAAAATGGTGCCTCATTCCTTTGCTGCAAAAAATTCAGGAAACCTACGGTTACATCCCCCCAGAATCTATTGAGCCGATTGCGGAAGCGCTCACGATGTCCCCGGCCCAGGTGCAAGGGGTGATTACGTTTTATGCCGGATTCACGTTGAAGCCAAAAGGCAAATATGTTCTCCGCATCTGCCGGGGAACAGCCTGTCACGTGAAAGGCGGCCGGGGTATCCTGAGGTTTATGAAGAAAGAAATAGGGCTTAACGAGGGCGAAACCAGCGCTGATTATCAGTTCACCCTGGAGACGGTTGCCTGTCTTGGCGCATGTTTTCTGGCGCCTACGATGATGGTGAACCGTACCTACTTTGGTAAGCTTACGCCCGTGAAGGTTAACAGCATATTAGGTCAGTACCGAAAAGAAAGAGGAAGTGAGTAGAAGGCATGGAAAAGCTTCTATCGGTTGGACAGTTAGAATGGTTCCGCAATAAGATCCGTGGTCGAACGGATGAGCGCAAAACCGTAGTCCATGTCTGCCTCACCGGGTGCCGGGCTTATGGCTCTGCTGAGGTGAAAGCGGCCCTGGAAAAAGAAGTGAGCGATCAGGGCCTATCCCCTCAGGTGGAAGTGCGGGCCACTGGATGTCATGGGTTATGTGCCAAGGCTCCGGTTATTGCCATAGAACCCTTTGGGATTCAATATCAGGAGGTGGCTCCTGACGACGCTCCCGAAATTGTAGCCCTCACCCTTAAAAATAATCAATTGATTGATCGTCTCGCTTACAAAGATCCCCAGACGGGAAAGCCTATCTATTACCGGAGCCAGATTCCTTTTTACCGGAAACAAGAACGAAGAGTGCTTGCCAACTGCGGACGGACTGACCCCACCAAGATTGAACAATATATTGCCGTGGGCGGATACCGGGCGATTGTTAAAGCGCTTTCAAAGATGACCCCGGAGGAAGTAGTAGGGGAGGTCACCGCTTCTAACCTGAGAGGTCGGGGTGGGGCTGGCTTTCCTACCGGAATGAAATGGAAGTTAGCTCGTCAGGCCGAGGGGCGTCCCAAGTATATTGTGTGCAATGCTGATGAAGGCGACCCTGGTGCCTTTATGGATCGGGCGATTTTGGAAGGCGACCCTCATGCAGTGCTCGAGGGGATGCTCGTCGGTGCCTATGCGATGGGGGCAGAGTATGGCTACATTTATGCGCGGGAAGAATATCCGATTGCAGTTGAACACCTCACCATTGCTTTAGAACAAATGAAGGAACTGGGGCTTCTGGGAGAAAATATTTTGGGAACCGGCTTTAATTTTCAGCTTTCCCTGAAGATGGGGGCAGGGGCTTTTGTCTGCGGCGAGGAAACCGCGCTCATGGCTTCCATCGAAGGCAAACGAGGCATGCCGAGAGCACGGCCCCCGTTTCCGGCCCAGTCAGGACTGGATGGGAAGCCCACGAATATCAACAACGTGGAGACCTGGGCCAATATACCTTTAATTATTAATAATGGTGCGTCGTGGTTTCGACAGATGGGCACGGAAAAGAGCAGCGGGACAAAAATCTTTTCTTTGGCCGGTAAGGTAAATAATACCGGGTTGGTGGAGGTACCCATCGGGGTTACTATTAAGGAGGTGGTTTTTGATATCGGCGGCGGTATCCCCAAAGGGAGGAAGTTTAAGGCGGTCCAGATGGGTGGTCCCTCAGGGGGGTGCGTTCCGGTCCAGTATTTAAACCTCCCGATTGATTATGACACCCTCCAAAGCATTGGCGCGATCATGGGCTCCGGGGGAATGGTGGTGATGGATGAGAATAACTGTATGGTAGAGATTGCACGCTTCTTTTTGAGCTTTACTCAGTCGGAATCCTGCGGGAAGTGTGCACCCTGCCGGCTGGGAACCACCCAGGTTCTGGAAATACTCACCCGAATCACCCGGGGGGAGGGGAGGCTCAAAGACATCCAGACCATTAAGGAGCTGGGAAAGACGATTACGGAAGCATCACTCTGTGGACTGGGGCAGAATTGTGCTAAACCTGCCCTTTCCACCTTAGCCTATTTTTCCAAAGAATATGAAGATCACATTTTAGAGCATCGGTGTGCGGGCGCTACCTGTGATGCTATGGTTATTTCTGCCTGCCAGCATGCTTGTCCTGCTGGAATTGATGTGCCTAATTACGTGGCGGCCATTGCCACGGGTAACTATGACCGGGCAGTGGAAATCGTCCGGGAAAGGAACCCCTTCCCGGCAGTATGCGGCCGGATCTGTATTCATCCCTGTGAATTTAAATGTCGCCGCGGTGAGCTGGATGAACCGGTGGCGATTCGAAGCCTGAAACGGTTTGCTGCTGACTGGTATTTTGACCATATTGGACTGGCGAAAGAGCTTTTCCTGGTTACTAAGCATCAGAAAGTGGCAGTGGTAGGTGCGGGCCCGGCGGGTTTGACCTGCGCCTATTATTTGGCCAAAATGGGGTACAAAGTAACCGTTTTTGAGGCAAAGGCTGTGGCTGGAGGGATGCTCGGGCTTACGGTTCCTGAGTTTCGTCTCCCCCGGGAAATCATTCAGAAGGAAATTGACTACATTGAGAGCTGTGGGGTTGAGATTCGGTATCATTTCCCCATTGGTGTTCGCCATACGGTTAACGATCTCATGAGCGAGGGGTATAATGCAGTATTTATTGCCGCCGGGGCCCAGGCAAGCAAGCACATTGGAATTCCGGGTGAGGAGGAGGGTTTGGAGGGCCTTTACTATGGTCTCAATTTTTTGAGCGATATTAAAGAAGGTCGGCAGCTAATACTTAAAGGGAAGGCAGTGGTCATTGGGGGCGGCAATGTGGCGATTGACGTTGCCAGGACTGCCTTACGGGTGGGAGCAGAAGATGTTCAGCTCTTTTGTCTTGAGGCGAGAGAGGAAATGCCCGCCTGGGAGAAGGAAATCGGAGAAGCGATTGACGAAGGAATTGTGCTCAATCCCTCATGGGGTCCCCGGCAGATCATGCGTAACAATGGTAAGGTGAGTGGCATTGAATTTATCCGTTGCCCCTCGGTGTTTGATGGAGAGGGACTTTTTAACCCGAGATTTGATGATCAATCAACCCAAGTGGTTGCGACTGATAATGTGATCATCTCCATCGGGCAAGCGCCGGACATGTCGTTTCTCTCTAAGGACACCCAACTGGAGCGAGCTCTTTGGGGGACACTGGTAGTGGACGAAAATACCCTTTCTACCAATATCCCGGGTATCTTTGCGGGAGGCGATTTTACCACCGGACCCACCTACGTTATCCGGGCTATTGCTTCGGGAAGACGGGCGGCCATTGCTATTGATAAACACCTTCAAGGCGACCAGAGCCGGATTGAGATTGTAGATGAGAAGACCTCGATGAAGGTGGATACTGGTCTTGCGCAGGAAGAGGAAGTAGCTGAGGAAAAACCAAGAACCAGGATCGAACTTGAGAGGCCGGATGAAAGAATTAAGGATTTTCGAGAGGTTGAAAAAGGACTTACTGAAGCGCAAGCGTGCAAGGAAGCCACGAGGTGTCTCCGGTGCGACCTGGAAAGGGAAAAAGAGAGGAGATAAGCTATGATCAGATCCATCACTCAGCAAAAACGAGCCGAGGAGGTTGACGAGCTCCTTCATGGTTTAGCCAGGGTTTTTATCATCGGGTGCGGGACGTGCGTAACCTTGACCCACACCGGTGGAGAGACCGAAGTGAAGGTCATGAAAGAAACCTTGGCCAGGAAGGGCAAGCTGATTACCGGGTACCTGGTGTTGCCGGTGGCCTGTGACCATATGACCGCTGAGGCTTTGAGAGAATATGGCCAGCAGATTGATCAGGCGGATGTGCTCTTAATTATGACCTGCGCCTTCGGAGTGCAAACCATTTCCCGGCAGTTAAAAAAAATGGTTGTTCCGGCCCTGGACACGCTGTTTATCGGAAAAGAGACTGCCCTCGGTCAATTTGACGAAATTTGTACCCAGTGCGGGAGATGTATTTTGGGTGAAACCGGGGGCATTTGTCCGGTCACTTCCTGTCACAAGGGGCTGGTGAACGGGCCCTGTGGGGGGACTAAGAACGGAAAGTGTGAGATTGATGAAGCCAAGGACTGTGCCTGGACACTGATATATAACCGTTTGAAAGAACTCAACCGACTCGATTCGATGAGAAAAATTCAAAAGCCGAGGAATCACCAGGGCGAGCCAAGGCCGGGGAAGTGGGTTTTGAAACTTGAAACTTGAAAAATGACACACTCACTGAAACGGGCTTTTTATGAAGCCATCAAGTTTCAAGTTTCGAGTTTCAGATTATAAATCTATAAATAAGAGCGATAAAGCATGGTTTCCAAATTCAAAGAAGCCCTCACATCAGGCAAGTTCGTCGTATCTTCTGAGGTTGCTCCTCCCAAGGGGCCAAACCTTGAAAAAATGATCCACCACATCGAGCTTCTAAAAGACAAGGTGGATGCCATAAACGTGACTGACCATCAGAGTTCGGTCATGCGCTACCCTTCTCTGGGAGGAGCCCTGCTCATAAAAGAAATGGGGGGGGAACCAATCCTGCAGATGACCTGCAGGGACCGAAACCGGCTGGCCCTTCAGGCAGATATGCTTTTCGCTTTCAGCCGGGGAATTGCGAATATTCTTTGTCTTACCGGAGACTCAGTAGTCCTGGGTGATCATAAAGAGGCTAAAGGAGTTTTTGATCTGGATTCCAGCCAACTGCTGGCAGCGATCCGGAGGTTAGAGAAAGGAAAAGATCTTGGCGGGAACGACCTTGAGGGAACGGTTTCTTTTTGTGCCGGTGCTATCGTTACCCCCGAGGCCAATCCCTTAGAGCCGCAGTTGATTAAATTCGAAAAGAAAGTGGAGGCAGGTGCGGAATTTATTCAAACCCAGGCAGTGTATGATCTGGATAATTTTAAGCGTTTTATGGACTATGCACGAGAATTTCCGGTGAAGATTTTAGCAGGGATCATTTTGTTGACTTCCGCTCCCATGGCCCGGTTTATGAATAAAAATGTGGCCGGGGTCAGGGTACCGGAAGAACTGATTGCTGAAATGGCATCAGCCCCCAAAGGCAGGGCCTTAGAGAAGGGTATCGAAATCGCGGGCCGCATGATCAGGCAAATTCGGAAAGAGAAGCTGTGTGACGGTGTCCATATCATGGCCATCGGAAAAGAAGAAGTGGTCCCGGATATTATGGCTGCGGCGGGGTTGATCTGAGAACACCCGCACTCGCATAATGAATCCTTTATCTATTAAAATCCCCCCCTTCCAATCATATTCTTGCGTCTGTCGCATAGTGTAAGTTTAAAACCCCCTTTCACTTACATTCCTGCCCAAAAACTACTGCATATTTTGGATGGTAATGAAAAAAATATCTTTTTTTCTTTTAAACCATAATAGACTTTTTTGTTTCTAAATAGTTGGGATTAACTGGTGAGGAAGAGAGGATGACTGCTGACGGGGAACTGATCGGAAAATATAAGAAAGGCGACGAAAGCGCTTTTAATAACATTATTTCCCTATTAATATATAGTATAAGGAGGTTACTATGATGAAAAAGTATACGGTAATGGTACTGGTAGGCGTGAGCATACTCTTTTTCGCCGGCGCGGTAATGGGACAACCAGAGTATTGTCAAAAAAGGTGGTTAATGGATGATGCTGCGTCCAAAAAAGACTTTCATGAGCGATTATGCCAAAACCGGGAAAGGATTCAAATGCTTCGCATGTGGGGACTGATTAGGGAATTGAATTTGGATGAGGCACGGGCAGCTAAACTCTTCCCGGCACTCAATCGGTATGATCAGAAACGATGGGAAGTGGTGCAAGAGGAAAGACAATTACTGGGAGATTTGCGGCAAGCATTAAAGAATGAGAAACCAGACGAGAAAAAAATTAAAGAGCTTATTGATAACCTGGGAACTAATGCTGCTGCCAGAGAAAATCTACAAAAAGAAGAATTGCAAGAACTCAAAAAAATCCTTTCTTTACCGGAATTAGGACACTATATTCTTTTTCAACATCAGTTTGTGGGGGAAATTCAAGACATTATAAGAAACGTTAAAAAAAACCGGTTTCACCGCCCGGATACCCAGGCTCCGGGGGAACAAAACGAAAGCACTCAATAATCCATGGAAACGCTACCAACGTCCCAGCTTCACCTGGTAAAAAGATTCCTTATCCGGCCCCGAAAAAGGCTGGGACAACATTTTATTATTAAAGAAGAGATCCTTGATCGGATCGTGGAACTCTGTCATTTCCAGAAAAATGATGTGGTCGTGGAAATTGGGGCCGGATTAGGCGGCCTGACCACGAGATTAGCCGCCTGCGCGGAGACAGTGTTAGCGATTGAAAAGGACGGGGAACTGGCCAACCTTTTGAAAACAAAAATTATAAAACAAAAAAATGTTACTATAGTTCACCAGGATGCGCTTTATTTTGATTATCAGTTGGCGTCCTCAAAAGGTGGCCGCCTTCTAAAAGTGGTGGGGAATCTGCCGTATAATATCGCCTCTCTTTTAACGATTGAACTTCTAAAGAAAAAGTGTATTGAAGCCATGTTTTTGATGTTTCAGAAGGAAGTGGCAGAGAGAATAACCGCCTCTCCGGGCACCAAGGAGTACGGATTTTTAACCATAATGGCAAATCTCTATGCTGAAGTTGCGCCACTACTTTTCGTGGGGAAGGAAGCCTTTTACCCTCCACCAAAGGTGGAATCTACCCTAATCCAGTTCAAACTGTTGTCCCACCCCCTCGAAGCCCTGAAAAATGAAACGTTTTTCGTCATGGTGGTTAAGTCAGCCTTTGCCCAAAGAAGAAAGAAGTTGCGAAATGCGCTGAAAACCTTAAAGGGAGCGGACGTACCTTCTTCCGAGATTGAAAAAATCTGTAGCGAGACCGGAATTGACCCCAACCGGAGAGGAGAGACCCTGACCGTGAAAGAATTTGCCCTTCTCAGTAACCACCTCTTCTCTACCTTAACTTAATCCCATAGCTAACAGAAAAAAATTGACTAATTTAAAATCTATATCCATAATTACAAAAAACAAAACCGATACTTTTCGTTAAAAGTTCATTGTTCTAATGCCCGCATTTTTATACTACCAACCAGAGGGAAAAACCCAGAAATTTCTTTGTAGTCCAATAAGCACCATTGGACGGAGCAAAAAAAATAACATTATGATTCCTGACCCCCAGGTATCCAGGAGCCATTCGATACTGCGCTGTCTGCGTGAGGAGAAGTATTACCTGATAGATCTGGGGAGCGTAAATGGTACCTACGTTAACGATAAAAGAGTTATTGTTCCTACCCTCCTAAAACATGGCGATGTAATCAAAGTGGGTTCCATGCTTTTGACCTTTCGGCTGGAGGAAGGCAAGGAATCTTCTGATGGAGCGGAGAGCACTGAAGACTTGGAAACCACGTTTGCCCTCGATGCCTTATCAATAAGTGAAATTACCGTTCTCGTTGCTGATATTCGCGATTATACGTCCATCTCGGAACAATTGCCCATTAACCTCCTGGCTAAATTGGTAGGACAGTGGTTCCGTTCGGTAAACGATATCATTGAAAAAAATGGTGGGGTAGTGGATAAATTTATTGGTGATGCGGTTATGGCCTGCTGGTTGATGAGCAAGAAAACTCCTAACCTTAGCATAAACCGTACGTTAAGGGCAGCTTATGAACTGCATACCATGACCAATGAACTGAACCAAATTTATCCGCAACTGCCAAAACCATTGAGGATTGGGGTGGGCGTGAATACGGGGGAGGCGATGGTTGGCGACATGGGGTCAGGTCGTCTCCAGGATTATACGGTATTAGGTGATTCAGTGAACATTGCTTTCCGGTTGGAAAAGGCCACCAAGGAGCTCAAAACCGACGTGGTAATCAGCCATAGTTCAGTGAAGCATCTTCCCCACTCTTTATGGGAGAAGTGTCAGTGTTTTCTTAAGATAAAGGGGAAGGATGAGCCGGTTCGGGTGTGTCAGCTT
>JAZDOO010000311.1:0-8131 GCA_043798555.1 Pseudomonadota bacterium | reverse complement strand
CCGGGCCAGAATATCTTGACTCCAGCGATGGGCATAAGAATATATAACCATTCCATAGATAAACCTCCTCATCCCGCCAGATGCGGGATTCGTGTTTAACAAAAATATTAATGCTCTGCCAGTTCCCTCGACTTTAGGTCAATGCCGATTCTTTTCATAATTACATCGGCCACCAGCCCAAATATTACCCCGATAAGTGGTATAAGAATCACAGTGAGAATCATAAAATAGAGATGGCTTTCATTATAAAGATTGGCCCACCAAGCCATCAAACTGCTTAGCCTACGACTATCAGCTACGATGACTATGGGCGCAGTCTCGCCTCCTCCCCCGCCTGCCCAAGCGATCCCCGGTATAAGCAGGGATGCCATAGCCCATGAACCGATTATTTTTGCTTTCAACGTACCCATTTCCTCTTGCCCTCCTTTTTTAAGGTTTCTGGTCTGTTAGTTGTTTATCTTTCCGAACTCTTTCCTCTCTGGCAACCTTTCTTTCAAAGGCGGCGTCAACTTTTTCCATTAAATCCTCCAGTGGGTAGGGCTTAATAAGGTACTCATAGCCTCCTAATTTTGTTATTTCCACGGCCACATCTACTGAGGCATGCCCGGTGAGAATAATAACCTCAAGAAGCGGGTTAATCTTTTTAATCTCCGCCAAAGCTTCTATCCCACTCATTCCCGGCATCTTAACATCTAAAAGGATCACATCGTAGGGTTTGTTTCTTAACTCTTCAAGCGCCTCCTTGCCGCTCCCTACGGTGTTGACCTCCAGGCCTCTTACCGCGAGCCTCTTCCCCAGAGCAGACCTGAACGCCTCTTCATCATCAACAATGAGCACCCTTGGTTTCAAAGGCATAAGCACCTCTCTCCTCCGACCCATAGCCTCTGACTGTTTTAAAAAGGGAAAGCAACAGTCGTGCCAAGGGGAAAGGAATGAAAATTTTAAATAACATCATGAAATGAAAAATTTTTTTAAAAGAAAAGCAAATGGACCATAAAAATCAGGACGGGGAATGCCAATTTTTTTTACACTTTGTAAAAGTTAGTAAAAGCTACTAAGTTGAAATAATTTCGGCTTAAGGCTCCTTCCCGTAAAGACGAACCCACTACGGTGCCTTATCCTCAATCTTTTTGAGATTACGTAACATCTCCAACGGGGAATCGGGTGTAATTTTGGAAATAACTTCTTTCATTTTTTCATCGTCATATTCGAGTTTTTTCTGAATTCTTTTTTGATAGGCCTCTTTTATCACATGAAGCAGGGTATCCAGTTCGCAAGGTTTTTGAAGATAGTTATATGCTCCTAATTTGGTACTCCTGATGGCGGAATCAATCGAACCGTGCCCAGTCAGAATAATTACTTCCAGGAATTTGTGTTCTTTCTTGAAAGCTTCTAATACCTGTTCCCCGTCCATCCCTGGCATTTTTAAATCAATCAGTGCAATTTCAAACTCTTTTTTTCGTGCAACCTCCATGGCTTCCTCCCCGCTACTCACTGGAGTAACCTCGAACCCTCTGAGCTCGAGGCGTTTACAGATAGTCTCAAGAAATTGCTTTTCATCGTCCACTATTAATAATTTTATCTTTTCACCCACAAAAGACCTCCTTTACGTATTTTCAAAAACCACATTCCGGGAACCGGGTGAGGAAATTATTTCCGGCATCCGCTTTCCCGGTCGTCGGTTTGGTTCATGCTGGTTTCTTTTCTAAGGGGAGCATCACTGCAAACATTGATCCCCGGCCAACTTCGCTACTTACCTCAATCCTTCCTCCCAGACTTTTTATGATTCTGTAGCTTACCGACAATCCCAGACCAGTGCCCTTTCCTAGTGGCTTGGTGGTATAAAAGGGAAAGAATATTTTTTCCATCTGTTCCGGACTCATTCCACAGCCGGTATCGGAAACTGATGCCACAATAAATCCATCTTTCATCATGGTGCGAAAAGAAATTGTACCCGGAGGGCTTATCGCACCAATGGCATTATTAATTAAGTTGATTAATACTTGCTGGAGCTGGTTTCGGTTCGTATCAATATCCGGTAATGTTTCATCAAAATCGGTGGCAATGGTAGTATTGGAAATCATTATATCGTTTTGTCTCATTTCGATTACTTCACGGAGGATCTCATTTATATTTTCGGACTGCAATTTCACTTCATCTTTTCGGACAAAGCCCAGCAGCTTTCCCGTAATGTCTCGGCATCGGAAGACCGCATTGAGAATGCTGTCCAGATGTGTGTTAAATTCTTCTGAGGTAATTTCTTCAGTATAAAACTCAGGGTTCAACATGTCTTTCATCAAACCTGCTTCTTCACCGATGATCGCTAAAGGATTATTAATCTCATGCGCAATCCCGGCAGCAAGTTCCCCTACTGAAGCCAGCTTGGCAGCGTGAAAAAGTTGCCGCCGGAGGTCTTCTTTGGCTATATCCGTTCTTTCAAGGTAGCCTACCACTCTCTTGGTAGTCACAAAAATAAAAGCCACAATGGCAACCAAAAAAAACAGAGAAAGAGCAATAATAATAAAACGGGTGCGATACATCGTCGCATAAGCTACTTTTAATGGTTGCAGGACAACGAGGCACCATCGTACCTCACCAAGCCAACAATACGCCGAAAGATACGTTTCCGTCCCAATGGTTACCTCTCTGGCGCCTACTGTTGGCTCGAGTTCAGGAATGTAATTTGAGACTCCTAATATGGTTCCTAAAAGCTTTGGTACACTCTGGTATCTTCCTTGGGTATTAACGATAAAGGTAAATACATCTCGGGTACCCTCCAACGCATTAATAAAACCAGCAAACCTGATCGGATCAACTGTTGCGCGTAGCACCCACCAGTCTCCTTTCACTTCCCGGGTCACCGCTATTGTAAAATGAGGGGTTTGCCGAAACCCCAAATACATGTCACTGATGACAAACTTCTTGTCACCCTCCATCAACGAGTTGAACCAGAGTTCATCACTGTAATCCTTATTTTTGAGAAAAGGATAGGGGCCGGCATAGACAAGGTGAATCCCTTCCTCGTTAAACAATCCGAGGTCCACAAAGGTAGGGCTATCCTGCCTAAGATTATCCAAATAATTCTGCATGGCTTCTTCAGAAGGTGGGATAAAAAATTCTGGGCTCTCAAAGAGGTTTTTAAGATTTACCACCCGCTCCTGCAAAAATAGATCAATGGTATTACGTTGACTCTCGGCTATGGACTTGAGGTGGGACTTACTACTTTCGGTCAGGGTGATGGTAAACTGCAAATGAAAGTAAACCGAAAGTAAAATCAGCGGTACTACGTAGAGCACCATCCGCTGAATGAGCATTTTCTTGCGCAAGCGGTCATAGTGCTCTACGATTTCTGCCTTGGTCATTGGCAAGGCATCGTACTCGGGTTTCTCAGAAAATTTCATCAGTTCATTACTTATTCCACCGCCACGGGGAAAGTTTCTAATTCTACCTTAGCCTCTTTCACTCCCGAGATGCTTTTCGCAATATTGATTATCTCGTTCTCAGCATGCCGGGTGCCGGTGGCAAAGGTGCCGATGGTCGTATAGAGCTTTCCCCATATACGGACTTTACCCTCCCTGGCCTCAACTTCGAGTTCCATCCCTTTCGTACGTTCATTGAGAGCTAATTTGGTTTTTACCTGACAGGCAAGGGCAAAATTTTCAATGGCTTTGTGTTTCTCTGGGGTATCTTTGAATTCCGGTTGACTGAGGGCGTGCATTATCATCCCGCAAGCGGTATTCAGGGTCATAGTTTCAATATTTATTATAGCGTCGTACAATAAAGGATCAGCTATGTCTGCGTTGTAAAGAAATTTAGTCCAACGCTTCCGTTTTTCATCTACGTTTTCGATATATTTTTTTGCGGCTCCCTCAGTTAACCTTTTCTTCTCCATCACCTTTTGAACCCGGTACGCTAATGGAGCCACCAAACGAACTTTCAAAACACCAGGAACTCCTTGCAGCAGGAAGTGCCCTGCGAGGCCATGATAAATAAAGTCTCCCTTCAGTGCTCGTTCTGCCAACGCTGACTGAACCGCGATAATATAAATACGCCGTTTTTCTCCTAAGAGACGTTCGATAACTTTTGGCCCTTGTTTAAGTTGATTGTTAATCGCCGATTCCGATATTCCGTAAAGAGACGCTGCATCCTTAATCACTTCTAAGCCCAGTGCTGGATAACCCAGTTTTTCTGAAAGGCATTGGGCTAATGATTCTCCACCGCTCAGGGTACCACGGGAAATAGTCACGATAGGCATAACTTACCTCCTTTTTTAAAATAAACATTGATCACGACATTTTGATAAATCAGATTTTCGAAGTCAGTAGCCATAAACCAATGCGAGTTGTTGGTTGCATTGAAAAACAACCGACAACAAACAACTCACCACCGGCAAAAGTTTGAAAGCAATATTCTGGATCCTGACTTCTGGCATTTAAACGTTCTCAAAAAGCGTACCAAAAACAAGATGCAGTTTAGTGGCCGCCTTTTCCCTTAAAAATGAAGCCGGCGAGCAAACCAACCAAAATCGCGACAATTACCGCAATGATACCGTAAAGCGCTCCATGATGTTGGGCCATAGTGGTAAGCCACTTCGCCAGGCCAACTTTTTCAATGGCAATTGAATCTTTGCTCTTTCCTAATAGTGCCCCATCTTTTAATGCGAAACACTCTATCTCATAGTTACCTTCCACTGCTCGATCAGAAAAATGAAGGGCAAAGGTGAATGAGAGATCATCGTTGATGGCAATAGCGTCTTCCACAATCTCATACAGTCCGAATTGCTCTTTCATTTTCAGAAATCCATCAAAAACGACCTGATTATCATCATTGCTGGATTTACCTTTTATAAGTTCAAGTTTCATGCTCTCTTTTAACGCTTCATAACCAATATGAAGTTCCTTTTTTTGGTTTTCGTTTAAAGTCTCATTAAGCTTCCCGGAACAAATAATTTTATAAAGAAACGGAACCTCAGAAATTTCGAACTGTTTTACACTCATCCAGAAAAATACCATTTTCCCCTTCCTTGAGAGTTTTAGGGGAGGATTATTTTCTGATTCCACCCGTACAATCAAGGATGTCCCCGGTTGGGGAATAGTGCCGTGAAATGCGATGGTATCCCCACCAAACCGTAGCCCCATCGCTACTTTCTTTTTATCAGGCACTAAGGTAAGACTGCTTTCTCCATAAACCGGTAAGGCGCAAACAATAAAGCACAGTGAAAATACACCTGTAATTAAGTTGATAATTGCCCTTCTTTTCATGATCAATGTCCTCCTCCTGATTTGGCTAAGTCAATGAGATTATCCGGTGTTATCAGTAAATCATAAAGCATCTTCCCCATAACCAGGAGAACGATAACGGAAAGAAGGATTCGAATCTGTTCTCCGCGCAGAAAACGGCTTACTCTGACTCCCACCTGGGCTCCGAGGACCGAACCAGAAAAAAGTAATACTACCAGCACTAAGTCAACGGTATGGTTAGTAATGGCCTGCTGAAAGGTGACATTGGCAGTAGTAATAACGATTTGAAACAAATCAGTTCCCACCGCGCAGATGGTAGGCATGCCGATAATATAGATCATGGTGGGTACCATTATAAAACCTCCACCCACTCCCATGATCGCTGCGAGTAATCCCACGATAAACCCAGCAGTAAAAGGAAATATGGCCGAAGTTTCCAATCCAGATCGTTTAAATTCCATCTTGAGAGGTAAATTGGCAAAAAACATGGTTACCTTGTTTGGCTTCAGCTCTTCCCCTTGCACTTCCGCAACCCTGGACTTTCTTAAAGCATTTAAGCTTTCCATAAACATAGCGCTCCCAACCCCACCAAGGATTAAAACATAGACCGCCCTAATCACAAAATCGAAGTTCCCCATTTCCCGTAAGTACTTGACTACCTGGACACCAACGGTCCCACCAGAAATTCCACCGATTAAAATAACCAAACCCATCTTCATGTCCACATTCCCCAGCCTCCAGTGACCAAAGGCTCCCGAGGTTGCCGCCGCACAGATTTGGTTGGAATCACTGGCTGCAGCTACTGCAGGCGGAACGCCGATCATAATCAACAGGGGCGTTAAAAGAAATCCTCCTCCTACCCCGAAAAGACCAGATAAAAACCCTACCAAGACTCCGATACCACTAATCACAATAAAATTAAAGCTCATCCCGGCGATAGGCAGAAAAACATCCATAGTCCATCCTCCATCCTTTCCTGGTTTACTGGGGTTTTTCTAATTTTTCTTTTAACGCAAGGTATTCCCTTTTTAAATTATACCATTCCAGGGCTCTTTTAAGGGAAATCAAGAGCTGCTCCTGCCGAAAAGGTTTGGTGATGTAATCAAATGCTCCCTTCTTGACCGCCTCTTCAGCCGATTCCACCGAGCCATAAGCAGTGATGATTATGATCGGTACCAGTCCGTCTTTCTTGCGGATAGCATCTACTACGTCCAAACCATCCATGATCGGCATTTTAAGGTCAGTGACGATGGCATCAAACTTTTTTTCGTCCAGGAGATGTGCCACTTCAAGGGGATTGTTTGTGGTAACCACCTCGTAATCGGTTTTCTCCATCAGGATAAGCTTGATGAGTGACAGCATATCCACTTCATCGTCCACTACCAAAATCCGTGCGCCCATTTTTAATTTCCTTTATTTAGAGATTAATAATTTCTCCTCGCTGAGAGGGTTATATATTGGGAGTTTAACTGTAAAGACCGTGCCGCTTGGTAAGTTGGGGTTTTCTTCAGCACAGGAAGAATCTACCTGGACATCTCCCCCGAACTTTTTTATGATGCCGTAACTCACCGAAAGTCCAAGCCCGGTTCCTTCCCCTACTTCTTTCGTAGTAAAGAAGGGGTCAAAGATCTTGGTCAGATCTTTTGCCCTAATACCAATTCCTATATCTCTGAATTCAATTTCTACACGGTCTTTTTTGTTGTTGAGACGTGAAGTGATAGTGAGCTGACCGCCATTTTTCATGGCATCAACCCCATTGGTGATGAGATTAAGAAAGACCTGCTGGAGCTGGGAGCTGTCCGCCATAACCTGGGGGAGGTCAGAAGCTAAATTGAGAAGCAAATCAATTTTCTTGGTGAGTAATGTATTGTGCGAAACCTCTATCACCTTTTTGAGGTCATCATTTGCGTTGGTTAAAGCTATAGATTTAGCTGGAACCCTGGCAAAAGTCAAGAGATTTTCCACGATTCTCTGGCAGTTAGCAGCTTGCCGCTTAATAGTTTCCAGAATTTCATGTTCTTTGTTTTTGGGATCCGCCTTACCCAGCAGATATTCCACAAAGCCTAAAATGATACAAATAGGATTATTAATTTCATGGGCTATCCCAGCGGCCAACGTGCCGATGGAGGCGAGTTTTTCAGTGCGTAACATCTCTTGTTCTCTCATTTGATGACGGCTGGTTACGTCTCTTGAAAAGACCAGCGCTACGGACGGCTTCTCGCCTTCATGAAAAAGGGGAATGAGGTGCGATAAGAACCAAAAAAGTTTGCCACCCACTATTAGATCGTGCTCCAGTTGAATATCCTGACCAGTTTCAATTACTTCGTGGACGAGTTTAAGGAGCTTATTTGCTCCCTCAGGCGAAAATGCTTTTTCTAATTTCTGGCCTATATATTCCTCTTTAGCATTTCCAAAAAGTTCAGATCCATATTGATTAAGAGAACGGAATCTGCCAGAGGGGTCAACCGTGAAGATCAAGTCCCGAGCCTTTTCAACATAGGTTCGGTACCGATGTTCAGAATAGGCCAATTCCTCGTGCGATTTTCTGAGTTCATCAGTCTTTACCCGAACCTCTTCTCTCAGAGCCCGATTGAGAGTCCTGCCAAAGCTGATCAGATTGTAACCCACCAGGATTATGACCATAACCACCACTCCAAGTCCGATAAACATTGGAATGTAGACCAAATGAACAGCACGATCCACCTCAGAGGTTGGGGCTGCCACTGCTACTGACCATAAAAGAGTGGGGTTTTCATCTGAAAGATGGATAGGAGTGAAGGCTACCAATTTCTTCATTTTCCCTATTTCACCCCGATGCCACCCGCTATAATACCAGCCGATACCTTCTTCCCCTTTGAGCATTGCTTCTTTTTGAAGGGTATTAACCGCAA
>JAZDOO010000310.1:0-3977 GCA_043798555.1 Pseudomonadota bacterium | reverse complement strand
GAGGGTGACCCCCATCCAATAGGTCCATAATGAACCCAGGCAGCTTGAGCAAAATCCCATTGCACAAGCAAGATGGAGGTGACAACCATTATTCCCACTAACCACCGCTTCATAGCCCTCCTCCTTATATAAGGATCACCCCATTGCTTAAGGGTGATCATGGTTAACGGTGTAACCACGTTTCTAAATCTGTAAGTGGGTGCTCTGCTTAAACACCTGCGTTCTCCTGCAAAGAAGATCAGAAAAACTTACCCGAGGTAAACTTATGGAAGTTTACTTTGACATTATAACAAAATTAAGCTGTTAGAGTAAACGAATATTTTTAATAAACTTTTTATTCACCCTTGATGCGGTGAAATCAATTCAAAAATTGAGGTAACGATATCAAAAAGGATGTAAAAGAAGATTACCCGCTGTGGCTGGACCTCAGGGATCATTGGGACATGCCAAACAAGGACAGATATAATGATTTCGGGGGAGTGACGGCAGCGAATTTCTTACGGAGAGGGGAATTTTTGACGGATTTCTTCTTGTTCCTGGGGGGAGAGGCTGTCCCAGTTTTCGAGTTTTTCTCGAATTCCCTGGCGTTCTTCAGGTGGAAGTTTTTGGAATTGATGATATCGCTTCTGATAAAGGGTGCGATCCTCGGGAGGGAGCTCCTTCCATTGGTGCATCCGATGGCGTAAAATGTTTTGTGTTTCCGGGGGGAGGGACTTCCACTCCTGCATGTTTCTCTCCATCCCTGCCTGCTCTTCCGGAGATAACGTATGGTAATTTCTCATCGTTTGTCCTCGGCCATTGCCAGCTAACCAGGTCCTTGGCCCCATCTCCTGACAGTACTGCTGGCCTTGGACTAAACCTTTTCTCCCAGAACACTCCATGGATTTACTCCAGGCGGGAACTGAAAACCCCATTGCTATCCCCAAGGCCCAAACGATTGTTATTCCCCAACGACCCAAAGAGGTTAACACTTTAAGCATGTCCTCCACCGTACTGACTTTTAAGCTTTCGTTTGATGGAAAGGTCTCCAGGTTCTGTTGATTTGTCCAAGCGCTGAACTAATTTCTCAATGTCGTCCATTTCTTTCAAGAGTTCCAGGTTCTTGATGACATCCATATCCTTTGGAGATACCTGCTCTTCTAAGGTGAGGTTAGAAGCTTTTGGGAAAAGGGCGGGCATTTTAAATTCTTTCAGGCTGATCCAGCTAAGGACAATAAGCAGGAAAGAAGCAGTTGCCAGGGCAGGAATGAGCCTCCCCGGGATACCAAAGAGCTGTTTCCGCCGCTCCCTCTCTGGTAGGTTACTGAGTTTCGGAATGATAGCACTGGCGAGTTCGTCGGCCTGCTTGCAAGAAAGCACTGGTTGAGGCACGATGACTTTTACTGTTTCCAGTAGCCGGAGCAACGCTTCCCTTTCTTTACGGCATTGCTCGCAGGTCGAAAGATGTTTCTCCCACGCAGAACGCTCAGCTACATCCAGTTCCCCGTATACATCCAAGTACAACATTTCTTGGTAATCAGGACATGGTTTCATCTCCTCACCTCCTTTAAGGTACGGCCCAGTCTTTTAAGGCCTTTCGCAGAAAATGGGTTGCTCGAAAGAGATGACTTTTAATCGTTCCCTCCGCCGATCCCATCATCTGGGCAATTTCGCGGATGCTCATCCCGTGGAATACCTTGAACTGAAATGCCATCCGCTGTTTATCAGGGAGGGCCATCATGGCTTTTCGAACTTCGTGGGTTAATTGTTTATTCCTTACCATCGTCATTGGGTTAGTATGCTCTCCCGGGTCTGGTTGTTCTTCTAATCCGTCGTCCCGGTGTTCCTTCCCCTTTGCTCCTGGTTTCCAGAAGGAGAAAATTCGCTCCCACCTTCGACGGCGCCTGATTTCATCTAAACAGGTATTTACCACGATGCGGTAAAACCACGTATGGAATGATGCTTGTTCTCGAAATTTTTTTATATTTCTAAAGGCTTTTAGAAACGCCTCCTGGGTTAAGTCCTGAGCTTCTTCGCTGTCTCCGGAACACATGTGAAAAGCAATCACGTAAGCCTTGTGCTGGTAACGATGAAAAAGTTCCTCGGTGGCCAACTGATCGTCCTGCTGGGCGCGAGCGACCAATTCCTCATCCTTTAAAAACATAAGGAATCCTTCCCCTGGGGCCTCCGGTCCCTGGTCGCCTCAATAAAGCAGCTATCCTGCATTATAACCCCCAAATGTGCTCTCCCCCAGCGTGATTATTCCCGGCTGTGGCCTCTACAGGTACCCTTACTCCCCGTGAGCCTAAGCGGCACCCTTTTCTCCATAATTACGGTTTCCCCCACATCCCTGGCCGACCCGAGCTCGGGCTGATTCCTGAGGGAAGCGTCGAAGCTTTCGGAGGTGTTAAGAACGTAGGCTGCGAACTCCCCCCTCCAAGGTATTGTTCGGTTCTCGCAGTCCCTGTTTTCCCCGGCTTTTCCAATTGCCCTTGCTGCACCTGCTGCCCTACCCAGGTCTTGCCGAGTTCTTGCCGTGCCTGCTCCAGCTTGTTTTGGTAAGTCGGGTGGTTTTGCTGCTCAGGGCTCACGCGTAGGTTCCCATTTAGTTTGGGTAGTTGACTTTGGGTCAGCCCTTGTGCTTCCGCTGGAACCGATGGAACGCTCAAGGGCTTAGGTGGCAGTACAGCCAATTCTTTTGTAATCTTGCTACGCTCTTGTCCGTACTCTTTTGTTCGGGTCCATACGTTAGTGCTTGGCCCCTTTTCTTCGAAGGTAAACCCCGATACCGGCCTACTACTCTTGGTTACGGAGGGGGAGTGATCAGTAGTCTGTTCCGTTACGCCTTGGTGCCCATCGTAGAAGGAATTCGGTTTAACCGCGGTACTACTTTGCTGGATTGGTTTGGCGCTAAGTGTTACCGTTGGCGTTACGAGTGGTTCATGCTGCGTAATGCTGGGGGTGAAGAACCGCGCCGCCTTTTCGGCTCCATTACTCTGAGTGAAACGGAATCCTTCCCGCATGGTGGTAAAGGATTTTATCACCGTGTCGCTAAGGACTGGTGCTACTCGATCACTGTTTATGATATTATGGGCATTCCAGATCCGCACGTTTTGGTAGTTACTGACGTGGTAAAAGTTATTCCGGTTAATGACTACCGCATGGTTAACGTACCGGTACTGCTCGCGGTTGATAGTAATATTGGTGATATTGACATTGTTGACAACGACAGTGTGCGGTCCCCAACGGCGGTAACAATAGTAGGGTTCAAAGGGGGCTAACGGTATCCAACCCACATAATCATGGTGGTGTATCCAGGCTACTCTTCCCGGGTACCAGGCGAATCCGACATTGAGAAGCGACGGATACCTCTGAAAGGTAATCCAGGTGACGGGAGGAGCCCAATACCAGAATCCACCGACCACAACCCAGTTGCCATAGTGATGGGTTATGTACCCAAAGGGCTCATAAGGAATCCAGGTATGGTGGCCACACCACATCATCCACCTGCCAACGGTAAAGGGCGACCACCCCACACCCACATACACCGGACGCCAGAAAATGCGGTAGGCCCCATCGTAGTAAACTCGTTGCCACCTTCCGTGGTCCTCCAGTACATAGGCTTCATCATAAAGCCGTGGAGGAAGGTAGGTAACCGACTCTCCCTGTAATGCTCGCCTTTTTGCCCACAGATGGTCTCTCTCCTGATTCCAGCTATTCCACGCATGGTCTCCCAGCCCTTCTCCAGCCCTCACCTGCCGACGGTCGGCACGGATGGATGAGGAGCCAGCAATTACTTCGTATTTGGTGCCCGTAGTGCGATGAAAAAACGAAACGGTCCCTTTTAGGGCAATTATTTCTACTGAATGATCGTCCACGTAAACATCAAAGCTGGTTTCTTCTGGCGCCATCACATAGCCGTAGAACGTGATAGCTTTTACCACCGCACCTGAGCCTTTGTTATAGAACCGAGCTACACCCGAAGCGAGATCAACCTC
>JAZDOO010000302.1:0-5204 GCA_043798555.1 Pseudomonadota bacterium | reverse complement strand
TAAGGATTCCATTGTTAGCATAAAGGTATACGGGGTCAAGCCACATCGTTTGTAAAAGATAAGAAGCTTTTGACGCTTAACACAAGCGCGGGAAGACAAGTTCCCTAAACTGACAATAATTGCAAGCTGATACTTGGTTCAATCAGGTTGTTAACCATGAAAAACCTTATCATTGAAGTTACGTCCCGGTGTAACCTCTCATGTTCCATGTGTCTTCGGCAGACCTGGCAAGAGGCCACCGGTGATATGAGTATGGAGACCTTCAAGGGACTTATTCCTGCTTTTTTCCGCTTAGATTCCATCAATCTCAGCGGCTATGGTGAGCCATTTCTTAATCCCCAGCTCATTGATATGATTCTTCTTGCCAAAGAACATGGTTCTCCTTTCGGGAGGGTTGAGCTAACGACTAACGGCACACTTATTGATCGAAGGATAGCGCAAGAGGTCATCAACGCCGGGCTTGATAGCATATCCCTATCACTTGATAGCCTCGACTTGAAGAAGTTTTCAGGGATTAGGGAAAAGAGAGACCTTGAGTCAGTGCTTGAGAGTTTAGAAACGTTTCGAGGGATAAGAAAGAACGCTCAAAAACCGTTTAAAATCGCCCTGTCCTTTGTGGCCATGAAGAGGAATATCGAGGAACTCCCGCGGTTGGTTCATTTTGCCGCTGATCGAGGCGTAGATGCAGTTTGGGTCAACAATGTTTTGCCTCCTACCGAAGACATTGCCCGAGACGTTCTCTATGATTCCTTTTCCGATGAAGTCCTGACCTTGTTTGCAAGGGTTAGAGACCGGTATAACGAATTAGAGGTAGCTCCCCGGAGATTTCCCCTGCTGGTCCAGAAGCTTTACTATAGTATCTTTAATGGGTTTTCCCTTACTGAAAGTCTCTCTTCTGAAGAGATACAGGCCTTAAGAGTTTCAAAAACGGCAGTATCCGAGGCAATTGCGGCAGGGGGGGACTTCAGCATGATTCAACTCCTGGAGAGAAAAGAAGACCACGATAAGGATTACTGGAGAATTTTTGAAGAGTCCAAAAACATTGCCGTTGCTCGCAATGTGGAACTTCATCTTCCTCTCATTGTTCCCAGGACCCGAAGGGAGTGTAACTTTATAAAAAATGAGACCTGTTTTATCACCTGGGATGGATGGGTGAGGCCCTGTAACCAGCTCTCTCACAACATAATCTGCTTTCACTACGGGCGGCGGAAGAGGGTAGAGAGCGTTGGTTTTGGTAAGGTTCCTAACGGAGATCTATGGGCAATCTGGGAATCTGAACCCTATCGAACCTTTCGGGAGACAGTGGGGGAGTTCCCTTTTTCTCCCTGCGGTGATTGCAGCGTGGCAAAGGGTTGTGACCTGATTTCTCCTGATTCGCCTTTTCTTTTTGACTGTTATGCGAACGAACAACCTTGCGGTGATTGCCTCTGGAGTCGAGGGATACTTCAGTGTCCATAAGGTGTAAGGGAGACGATTAAAAACAATAAAAGACGAGGAGAATGATATGACTACGAGGCAAAAACGAAACTCAATCATATTATGGATGGCTTTCTTGGTGGTGCTTTATTTCACTGCCTTCACCCATTTGAATGCCGCTACTGCCCCGCAATCCGCCAAAGCGGCCATTGAAGCAGCAAGCCATTCCGGGCAATACCTCTTTTTGGTTTTCTACGATACCCAAAACGAAGTGGTAAACGGAATGGTAAATCAGGTGCAGGAGTTCAACCGCACCAGTTCAAAGAAGGGAATTCTCTATAAAGCGCTGGTAACCAACCAGGCCGACGCGGAAGTCGCCGCAAAATATGGCATTGATGTCAAAGCTGGACTTCCTATCCTTCTTGTGGTTGCCCCCAACGGTGTTGTCACCGGCGGTTATCAGCAAAGCATGACTATGGACCAGTTGACTAAGAGCACCTCGGCGCCGGATCTTGTTCTTGAAATTCTCAAACCCCTTCAGGAGCGGAAGATCGCGCTGGTGAAACTGCAGAACGCTGGGACAAAGTTTAATCAGGAATCCAGTGATGCGGTAAGCGAGTTTGCCGCGGATCCCCGTCTTAAGCCTTTTGTTGCTATTATCAACGCTGATCCTTCCAAGAAGGATAGTAAGGAGTTTATGAAACAGTGCAAGTTGCCGGATAAAATAACCGAAGCGACCGTGGTCTTTCTGATACCCCCTGCTACTGTTGCCAAAGTACTTTCAGGTAAGATTACAAAAGCAAATTTGCTTTCCGCTTTGTCTGCATGCAGTAGCGGCGGCAGTGGCTGCTGTCCTAAACCATAGCTGAAACTCGAGGTGATGTTATGAGTATCACGAAATTGGTATTTAAAGAGATGTCCCGACAGCTAAACCAGCTTTTTACCAGCTTGTTGGCGATTACGCTGGGTATCGCGGTGGTTGTAGGAATAAAGAACATAACCGTTTTCTCGGAAAAGGCGGTCTCTGGTGAGATCGATGCTCTTGGCGCTAACATTCTTATTTTACCGAAGAGCGCTTCGGTGCAGGATTACTACAGCGCTGATTTTCAAAATGAGGAGATACCGGAAAGTTACGTGTCCGTGCTGATCAATTCCGACCTCCAGGGCATCGATAATCTGTCGCCAAAACTTAGTTTACCAGTAACTGTTAAGGGTCATAAGGCGATTCTTACCGGTATCTTGCCCAAGAACGAATTTAAATCAAAAGCGATCTGGCAGAGCTCGCTGGGTATTTTTTCCCGGCCCGAGGGGTGCGGTGTTCCGGTTACGATACCCGGAGTGAGCGATTCGCCGAAGACCCTGGTCAGAAAGCGGGTTATTGATGACTTGTCAGAAAACTCTATGCTCGTCGGCTTTGATATTGCGTCCCAGCTCAATCTCCGCGAAGGCGACTCGCTGGCACTTTTGGGCAAGACTTTCACCATAGAGGCAACCCTTCCCCCGACCGGAACGGTTGACGACAGCCGTCTGTTTGCCCACCTTCATACGGTGCAAAAGTTGAATCACAAGGATTCTCTTCTTAACGTGATTGAAATCGTCGGTTGCTGTTCTTCCATTTCCAGCGGTCTTATCCAGAAGATAAACAAGCTCCTGCCTGACGCCAAAGTTGTTACCATAACCCAGATAGTACAGACCCAACTCAATACAACAACCCTGATGAAAAAGATCTCGCTCATTCTCCTTTGGATGATTATTCTCGTGGGCGGAGCAAGCATCGCCAATTATATGTTTGCAAATGTCTACGAGCGCCGAAGGGAGATAGGCATTCTCATGGCGCTGGGCGCAAAGCCTTTGATGATTTTGCGCATCTTCCTGTTGAAATCTCTCATAATTGGTTTTGCCGGCGGGATAATCGGATTCCTGCTGGGGTCTTTGATTGCGGTGTTGCTGGGTCCGCGAATCGCGGGCATACCGGTGGCGCCGCTGCCCTCGCTTGCGTTTTACGGAACATTACTTTCAATTCTCATTTCCTTGATGGCCAGTATTATTCCCTCATTCCGGGCTACGAAAGTAGACCCCAGCATCATCATGCAGGAGGATTAGGTAAAATGATCACCATAGAAAATCTCAGCAAACGCTTTTATAAGAAACATGGCTCTATTGACGCTATCAGCGATGTTTCTTTGTCCATCGCCGACGGCGAGTTTGTAAGTATTACCGGACCCAGCGGAAGCGGCAAGAGCACTTTACTGCTGATGCTGGGGGGAATGAGCACGCCCTCGTCGGGCTCGGTGCTCTGGAACGGCCAAAATATTTATGCCTGGGATTTGAAGCGGAGGGCGCAGTGGCGGGGCGAAACCGTAGGATTTGTGTTCCAGTCGTTTAACTTGATTTCCTACCTTACCGTCTACGAAAACGTTAGTATTGCCTTGAGGATAGCGGAGCGCAATGAGCATTCGAATGCGGAGAAAGTTTTCAGACTGATTGAAAATATGAAACTCTCTGATCGGGTCCACCATTTGCCCAATGAATTGAGCATCGGTCAGCAGCAACGCGTGGCTCTCGCCCGCGCTCTGATAAAGGATCCAATGGTCATAGTGGCGGATGAGCCGACCGGAAATCTTGACCGCGAAACGGCGCTGGAAATTCTCGCAATTCTAAAGGCGTTAAACAACGAGGGGAAGACCATTATCCTGGTTACTCACAATCCGGAAATTGCAGGGATGGCAAAAAGAAATATCAAAATTGTTGGGGGAATACTTTCCGCCTGAGAACCATATTGTTCGGGGAATCTGTCATGTATCTTGCGAGCCGTGAAGGGCTAACACCTTTATTTATTTGGCTTGCAGGGTATTTAGGCGAATATTTTCTACACGAGTAAAATGGAAACTTAAAAGGGAAAGGAATCATGATGCTAAATAAGACTCTGGTATTTTTCATTTTTGGGTTTTTAATTTTTTCTTCCCTCGGCTTGGCTGACGATTTTAATCCTAATCTTGTTATTCTGTATACTGGAGACACCAAGGGATATGTAGAACCCTGTGGGTGAAAGGAGCCTGTCGGAGGGCTGGCCCGGCGGGCCACCATGATCAAGGAGCTTAGAAAGAAGTATAAAAATGCTCTTCTGCTCGACTCTGGAGACTTTATATCCAAGGAAGTGAATGTGCCTGACTTAAGAGCTGCGACCAGCGTTGAGGGGGCCAAGTTGATGAAATACGATGCCTTGAATGTGGCTGATGGTGAACTTACCTTTGGAATAGAGTTTCTAAAAAATAATTTCCAGAAAACAAATGTCCCTCTCCTGTCAGCTAACCTTACCACAAAGAATGATAACCATTTTGTAGGACAGGAATTTTTGATCAAAAAATTGGATGGCTTGAAGGTAGGTATCATAGGTTTGGTTTCCCCGGAGTATTTTGATAAAGAAACACTGACAAAGGGGGAACTGGTTATCAAGAATCCGGAAGAGACCCTGAAAAAAGTTCTGTCAGAGATTCAGGGGAAGGCAAATGTAATTGTCCTTCTATCTCATCTGGGTTATGAGGCCACAAGAGAACTGGTGCAGAAGGTTAACGGAATCGATGTGGCAATCGTCGGCCACGGTCTTCAAACTAACAATATCCCTGAATTGGTAGGGAAAACCCTCGTTGTCCAGAATAGTTATAAGGGGAGATATTTAGGAACATTGTCCCTTACCATAGACAAGAACGGCTCGATAAGTGACTATCAAGGTAGCGCCGTCGAACTATCAAAGACTATCCCTGATGACCCGGAGGTAGCTGCTTTGA
>JAZDOO010000295.1:0-24902 GCA_043798555.1 Pseudomonadota bacterium | reverse complement strand
GCCCTTCCCTTCTTCACATTTGGTCAATAAATGCCGAACGTAGATTAGCCCTACAATCTGGTCTAAATTCTCTCGATACACTGGAATCCGAGAATGTTTCTCCTGCACCATGAGTTCCCTTACCTCCTCGATCGTCGCGTTGTCCTGAACTGCTACAATTTTAGAACGCGGCGTCATAACCTCTCGTGCTTTCGTATCCCCAAACTCCAAGACCGATCGCACCAATTCTCCTTCCTCTTTCTCGAACACCTCCTCTTCTTTTCCAATATCTATCAGGGCTTGGATTTCCTTTTTTACTACTTCTTTGGATTTTGCGGCTTCCGGAGTGGTCTCTGCATCTTCTACAGTTTGAACTGCCAGGCTAATGGGATACGATAATATCTTTAAAGTTGGAAAGAAGAATGAAAACAAGGGAAGTAAAGAGAGTAGTTTCTTGTCCGGATTTTTATGACTTACAATATGGGGGATAAGCTGACGGAACACAAGGTCTATTACAAACATAATACCAAAAGCCCACAGCAATGGAAGGTAGGTAATATTTATCAGAACAATATGGGTGGTGAGGATAGCGATAATAATAAAAGCGAGTTGAATGCCAAACTTGAGGGGGATGATAACATCAAGGTCATTCCCGGCAAGAAGGTGGATGACAATATTTTTTTTATCCCGGTGCTGATCACTGAGAAGCTTTAAATCAAAACTGGATAAGCGGTGAAGGACTGCTTCAAAGAGAGCAAAAAAACTGAGGAAAAAAAGAAAAAAAATACTTATGACTACTTCTAATGAGGAATAGTCAATTTTATCCATATTGAAGATAAATCAAATAAAAACAAGTTATTGTTAACAAAAATTGATACATTGGTTTAATTTAATTGGCTACAAAATTCTCTGCGCTTTTGATTCAACGAGATAGAAGAAGGAGTAATTCCCGAAGATCGCCTATATGGTACGCTGCCTTAAGTTGAGGATGCTTGTAGGCAATAAACAGAATGTTCGTTTTCTGGGTTACTTCATAGTCTACCATTGAATCACCAACGTATACTGCTTCGGGGGCATCGATTGAAAAATGATTCAATATCTTGAAAAGAGATTCTGGATGGGGCTTGGGATTATTTACATCAAGTGCCGATACCACAAAGTCAAAATACTTATCAAGATTGAACCTTTTTAGAATAGGGTGGATAGTATTCGTTCGATTCGTGGCTAACGCTACCTGATAATGATGTTTCAAGGCACTCAACACCTCTTCCAGATAAGGCTCCATGGTGAGCAGGCTGATCCACTGGTTATAATCCAAGTGGCGTCGGTATTCCTGGGCATCAGAACGTCGCGGATCATCACGAAAAAGATAATTGATTGATTCTTCCGCCGTAAACATCTGAACAATCTCAATATCCTTATCAGTCAAAGGAGATTTCCCAAAATGTTGTAAGATAGTATTATAAAAAGCAATATTTGCTTTTCGGGAATCAAACATCACCCCGTCACAATCGAAAATAACCACTTTAATCTTAGCGTTTATTGTTTTTCCCTCACTTAACCCTTTGCTTCCAGCATTTGAATTTTTTCCTGAACGAAATCTATCCGCGGAGAATTAGGATACTCAACCAGAATTTTTTTGTAGGTTTTTAGAGCATTTTCCTTTTCTCCGATGGTCTCATAGCACCGGGCTACATTTAAGTACCCGCTTTCACCCAACCCAGGAGGAGGGGTAACCGTTTTCTCAAAGTATTCTATCGCCCTTTTATAGTCCTTTTTTTCTTCGTAGCAGTACCCTAAGCTATCATAAGCAAGAAGTGCCATGTGGCTTTCGGGAGGAATGTCCTGAGCGAATTTATCATACGACGCTATCGCTTCATCAAATTTTTTCATAGCGAACTGACAGTTTCCTATATAGAATAAACTGAGAAGTCCCGCGGCAGTACCGGGATATTGTCGGGGGACCGATTCCAACAGTTTCAATGGCTCATCCAGTAGTTTTTCCTCTTTAATGGAGGTTTGATACATTTCGTGTGCTTGATAAAATAAGGTAGCTGCCTTTTCTTCTTTTTTAATGCTTAGGTATTTCCAGAAAAAAAAGCCCACAATGCCCAGTAAAATAATAATTGACCCAATGATACAATATAACCGGTATCGTTGAACCAATTCTAAAAAAGATGGAGTAACCTGCTGTATCTCTTCGCTTTCACCAGTATAAAGCTTTTTTGAAACACGCCTTTTCCTTACCACGTAAGTCATCCTTTCTTAATAATAGAAGTTTCATTTCTAAGGCATATCTGCCATTACTGTAAGATATTTTTGTATTTTCCTAAACTTCTTTTCTCCAATTCCTTTTACGTTCTTAACCTCATTGAGGCTCGAAAAATAGCCTTGTTGATCCCTGTATGCCACTATTGCCCGGGAAATTTTTGGTCCAATTCCGGGCAGATTTGAGAGATCGTTAGGCTTAGCGGTATTGAGGTTTAAAGGAATCCCCAAAAGCATTCTTTTCCCTGCTACCATAGGTGAATGATCAACTTTAATGCCTTCCTGGGTCTTCATAACGTGCAGTGTGGTCCCCGTGGTTAATGTGGTGCCCAATTCTGGAGCACTTATTGCAAAAGAACCCATGACTTCACCACTTGTGGCGAGCACTTCCAACACTGTTGGCACATGATTAAAAAAATAAATGCCCGGATTTGATAGCTCGCCCTCAAGTTCAATCACCATCGCCGGAGATTTTTCAGGGTGGGCCTGAGGCATTTTCCATATCGGGAAGAAGTGGCGATAACCATACACGGAGACTAAGACGCAAAGGAAGAGGAACACTATTACCTGTTGCGCCGAGCTTGCTTTATCTTGACTTTGTCTTCTCATCTTTCATTAATTTGTAATTTATACTATCCACCAAAGCCTGCCAACTGGCTTCCACAATATTTTCGGAAAGACCTACCGTACCCCATTTGTCTTTCTTATCCCCTGATTCAATGAGCACCCGAACTTTTGCCGCAGTTCCTTCTCCAGTGGAAATCACCCGAACCTTATAGTCTATCAGTTCCATTTCCTTTAGACTGGGATAAAATTTTTCTAATGCCTTGCGAACGGCATTGTCGAGGGCGTTTACCGGACCATTCCCTAAAGCAGCCGTATGTTCAACTTTCCCCCCCACTTTGATCATAATCGTCGCTTCCGACAAAGGAGCTTCGTCTTCCTTGCGCTTTTCGTTAATAACCCGAAACCCCACTAAATCGAAGTATTTTCTTTGCAACCCCATTGCCATTTTTAATATGATCTCAAACGATGCCTCTGCACCCTCAAACTGATAACCTTGATTTTCCAGTTCTTTGAGCTTTTCCAAGGTGGAAACTACTACTGGGTCTTTACTACTCACCTTGAGCCCCATTTCCCGGGCTTTGTAAATAATATTACTTTTCCCGGAAAGGTCCGAAAGTAAAACCCTCTGACGATTTCCCACCAATTCGGGACGAATGTGTTCATAGGTCTTGGAATTTTTTCGAATTGCATGGACATGCACTCCTCCTTTATGGGCAAAGGCACTATCTCCCACATAAGGTTGATGCTTCGGAGGCTGAAAATTTGCCAGCTCATAAACAAAACGGGCTACCTCTTTAAGTTTGGCCAATTGTTCTCCAGTCACACAATCCAGGCCTAACTTTAATTTCAGGTTAGGGAGAATAGAACAAAGGTTAGCATTTCCACACCGTTCTCCAAAACCATTGATCGTTCCCTGAACTTGAGTAACCCCTTCCTTGACTGCTACGATACTATTGGCAACCGCCATTTCTGAATCGTTATGACAATGAATTCCCAATGGAGTGGAAAGCTTTGCTTTGGTAGTCCGGACAATATCTTGTACTTCATGAGTCATGGTACCGCCATTGGTATCGCAGAGAACCACCCAATCACAGTGGGCCTGAGCGGCAGTTTTGACTACGTTGAGGGCGTAGTCGGTATTTCCTTTAAAACCATCAAAATAATGCTCAGCATCAAAAATAACTTCCGAAACATGATGTTTCAGATAAGCGATCGTACTGAAGATAATTTTTAAATTTTCTTCAAGAGAAATCCCTAAGGCCTCGCGTACATGAATATCCCAGCTTTTCCCCACTACAGTGACTACCTGCGTCTTAGCATTGAGAAGTTCCTTAATACTGCTGTCATTTTCCGGAAGAATGCCGGGGCGGGCAGTGCTGGAAAAAGCAACTATCTTAGCTTGGGTGAGTGAATAATTTTGTATCTCGGTAAAAAACTGCAAATCTCGGGGATTGGAACCAGGCCATCCTCCTTCTATGTAATGAACACCTAATTCATCCAGTTTCTTTGCAATCCTAATTTTATCTTCAACCGTGAAAGAAATATCTTCAGCCTGAGTTCCATCCCGAAGCGTAGTATCATAAAGCGTAAGCATTTCAACCAATCCCTTAAAAATTTCTCACATCATATTAAAAAATATTTATTTTTATTCCATAGCAAGTCCAAAGGCATCATGAAGGACACGAACCGCCAGTTCAGTATATTTTTCTTCAATAACACAGGATATTTTTATTTCCGAAGTGCTGATCATCATAATGTTAATACCTTCTTTGGCCAGAGTTGAAAAAAACTTCGCTGCCACTCCGGCATGACTTCGCATCCCTGCACCCACCATAGAAACCTTGCTGATATTAGTATCGGCAGTGACCGAGGTAGCATTAAGTTCCTTAGCAATTGTTTGTAATAATTCGAGTGCGTTTTTGGTGTCAGATTTGGAGACTGTAAAAGTTAATGCAGCCTTCCCGTCACTGCTAACGTTCTGGATGATCATATCAACGACAATATTTGCGTCGGCAATCGGTTTAAAGATTTTTGCAGCCATACCAGGCACATCAGGGATACCGGTAATGGTAAGCTTAGACTCATTCCGATTATACGTGACTCCTGATACTACATATTTTTCCATTTCTTCATCTTCTCTGGTAACCATGGTTCCTTCCTCCTCAGAAAATGATGATCGAACATAAATAGGTACGTTAAATTTTTTTCCTATTTCCACTGAACGGGTCTGCAGGACCTTTGCGCCCAAACTTGCCATTTCTAACATTTCTTCATAAGAAATTCTCTTTATTTTTTGGGCGTTAGGGCAGATATTCGGATCTGCTGTATATACTCCACCAACGTCCGTATAGATTTCGCACACTTCAGCTTCCAGAGCCGCAGCCAAAGCTACTGCTGAAGTATCCGACCCTCCTCTTCCCAACGTGGTAACATTTCCTGCTTCATCTACCCCTTGAAACCCAGCAACAACTGCAATATATCCTTCTTCCACTTCTTTCAACAACCTTTCAGCATCAATACTTACAATTCGGGCTTTGCTGAAAGATTCATCCGTTAAAATCTTTACCTGGTGGCCCATAAAAGAACGTGCTTTTCCACCAAAGGAATGAATGGCCATAGCCACAAGCGCTATGGAGACCTGTTCTCCGGTAGATACTAAAACGTCATATTCCCGCGTGTCCGGAGAATCAGCCACTTCGTGGGCCAATTGAATCAGCCGATCAGTTTCACCTGCCATCGCTGAAACCACCGCAACCACTTCCTTTCCCTTTCTTTGAGTCTCCATCAGCCGGCGGGCCACGTTCTTTATCCGTTCAATACTTCCTACTGATGTTCCCCCAAATTTTTGTACAATAATACCCATGAACCTCCCTCACCTATTTCTTAAATCGAACTATCATTATGTACAAGACTTTACCAATACCTTATAAAAGCTGCCAAATCGTCTCGCCGGTACTCTAATTGTTATTTTTCGGATGGTATCTTCAAGGAAAAAAAAGCTTACTCTTATATGCTCTTCAGGTAAAAACCGGCCAACCTTCTCTCCCCATTCAATCACCGTTGCTCCGTTACCAAAAAAATACTCCTGATACCCCAGGTCGAAAAATTGAACCGTGGTATCAATCCGATACATATCAAAATGATAAAGCGGAATTGGCCCTGGATACTCATTAAGAATAGTAAAACTTGGGCTCACAATTGGAACATTTTGCTCAACCCCTAACCCGGTGGCAATACCCCGGGTAAAACACGTTTTCCCGGTACCCAATTCGCCAATTAATGCAACCACATCTCCGGGAATAAGTTGAGTTCCCAACGCTTTTCCCAATCTTTCTGTTTCTTCAGGACCAAAGGTTTTGAACGTACAGTCAGTATCATCACCCAAAAATTCCATTGCTTCTCATGGCATCGTTTAGATTGAGGAAAACCTTTAAAAGCTTTGACCCCTGATAAGGTATACCATTTCCCTTACCGCTCGCTCTATCCCCACAAGGACAGCTCTGGCAATGATACTATGTCCAATGCTAAATTCCTCTATTTCAGGAATAACGGTGAGGCGTTGGATATTGTGGTAGTCAAGTCCATGTCCTGCAAAAACTCCAAGTCCGAGCTGGGAAGCTAATTGAGCACTTTCCAGAATTTTTTTTAATTCTCGGTCACTCTCACCTTCGATCTTCGCGTTACTATAAATTCCGGTATGGATTTCAATATAATCAGCTTCAATCTTTTTGGCAGCCCTTATTTGCTCGGGATTCGGATCAACAAATACGCTTACCCCGATCCCTCCTGAATGGAGTTTTGCGATTGCCTCACGTATCTCGGAGAAATGACCTAAAATATCCAGGCCTCCCTCAGTTGTCAATTCCGCTCTTTTTTCCGGAACAAGGGTACATCGGTCGGGCATTATCTTCAAAGCAATCTCCACAATTTCATCAATAGCTGCCATTTCGAGATTCAGTTTGGTTTTCACGGTCTTCCGCAGGAGTTCCACATCTCTATCATTGATATGCCGTCGGTCCTCCCGTAAATGAACGATGATACCATCACACCCAGCTAACTCTGCTAAAAAAGCTGCGGTTACCGGATCCGGTTCATTCCCTTTTCGGGCTTCTCTAATAGTAGCGACATGATCTACATTTACGGCCAATTTAGCCATTTTCCTTTCCTTTTTACCCTATCCCATATTTTTCTTGATTATATCTGCCAGTTCATATCCGAGGGTTTTTATTTTCTCCCCGTCTTCTCCTTCTATCATTACTCGAATCTTTGCTTCAGTCCCTGATGGCCTGATCACTAAACGTCCTTTATCTTGCAATTCATTCTCTACCTTTCTAATATAGGTAACAATGATTGGGATTTGATAAACATCTCTTTTTTCCGTTACATCCACGTTGATAAGCACTTGAGGGTAAGGGTGCATAACTTTGGATAATTCGGAAAGGCTTTCCTCCCGTTGGACCATGATGCTCAGTACCTGAAGAGCGCTTAATATTCCATCGCCAGTAGTATTGTAATCTAAGAAAATCAGATGCCCTGACTTTTCTCCTCCCAGGTTATACCCACCTCGATGCAATTCCTCCACCACGTATCGGTCTCCAACTTTGGTCTTCACTATCCGTGCACCTAATGGTTCTAATGCCTTCTCAAGCCCCATATTACTCATGATGGTGGTTACTAAGGTATTCTTTTTTAACATCTTTTTTTGAATCATCTCCCTGGCGCAAATGGCCATAATATGATCACCATCTACTATTTCTCCGTGTTCATCAACAAAAATAACCCGATCTGCATCTCCATCCAGGGCGATTCCAATATCTGCCCCTACTTTTTTTACCTCTTCACTAATTACCTCCGGATGAAGCGAGCCACATTTGAGATTAATATTCTCCCCGTTTGGCTTTATCCCCAAAGGTATTACCGCGGCACCAAGCTCTTCAAAAACAGCCGGACCAACTTTATAGGCCGACCCATGGGCACAATCTAACACTATTTTGATACCTTCCAAACTCAGATACTTTGGAAAGGTGTTTTTCAGAAAAACGATATATCTCCCCACTGCGTCATCTACCCGATATGCCTTTCCTATCTCATTAGCGGTTGGCCGGAGTGGACCAAATGAGTTAGAAAAGACCAACCCTTCAATCTGGTTTTCCAGTTCATCGGGAAGCTTAAACCCATCCCGATTGAAAATCTTAATACCATTATCCTGATAAGGATTATGCGAAGCAGAAATAACCACTCCCGCATCTGCGCGCATACTTACGGTTAAAAAAGCAATCCCGGGGGTTGGAAGTGGGCCGACTAACAAAATATCTGTTCCCATGGAACAGATACCAGCAGTGAGGGCACTTTCAATCATATACCCAGAAAGCCTCGTATCTTTTCCAATTAAAATGCGATGGCGCTGATTTCCCCTTTTTTTAACCAGATAAGCGATGGCGCGTCCCACCCGTAACGCTATTTCAGCAGTCATGGGCTCGATATTAGCCACCCCGCGTATTCCATCAGTCCCAAAAAGTTTTTCCCTCCAGGCCATGTCATTTTGTTGAGTTTCCGTTATCATTTAGATGTGCCTTTAGTTTACATGCAGTGGTGCTGATTTTTTAATGGTATCAACCACCTGAGCTACTCTTTTCATCTTTTTCACATCATGGACACGGAGAATGTTGGCCCCATTCATGATTGCCACAGCCACAGCCGCTGCGGTTGCCTCTTCTCGCTCTTTCACCGCAAGTTGTAAGAGATGTCCGAGGAAGGCTTTTCGAGAAGGGCCCACCAGGATCGGCCTCCCTAAGGATTTAAATTCTTCTAAATTCCTTAAAATGGTAAAATTGTCTCTTTCTTTCGATTTTCCGAAACCAATTCCAGGGTCAATAACTATTTTTTTTCTCTCAATACCAGCTTCTTCAGCAACCGAAATCCTCTCTCTCAAAAAAATTACTATCTCCGCAATTAGGTCTTCATAATGGATATTACTTTGCATGGTTTTGGGGGTCCCTCTCATGTGCATGAGCACTACTGGCACCCCTGCTTGAGCCACTAAGGGTGCCATTTCTGGATCGAACTGTAATGCACTAACATCATTTATAATGTCCGCTCCGGCTAAGAGTGCCTCCTCCGCAACCTTCGCCTTAGTGGTATCCATTGAGAGCATAACTTCAGTTTCTTTCGCTATGGCTTTAATAACCGGAATAACCCTTCGTAGCTCCTCTTCAGTTTCCACTGGTTTTGCTCCGGGCCGGGTGGATTCACCTCCCACATCAATTATGTCAGCGCCCTCTTTCACCATTTCCAAGGCATGAGCAATGGCTTTCTCCTGATCAAAGAATTCCCCCCCGTCCGTAAAGGAGTCAAGAGTTACATTAAGAATCCCCATTATATAAGTTTTGGAAGAAAAATCAATTTTTCTCTCCTTCACTTCAAGGGTTATCCTGCATTCATTAAGAATATTTGACAAGGCAGGAGCTAATTCCTGGCTCAAGACCCCTAAAAGTGTTGGACTGCTCGGAAGGCTTGCCATCAGGGATCTAAAAAACGATCCGGTGCCAATGATCAATACCCCTACTTTGTTTTCAGGTTGTGTTTCTTTGCAATTGAGAGTGGAGAAAATTTTCCCTCCCAAGGTAGTAACAATTTCTCGAAGGAGTGTGGCAGTATTACGTTCCACTCTTTCTAACTTGAGATGATGAAACAATCCATCATAACAATGTTCTTTTGCACTTTCATGATCCATTCCTAAAGATTCAAGTTCTCTCTGAACGTCCTCATATGAGCGGACCGCAATGATGCGAGCATTGTAGTGTTGTTTGTTATCCATGTTGACCAGCAAAAATGGGTTTACGTATCCTTTTTAATCGCCAACCCTGTTTATGGCTTCCGGTGAGAGTTCACCGCTATTGATCAATTGAGGGAATAAGGGAATTACTACTTTTATCGGGAGGGGGTAAAAGTTCACTGTGATCGCTTTTTACAATGGCATCAATTTCTCTTCCATCCAACGACTCTTTTTCCAACAGTGCAGCGGCTAATCCATGAAGGATGGGGGTATTTTTTTCAAGCAATTCTTTAGCCCGCCGATGGCTTTTTTCTACGATGGTTCTAATTGCCTGGTCTATTTTTATAGCAGTTTCTTCGCTGTAATCTCGATGTTGGGCAATCTCCCGACCTAAGAAAATTTGTTCCGCCTGCTTTCCAAACGTTAAAGGACCTAACTCATCGCTCATGCCCCATTCGCAAACCATTTTCCGGGCCAATTCGGTGGCACGCTCAAGGTCATTTCCGGCACCGGTTGTCAAATCCATAAGCACCAATTCTTCGGCAGCCCGACCTCCGAGCAGAACCGCTATGCAATTAAGGAGATACTCCCGGGGATAGGTATGCTTTTCGTCAATGGGAAGTTGTTGGGTTAATCCCAGCGCCTGACCCCGGGGGATGATCGTCACCTTATGAATAGGATCAGTCCCAGGAATCAGCTTGGCAACCAAGGCATGTCCCGCTTCATGGTAAGCGGTAATTCTTTTCTCCTCCGGACTAATAACCATACTTTTCCGTTCAATTCCCATCAAGATTTTGTCTTTTGCCTGCTCAAAGTCATCCATTGTTACCTTCGTTCTTCCTTTTCTTGCTGCCAGTAATGCCGCCTCGTTCACCAAGTTGGCTAAATCCGCACCACATAAACCTGGAGTTCCTCGAGCCAGAATTTTAAGACTAACATCGTCATCTAAAGGAGTCTTTTGAGAATGAACTATAAGAATTTTCTCTCTCCCCCTAACATCCGGAATCGGAACCACTACTTGACGGTCAAAACGGCCGGGCCTTACCAGGGCAGGATCTAATACATCAGGCCGATTGGTAGCAGAGATTATAATCACACCCTCGTTGGATTCAAAACCATCCATTTCAACCAGGAGCTGATTTAAGGTCTGTTCTCGCTCATCGTGCCCTCCTCCTAACCCGGCTCCTCGGTGGCGTCCCACCGCATCTATTTCATCAATAAAGATGATACAAGGAGCGTGTTTCTTCCCCTGAATAAATAGGTCCCTAACCCGTGAAGCCCCAACTCCCACAAACATCTCCACAAAATCAGAACCGCTGATACTAAAAAAAGGAACCTTCGCTTCTCCGGCAATTGCTTTTGCCAAAAGGGTTTTGCCGGTTCCCGGCGCGCCAATAAGCAGAACCCCCTTAGGGATCCTTCCCCCCAAACTGGTAAACTTTTTCGGATTTTTTAAAAATTCGATTATCTCCTCTAATTCTTCTTTCGCTTCTTCAATCCCAGCCACATCCTTAAAAGTGACCGGTTGCTTTTGCTGTTCAGAAAGCAGCTTGGCCTTGCTTTTGCCGAAAGACATCGCTTTCCCTCCAGACTGCACCTGGCGCATAAAAAAGATCCACACCGCAATTAAGAGGAGCATCGGGAACCAGGAGATCAAGATGGTCATGTACCAGGGAGCATCCTCTTCAGGCTTGGCAGAAATTTTTATTTTGTTCTTTCGAAGCGTTTTAATCAATTCGGGGTCTTCGGGAGCATAGGTTTTAAATTTTTCCCCATCATTGGTGAGCCCGAGAATATTCCTGCCTTTTATGGTAACCTCGATAACCTTGTCTTGGTCTAAAAGGGTGAGAAACTCACTGTAAGTAACTTCTTGGGCAGCTTTATGAGGTTGGTTGAGAATATTAAAAAGGAGAATAAAAAACAGACAGATCACCAACCAGATAGTCAAATTTTTATAAAAAGATCTCACGATTTTTTTACCACCCCCACCCAAATAAATCATCTCCGCCTAAGCCGGAGATGAAAAACGTTAATTATGGAATTTAATTAGCATTTACCACAAATCAGGAAACTAAACAATAGAAAAACGTTTAGTGCAATTCCATACGAATTACTTTTTTTGTCGAATCAGTAATTTTGACTCGATCATCAATTCTTTGCCCACCAATCCAGGAGATTGAATCGCCAAAAAGAATTAAGGGAATTTCTATCCGTTCGCGCTTAGGCAGTTTACAGTCAATAAAAAAGTCTTTCACTTTTTTAAATCCCTGCGTTCCTAAAGGCTGGAATCGGTCACCTGCTTTCCAGTTCCGAACAATAAGCGGCAATCGTAAGGTATCAAAATCAATCAAAGCAGCATTGTTATTAGACAAAGGTGGAGAACCCTGGTTCCACTCTAAAAGGTTGATTGTTATCGTTCGATTAATTTCCGGGATCGCAATTTCATTTGGCAAAAAGTTAAATTCATGATGGAACGAAACCTTTTTAACAAAAATATAACCTATTCTCAAGTGTTCATACTCTTTATACACTGATATGCCATCAGGAAAAGAAATGCTTCCATGAGGAGAGCTCTCGTGTAACAGAGCCAATAGTGCTTCCATATGAGCAAAGCTTATTCTCCGAAGCGTTTTTTTAATTTCTCTAAGCGCATGCCTCAATACCCTTCGTTGCAAGGCAACCGGCAGTGCTATAAGTTCAGGTATTGTAAAATAGACCTCTTTTTCTTTTCCTTCCTTTCTTAACTCCACGTATTTTTCAAAGCTTAATTGCTCCAAATAAAGGTCATCGTCTCTCACGATTTCAGTTGTCTTTGCTATTTTTTCAATAAGCCGGCTATCAAACTCATTGATTAGCTTGGGAATTAAACCATGTCGAATTCTATTGCGAGTAAAACTTTTTTTCTGGTTTGAGGAATCCTCAATCCAGGTGACTCCTTCTACTTTAAGAAAATCCAAAATGTCTTTTTTTTCAATTTCAATTAACGGGCGGATAAAAAAATTATTACGTACCGGTGGCATACCACCCAAGCCTTTCGTTCCAGTTCCCCGTAACAGCCAAAGGAAAAAGGTTTCAGCCTGGTCATTGGCGGTATGGCCAAGCGCTATTTTTCGAGCCCCAATTCCTGATGCTACCCTTTCCAAGAAATCATACCGTTTTTTTCTGGCAATTTCCTCAAGGTTACCCCGCTGCTTCGCTAAACTCCCATCATCCACCTCTAAGAACAAAGCAATTCCCATTTTTTCAGTTTGGATCTTAACGAACTCTGCCGCTGCATCAGCTTCATCCACCCTGAGGCGATGGTTATAATGGGCAGCCCAAAGCGTAATGCGATAATAGTTTTTTAATAATTGTAAAGCCCTTAAAAGCGCTATGGAATCAGGTCCTCCAGAAACTGCCACCAGAACGTTATCCCCGTGGCGAAGCATATGATAGCGCTCAATAGTCTGCTGAACCCGCCTTAAAAATTCTCCTGCCATTATACACAAATAAACCCTTTCCAAAGTAGAAAGGGTTCCCCAAAATAAAAGTATAATAGAAATGTTTATGGCGGTGCAGGGATTCGAACCCCGGACACTACGGATATGAGCCGTATGCTCTAACCACCTGAGCTACACCGCCAGTATTGATTTTCTTAAATGAGGGTTAAACAATTTCATACATTAAAATATAGCTTTTAGCACGAAACGTCAAATAAGATCGTCCCGAACTCACTGCAAGCACCAGTTCCTCTTTTCCATCATTATCCGCATCAGCAATGGTGTAATCAATGATACATTCATCTAATTTCTCGGTTTTCCAGCGGGTAGTCATTTCAGCCCCGTTCCACTGAAGATCATAAATAAAGCCCTCATCGGATGCTCTCTTTGGTTCTTCATCTTCAGAAAAATTATGTCCTATTATTATATCTTTTTCCTTATCATTATTCAAATCTTTTATGATCAATCGCATCGGAAGAAACACCCTCTGGTCTTCAGCATTCTGTGACCGATTCGCTGAAACCTTAAAACTAATAACAGAACCTCCAAACGGCTTCTTGCTTTCCCATTGGAGCGTTCCCTTTTCCGCATAAACGGATAGTCGGCCCGTGTTATCCAAGCCGACAAATTCTTTTACGCTTGATCCCCCCTCCCCCAGGACTCCAAGCCCAAAAACGTTCAATCCTCCGGGCAATCCTTCTAACGGTGAAGCAACATATCCTCCCGACTCCCACGTTATCCGGTGCACTTCTCCTTGGAGCGGGTTATCATTGCCGTATGTCTGGCCTAACAAAACCGGTCCTTCTTCAGGAAAATGTACTACCCCAAAAAACCAGCTCAGGTTTTCGGCTATTTTAGTAAGTTTTTTATTCTTGTATTCTACTACCATGCTCGCGGGGACCCCTTCTTTCGTACTGGTGATAAAAATCTCCTCAGCCCCGTTCCCATTTACGTCCGCAATATCCACCTTGAGGAAATCAATCGGATCTTTTTCTTCATATTCAGCTATTTTTTTTAATTTCTTCTTCGTCTTACGATAGAGTAAGACCTTCGTATCGGTTATACAAACAATCTCATTTCTATCATCCCCATCTGCATCTCCCACTGCCATTCCCTTAATGGTATGAGCGATTTTCCCACTTCGCCAGTAATTGAGGCTTGGTTTTCCGGTTTCAGCATTTTTTTCGGGAGAAGGGGTTTCGGAAGAAATGGCTTGCGAAACCGTGGGTTCAGAATCCAGTACCACCTTATCGGAGGGTCCGATCCCGGCCGGTTCCCCGGACAATATCCTTTCTTCTTTGAGTGGTTGTTCCTTAGTCTCTGAAAAATCTGACAGCGTAGCCTCAGTTGGTTGTGCAGGGTTGATCATTTTCTCTCTTATTTCTTCTGCCAGCGTAGTGACTTTATACATTACTTCATCTACTTCATCGCACGTAACAGAAAACGTTTTTTGGGGAAGCGTATTATCTGTGGAATTAATAACGTTCCCCTCGATAGTGATGCTGTTCTCTTTTTTGGTGAGGTTCCCAATAATAATATAATCTAAATCGAGCTGATAGCCGATAGACTGAATCAATTCCGGTGTTAAGTGATCATCCTTCCCCTTAAGCACCTCGTTAATTTGGCTTTTTTCAATCACGTACACTTTCTCAGAAAGACCAATCCGAGAAGCGAGCATTCTCCAGATACCGTCTCTCAGATACGTAATGTCCTCATCACTATGTATCTCAAACGGGAAAATGGCTACGTTAACTGCCGTCCATCCAGTGAAAGGAAATACGTGGAGGAAAAAAACGAATAGCAGGATAATGACCAAAGCTTTTCCCTTGATCATGGTACTCCTCTTCTCCATTATTGTTAATTGTCAATAAATTTGGATCACTGTTTTGACGTTGATACCAGCGCTCATTCTTCTATGTTAAAAAACAGGAATCCGTATTCTCACTCTTCCCTGCATTTCCGGACTCCCGTTTACAATTGGGAATGCTTCTCAGGTAACTGGGGGACCAGGATTCGAACCTGGGTAGTCAGATCCAGAGTCTGATGTCCTGCCGCTAGACGATCCCCCAAAAAAAATGCTTTATTATAAAGTGATTCAATTTAATGAGTCAACTATTAATCTCCTTTATCGTTCAAAATTTCCTCCCTTCCCCTCAAGAATACCTTTTTGGTTCGGGTTATTACGTATATTTACTTGACGAAATGATTATCAATAGATAAATTAACAATTCAAATTAAGTAAGGATTTACGCTGTTGATGCCTCAAACTTCAGAGGGAGTGGGTATGCCCAAAACTGGAATCGTGCGAGATGATTTTTTTAAAAAACATAATATGGGTCTTTTTCATCCCGAAAGTCCTGATCGTCTTGAGATAGTTTATAACATGCTCGATGAGGAAGAAATGCGTGGTCGCTTTGCTCCCATTATGCCCCGGGAAGGTGCGGAAAAGGAAATAACCGCAATCCATACTCCTGAATATTACCATAAAGTCGCTGAAACCGCTCATCGCAACAGGTTAACTTCTCTTGACCCCGATACTTCTGCCTGTCCAGATACCTTTAAGGCTGCCGGGTTAGCCGCGGGGGGACTTTTATCCCTGGTAGAGTTGGTCCAGAATGGAGTGCTCAATAATGGGTTTGCCTTAGTCCGTCCTCCTGGTCATCACGCTGAGGCAAACCGGGCCATGGGGTTCTGTATTTTCAACAATGTAGCCATTGCTGCCACCTATTTGATCAACCGTTTTAATTTAAATAAGATTCTTATCGTAGACTGGGACCTTCACCATGGCAATGCTACCCAGCACTCTTTTTACGATACTCCTCAGGTGTTGTTTTTCTCTACTCATCAATATCCTTACTACCCTGGAACGGGAAGCATTGACGAGGCAGGGAGTGGTAAGGGGAAAGGATACACCGTTAATGTTCCCCTCAGGCCAGGAGCAGGCAATGAAGAGTTCATCAGGATCTATCAAGAAATCCTTCAGCCTCTTGCCCGGGAATTTCAACCTAACTTTATTTTAGTGTCAGCCGGGTTTGACACGTACTATCAGGATCCTTTAGGGGGGATGCACGTTACTCCTGAGGGGTTTGCAACCTTGACGAGGCTGTTAATGGAAAGTGCGGATATGCTTTGCCAGGGGAAATTGGCAATAACCTTAGAAGGGGGCTACCATTTAGAAGGACTGTGCGAATCGGTAAAGGCAGTGCTGATGGAACTCTCCGGAGATACTACTGCTTCTTCCTCGGTTTTAAAGAAAAGCACTCCCCTGAGCTCATATCCTATTGAGTCGGTGATCAACCAGGTTAAGGAAGTGCAAAGGCAATTCTGGAAATGCTTTTCATAGCATTTGGAGGTAATAGAAGGTAATAGAAATTATTAACTTTAAGATAATGGGTGATTAAATAGTCATGGAAGAGTTTTTGAGGATAAAACGGTTACCGCCCTATGTTCTGGGGTTGGTAGATGAATTAAAACACCAAGCCAGAAGACGCGGAGAAGATATTATTGACCTGGGTATGGGTAATCCTGACATCCCAACTCCCAAGCCGATTGTGGATAAGTTACGGGAAGCTGCTAACAATCCTCGTAATCACCGCTATTCAGCCTCCCGTGGCATCTACAAGCTGAGACTTGCCATCTGTGACTGGTATAAACGAAGGTATCATGTGGAGTTGAACCCGGACACTGAAGCCGTGGTTACCATTGGGAGTAAGGAAGGGATTTCTCACCTTGTTTTAGCCACCACCACTCCCGGGAACGTGGTCGTTGTACCTGACCCTACCTATCCTATCCATTCTTATTCGGTGATTATTGCTGGAGGTGATTTAGTTAGCCTACCCTTGAGGAGCAGTGATGAATTTTTTGAGGAATTAGTGAGAGTAACAAAAAGAACCTGGCCCCATCCCAAAATGATCATCCTATCTTTCCCCCATAACCCCACTACTACAGTGGTAGAACCCGCTTTCTTTAGGAAAGTGGTTGATTTTGCCCGGGAATATGGACTCATTGTGGTTCATGATTTTGCGTATGCCGATCTGGTGTTTGATGGGTACCAAGCCCCAAGCTTCCTTCAGGTAGAAGGAGCACGCGAAGTGGGTGTTGAACTTTTTACCCTTTCCAAAAGCTACAGCATGCCTGGGTGGCGGGTTGGTTTTGTCGTTGGTAATGAAACGATCGTCAAAGCCTTGACAAGGATTAAGAGCTATTTTGACTACGGGATATTTCAGCCGATCCAAATCGCCTCAATCATTGCCCTCAATGGCGATCATAAGTGGGTAAAGGAGATTGTATCTACCTATGAGCAGAGGAGGAATGCCCTCATCAAAGGGTTGTCACGGGCCGGGTGGCCGGTTGAAAAGCCAAAGGCGACTATGTTTGTCTGGGCCAAGATTCCAGAACCATTCCATAAAATGGGTTCATTGGAATTTTCTAAATTGCTTCTCGAAAAGGCAAAGGTAGCTGTGTCACCAGGAATCGGGTTTGGCGAAAATGGTGAAGGGTATGTAAGGTTTTCCTTAGTGGAAAATGAACATCGGATTAAACAGGGAATACGCGGTATCCGAAAATTACTGAAAAGTTAGGTTGTTATGCAGAGCATTAACATTGGCATCATCGGCCTTGGAACCGTCGGTACGGGGGTGGTGAAGATTATCCAACAAAACCGGGACATTATCCAAAGCCGCATAGGTGCTTCCGTTGAAATAGCCAAAATTGCTGATTTAGACCTTACTACTGATCGGGGAATTGTTTTAGACCATGGTATTCTTACTACGGATGCTCTGGAGATTATCAATGATCCGAGCATTTCTATCGTAGTGGAACTGATTGGAGGAGAAGAGCCAGCCGCAACGTTCATACTGAAGGCAATTGCCCGGGGAAAACATGTTGTTACTGCCAACAAGGCGCTGTTATCTGTGCGGGGGGCAGAACTTTTTAAAGCTTCCTATGACCATAATGTGGAGATCGGTTTTGAAGGGAGCGTGTGTGGGGGTATTCCGATCATTCGGGCGATTAAAGAAGGTCTCACGGCCAATAGAATCACCATGATTTTTGGAATCTTGAACGGAACCGCTAACTTTATTCTTACGAAGATGGCAGACGAAGGAAAAAGTTTTGACGAGGTGTTAATAGAAGCAAAACAATTAGGATATGCCGAATCTGACCCTTCTCTTGATCTGAGCGGCACTGACACCACTCATAAGCTTTCTATATTGTTATCTTTAATTTACGGAAAGCCGTGCAATCCTGACGATATCTATACCGAAGGGATAACCCACATCAATCCCCTTGATGTTGAGTTTGCTCGGGAACTGGGGTACCGGATTAAATTACTGGCCATCTTTAAGGAGGAGCAAGGGCAGATAGAGGCCCGGGTCCATCCGACCCTTATCCCGGCAGACAGTCTCCTCTCCCACGTTAAAGGAATTTATAATGCGGTTTTTATCTGTGGGGATGCCGTTGGTTCCACCATGTTCTATGGCCAAGGAGCAGGCATGATGCCCACAGGAAGTGCAGTGGTGAGCGATATTATCCATATTGCCCGGAACATAATCAATTGCAAGGGCAGGCGCCTTAGTCCCTTGCTTACTAAGGATGAACGTACCTTAGCATTCAAAAACAAAAACCAAGTCAGAAGTAAGTACTACCTTCGTTTTTCTGCGAAGGATCGCCCCGGGGTTCTCTCCCAGATTTCGGGGATTCTGGCAAAATATAATATCAGTATCTCTTCGGTAATTCAGAGAGGACGCCAGATTGATGGGGCAGTCCCCATTTTTATGCTCATTCATGAAGCAACCGAGGAAGATGTTGATAAGGCACTTCAAGAAATTGATGTTTTACCAGTAACTCTGGATAAAACGGTGTTAATTCGGATCGAAGATCAATTCGATAAATTGATGCAATAAAGAGCGGGTATAAACTAATCCACGAGCGGATCTCCATGAAATATATTGTTTTAGTTGGGGACGGAATGAGCGATTACCCATTAGAGGAGTTGGATGGAAGAACCCCTTTGATGGTTTCCAAGACTCCTAACATGGACTTTCTCGCTACAAATGGAGTGTTGGGTCGGGTGCAGACCATTCCTGAGGGGTTTGCGCCCGGAAGTGATGTAGCCAACTTATCCCTCATGGGGTATGACCCAAAAGTATATTATACGGGACGTGCTCCTTTAGAAGCGGCAAGCTTGAGGCTTCATTTAGAAGCTGAAGATGTCGCCTTTCGCTGCAATTTGGTAAACCTGGGAGAGAAGGACCGTGAATTTTTCATGGATGACTTCAGTGCGGGCCATATTTCCACTGAGGATGCCCGTGAGCTCATTCAGGATATTAATAAAGCATTAGGGAATAACCTATTTTCTTTCCACCCCGGGGTAAGCTACCGGCACATTATGCTTTGGAAAGCCGGAAACTCCGAAATGCACACCACCCCCCCGCACGACATTACCGGGAAACCTATTGACTCCTATTTGCCACAAGGGGATGGATCGGAAAGGATCATCGAGCTTATGGATAGGTCACAAAAAGTATTAGCTCACCATCCGGTTAACGAACGCCGAAAACAAGAAGGCAAGAAGCCCGCCAATGCAATTTGGCTCTGGGGACAAGGAAAATCCCTTAAAATTCCCTCTTTCAGGGAAAAGTACCTTTGCTCGGGCGCAGTGATCTCTGCGGTGGACCTCATAAAAGGTATTGGAATTTCGGCGGGATTGGAGCCAGTGAATGTACCTGGTGCAACCGGATACCTTGATACCAATTACCGCGGAAAAGCCGAATATGCAATTAATGCGCTAAAGGATAAAGATTTTGTGTTCGTGCATGTGGAAGCCCCTGACGAAGCTGCGCATAACGGGAGCATGGAAGATAAGATTAAGGCAATTGAATATTTTGATGAAAAGGTTGTAGGAACGGTGGTAGAAAAAATAAAGCAATTTTCTTTATTCCGAATCATGGTTCTCCCTGATCACGCCACCCCTATATGCCTAAAGACCCATGCTTCTGATCCGGTTCCCTTTGTTATCTATCCACCTATTAAGGATTTCGAGCAAAATGAACTTCAAACATTTGATGAGGCATCAGCAGGCAATTCGCCGCTCTTTATTTCCGAAGGCCATAAACTAATGGATTTCTTCATTTTGGGGAAATTACAACAAGAGCCCCATAACTGATCCACTTTTTTCAATTTTTTGCTGTCATTCCGTGCTTGACACGGAATCCAGCAATTTTCTTAATAAGGAACCTTGGAAAAGGATTGACAGCAGTTAAAAAATACGTTAGTTTTAAAATAATCTATCGCGGGGTGGAGCAGTCTGGTAGCTCGTTGGGCTCATAACCCAAAGGTCCTTGGTTCAAATCCAAGCCCCGCTACTTCAATAAAATTAAGGTCTTAGAAGAAAACTCTAAGGCCTTTTTTATTGCCTAAAATTTTAATCCCCAACAACTATCCCCAACACTCTCAATGGAAATGGCAGTAACGTGCCGCAAATTCCCGCAGCATTAATTACTGGAAACCCTTTTTTGTGTTCAGGTAAAATTCGTTTTTTGTCCCCATTCTCTCCCCACTTTTGAAGGAGCGTACCATAACAAAAAAAAATTGAGCAATAAAAAAACCGCACAAAGGCGGGCGCAAAAAATGGGGAGGATTGACTAAAAATAGAAAATCTGCTTAACAGAGAATTTGATTTTGGAGTTGTCATTGTTTCACCGGTGCATTACCCAAGATTTCTTTATTCCTCAGATCCTTCCAGCAATTCCCTGATCGCCGGCCTTACATAGATGTCACCGAGGTCGAACCGTCTTAACGCCTGTGTCATGACCTGTATCTTCTCTTTCACCGTCGCCTTTGAGTGAATAATCAGAACATATTTCCCTTCTATACGACAGAGCCCGCCCGCACCCGTTAACTCATCTTCGATTTTCTCGTAGCGTATCTGTATCCCGAGCTTGTCAGCCAATCCTTCAAGCTGGCTCAAAGCGGTGAGATCGTCCATAGAGATTCACAATATTTTATTGGATGATGAAGGTAATGAAATTCCTCAAATTTTTCTTTTCCCTATTTTATAGGCGTCTATTACGGAAAAAATCCAGCAACATGCAATAAATAAAAAAATGACTCTAAAACAAATACCCGTTTGTGTGGAATGCGTAGTGACAAGATTTGAGATTGTATTCATATCGACGGTCCCGCCTTGAATCTGGATCGCATTTAGACTCTCCAGAGCGCCAACAGTTGCTATTCCAACGATAATGATCAGCCCCAACAATACGAGCATCATAATGAACAGACCACGCAGGTATCGCTTGAGATAAAGCTGGCCTAAGCCGGGAAACACGAAGCCCGACAGCAGGGCAGCCTTGATTTCAATATTCATGTTCCACCTCCTGCCGATAATTTCATGTTGATCTACTTCACATGATAGTACCACATTTTACGTTAAAGTTCTGCTATGTTACATCCGCCTGTTTTCCCAGGGAAAAGCTTGGAGGACATTCATTTTATCCGATATGGGGTGATATAGGAACCCTACCCTTTCGGGAAGGCTCCTTTGACGAGGCCGTTTCGATTACTGCCCTCAGACAGGGTCAGGTCTACACATTTCACAAAGGAAACTCAGTTAGTGGTCATCGCTCCTTTGCTGGTAAAAGGATGGTTAAAACATTTTTTTCTTTATACCATCAAGAAGGATGTTGTCAAATGTGTAGACCTGACCCTTTAATCATTCCCTTGACAACCGAAGGCCATATAGATGTTAGGCGATACCCGCAGTAAACGAGCCGTGACTCGAGCTTCAAAGGCAGCATAGCTCGGCAATGAGACGTTAGTTTTGGCACAGATGTCGCTAAGGCTCCGATCGCTCTCTAATTCCGCCAGAGTGCCACCAATTTCAACGGCGACCGTAAGCACAATTGTTTGCGCGTCCATCTTCTTTGTGTCCGATGGATTTGACCAACTGCCGTCTGAATTCAAGTCAACGTACTGAGCTTTAAGACGGCTCTTGTGTAGTCTATCGGGGTCATGTTTTCGCACTGCTGAGACTATTCGTTTCCGCTCTCTGTGTATTTTGTCCAGGGCAACTCTATCGTTCGATTGAATTGCTGTCGTCAAGGCAGCCACCATCTCGGCTTTCAATCGAACATGTGTCGTTGACTGACCTGCATCAAGCTTAATTTTGTGCTCGCGAAGATATGCGGCAAGGCTCTCGGCCTCAACTGTCTCCTCATCAGTCATACCATCTGCTTTCTTCCACAGAATGGTTGCTCTTCCAAGTTCTTCTCTTGCCATGATCGCGAGATGAAAACTGCTCGAAATCCGGTCTTCCAAATAGAGGATTACGGCGTCCTCAATCAAATGAACACTATGCGCAAGCGCATAGCACACACCCTCCTTCAGCCTGTCCTTTCCGAGTTGAGCCATCACGTAGCGCCTAACGAAAAGCTCACTGAATCGCAGCACTGAATCACTTCAGCAAGCTGATTTATTGTTTACAAACCTCAACCCACTGCACAGCCGAAAAAGCTCCTTGTGCTGCGATTTCAAGTGCAGCGTCTGGTTATGTCTTCTTACTCCTCCGTAAAATAGTCTGAATCTATTCGCTTAATGTCGTAAGTCGCTAACGGACTAACGCCCAAATTATTATCAATCATGAATTGTGCAAGCCGTTTGCCATCAATCAAAACTATCTTGCTGTCAATCCGGGAAACATAATCATGCGCATCCTGTGAAAATGATGAAGTTGTAATCATGATGCCTTTACGCGCTCGCTGTCCTTGTAACGCTCCTGCAAACTTCTGAACTTCCGGTCTGCCAACTGTGGTATCCCATCGTTTAGCTTGTATATAAATAATGTCGAGCCCAAGAGGGTCTTCTTTGATTATGCCGTCTATGCCTTCATCTCCGCTCTTCCCGATTGCCTTCCCCGCGTCATGTCGGCTACCGCCGTAGCCCATCTTGACGAGAAGCTCGACAACAAGTTTCTCAAATAAACTCGGTGAACTTGTCTTGATTTGCTGGAGAAGGTCAGCAGCCAGATCATCCCTCAATCTTTGGTATGCGGTTTCAAGTGCTTCTTCCGGTGTTGACTTGGCAATTTCTTCGGTCTCAATATCTTCATCCTCTTTTTTGTGTCGCAATGCTCGAAAATCTTTGAACTCTTGAAACTGTTCGAGAAACTGCACGTCTATCTTCTCCGGTTTTTTGTTCAGGACAGCAACTCCTCTGTCGGTTATCTTGAAATAGCCACGTCGTGTACTGTCAACAAGTCCCGATTTCTTCAGGTATGTTCTTGCCCATCCTAATCGATTGAAAAAGACCTCCTGCTGTCCGCTAGGCAGAAGTTCTTTCTTCTCATCCTCGGTCAATTGAAACGATTGCGCAAGAATATCGTTTGCTTCTCGGAGAGAATGTTCGGCTTTATCTCCCGCAAGTTTTAAAAATGGTAGCATGATTGACTGATAATCAGGAATTGCCATATATTGCTAATCCTCTCATAGACATAACATTAGGGGTAACCGGCGGCGTGAGCTACCACCGGACTCTCCTTTTCACTACTGCCTTTGTACAGCCTGCGGGTTGCGCCGTCCGGTTGACCCCTTCGTTATGTGTTTAAAACCCATTCACTGCGCCTTCACAGGTTCCACCAGGACAGAATAGAGTTTTTCTTTCACATCTTCAGGTAATTGTACACCTTCTCGACTAAGATAAATGTCACACATGATAAGTTCGTGAAAAAGGTCGTTGAAACCTTGCGCATTGCCATCATGCATTAACTGTTTCAGCTCCTTCAGTAGTGAATCAATATTATCTTCTACATGGTCCCTTACTTTGATAAGCTCGTGTGTCAATGGTTTCTGGGAAAAATACTTTATAAAGATATCAAAAAGAGCAGTCCTTAATTCATCAAGTTTTAAGATATGTTTCTTTTTTACGAATACAAACCAGTCTTTTCCAGCGTGAGCTTTAATATCGCCCGAACTATCAATGTGGGTGGTTCCCCACATGATAATATTCCCTATGGTATGTGGTTCTAGTGATGGGTGTTCATATTCATTCCTTAGGTCATTAGCGAATTCGGAAAGAGAGCGTCGATTCGACGCTTCCAAATCCTGTAGTCAGAGATGAAATCCTCCGACAGAGAAGGAACCGCCTTTTGAACGCGTTTCATGAGTCTCTTGAATTTCTCGTAGATCTTCTTCAGTTTGTCCCATGTCATGGTATAGTAATAAATGTCCAAATTTGCTTGCGGGCCTGGCACCCTTCTCATATTTTCTAAGTCTGAGAATTCCAAGGCTGATTTGATACGGTCATACTGCAACAAGACCCCATAGACATGGTTTTCAAATACACTGAGATAATGACATAGTTCGATATTGAGTAATTCGTCACGGGTAACTTCAAGGAAATTAAGCCTGCTTGATAAAAAGATGAATCTATTCATGATCCGTGATTACCGTGTCAATTCTGAACATAATGCGGCAGTTGAGCAGTGCCCCGGAGGGGCATCTGTCTCGAACTCCTGGTTCTCCCCGCAGCGGAGCGGAGGGAGAATCAGGAGTTCGCTGCTCAACTGCTGCATTCCCCCCGGAGCGAAGCGGAGGGGGGAACAATGAGTTCAGCGGGTTCCCCGCTGGAACGACTGGTTGGAAGACTTGCCAAGTTGATCGCGTAATAATTCTTAAAGAAATCGACCTCTGACAATCGCTGAAATCATAGTAAACATGCAATTCAGGACTGTGATCAAGATCAGCTTATGGAATTCGAGTTTTCCAGTAGCCGGGCTCACGATGGCAGTGCATTACCGCAATAATAAGGATGTAATCTGGTTCGATAGTGTAGAGAAC
>JAZDOO010000285.1:0-3093 GCA_043798555.1 Pseudomonadota bacterium | reverse complement strand
AAAGAAAGCTTATGAGTAAGCATAAAAAAGATAGTAGAATCTTCACTGTGGCTTTTTGGGGTGGTTTAGGTAAATATCCTCTGTCAGTTTTCTGGCTATGGGAATGTCGGCATCAGATAAGTCATAGTGTGATAGCTCGTGTAGCTTCACCCATGCTATTTGTTCGTGGTCATTCAGTTTAAAATCACCAAGAAAAGAAGTAACCCTGTATGCTGAAAGCCTGATGGAGACATTCCCATAGTCAAAAGTACTTTCACCAATAAAATCACCGATTTCCGCTCGAATCCCAAACTCCTCAAATAGTTCTCTCATCAGCGATTGTTCAGGGCTTTCTCCTCTCTCTACTTTTCCGCCGGGGAATTCCCACTTCGATGCCATATGGGAACCTGCTTTTCTTTGGGCGATAAGAAACCTCTTATCCTTTTCAATAATAGCGGCAACAACATGGATTGAATTTTCTTTCATTAGGTTTTATTAACACAAGTCTGATCAGAACTCAAGCCGCCATCCTTTCCCGCTGCGCAGGTCCAACGGCCGATTACTCTAAACACCCAAACTTATTATTGACGTAGCTCCAAAAAAGATGATATTTTTATATGAAAGAGACAAAATGGAGATAACCATTATGAATAAAATAAAACAACTTGCACTTATCCCTTTGTTTCAAGGCCTTCCCCAAGAACATCTTGAGAATTTAAACACCATTGTTGAGGAACAGGCCTGCAAGCGTGGTCAGATAATCTTTTCTGAGGGAGATGAAGGAGACGGCTTTTACGTGGTCATCTCAGGACGAGTGAAAGTATTTAAACTTTCTTTTGAAGGGAAAGAACAGATTCTCCATATTTTTGGCCCGGGAGAACCTTTTGGAGAGGTTCCGGTTTTCGCGGGCAAATGTTTTCCCGCCAATGCTGAGGCCCTGGAGGAGAGTCGTATCTTTTATTTTCCCCGCGATGCTTTTGTTGATTTAATTAAGAGTACCCCTTCCCTCGCCCTGAACATGCTGGCCGTTCTGTCCCAGCGTTTGCGAAAATTTACCGTTCTGGTAGAGGATCTCGCACTCAAAGAAGTCCCGGGAAGGTTGGCTGCTTATCTTCTTTTTCTCAGCCAAAAGCAAAACAATGCGGACAGAGTGAAATTGGATACCTCAAAGGGTCAACTTGCCAGCCTGTTGGGAACGATTCCGGAGACCCTCTCCCGTATTCTTGCACGGATGACCACCGAAGGAATCATCGAATCGGATGGAAATAGAGGTATACGAATATTGGATCGAGAATTCCTGGAAAAATTAGGCGGCGGCGAGGTTCGCCTTTCCAAATCGGAAGCGTTTTAATAAAGGACACGCGAAGTTTTCGAGAAGCACTACCGCCCCTGCTTCCACATGCTCGATTGTAAGTAAGTCGTAAGATTGACGTCACTATTGGCGATCTTGAGTTTTCGGCGGACATGCTCCCGGTGTCGGTTGATGGTAGCGATGGAGACCCCCCGCATCTCAGCGATCTCTTTGGTCCGCAGACCATTCCGGATCATGTTACAGATTTCAACCTCACTCGGAGTCAATGAGTGGTACTGATGAGACAAGTGTTTGATAAATGGAGAAGTGATCTCCTCCAATTGGGTTTTAAGCATTTCAACGTACTGCCGCTGAACTTTCGGCAGCTCTAACATGAGTGCATTCAAGATCGGCATGAGCACTTTCTCCACGTTTGCTTGCATATTCTTATAAATTTCCTGTTTTTCTTCCTCGATCCGCGCCAAAACTGCACGCAGCGCGGCGTTCGTTTCCTGCAATGCCTTACGCTCTACCGTCAGTTGCCGGTTGATCTCCTGGAGTTCCTGCTCTGCTGAAATCCGCATCGCAATTGCACTAATCCGCTCTGCTACTGCATCTATCAAGGCACGTTCCTCCTTAAGAAACGGTCCCTCATCCGCCGCGGAGCGCTGTTCAAGGTAAAACACCGTAACGTCCCCCACCGGTTCGTTGTACATTAAAATCCGCGCTGACTGGCGCCACTTGCTGACCTTAAATCCTTTCGTCTTGTAGGTTTTACCCCGAAAAGTAACCCGCGCGCAGGTTATCTCTGGATATTGCCAGGAAGGAGGAAGAAGGTTCACGAGGTTCTGTAACAAATCATCAATAGAATTCCTGTGCCGGTCAGAGAGATGAGAGATTCCGTATAAGCAGTTCAACTCTTTAATCCGTTCCCGGAGCGCAATCACTACCTTTTCCGGTTCGGTCTCGTGATTAAGGGGAATGCGCCAAAGGAAGGGTATCTCAGTAAGGGAACGTTTAAATTCCTCGGTGCTCGTTTCCTCAGCGGTAGTTTGGAGAAAATACGGTTGCTTTTTAGTCATGGTGCATCGGTATTATACAAATTTTGTTTTGGCATTTAATAGGCAAAAAATTGGTACCATTAATACCAATAGAATATTGGCAGTAATAGTGCATTTTTATCGTATTTACATATTTCAACTTATCGAATAAATTTGCCGTTGTCAATAGTAAATTTTTTCTATCCAGGGAGGGTGTACCATGTTACTTCCTACCGTTGACGCTATCGTACAAAGTCGCCGAAGTCAGCCTCATCTGCTCATTGAGGTACTCCAGGACGTGCAGGAATCTTCTGGTTATATTCCTGAAGATGCGATGAAGAAAATTTCCAAAGAACTGGGAGTGCCACTGATTGAGGTCTATCGCGTCGCTTCCTTTTACAAGGCTTTTTCCCTCAAACCCCGCGGAAAGAATGTAGTCACTGTTTGCATGGGCACAGCATGTCACGTGCGGCATGCCAAATTGGTGCTCAATCAGGTTCTCAGTCAACTCCGGGTCGAACCGGGTGACGTGACTGAGGATGGCCTTTTCACCGTGGAGTACGTAAATTGCCTTGGGGCTTGTGCGCTCGGACCGGTTGTTGTTCTCAATGGGACATACCATCACCACATGAATCCCGGCAAGCTGAGGACACTCATCGAAAAGATCCGTAAGGCGGGAAAAGAGGAGGCTGCTCATGCCTAAGATTAGTTCCATCAACGACCTTGAAATACTGCGTCAGCAAATTCAGACCGAGCGAAAAAGAATCCAGGCAACGCTGACGA
>JAZDOO010000281.1:0-4262 GCA_043798555.1 Pseudomonadota bacterium | reverse complement strand
TAAGAAAGGGGCCTTGGTAATCCCAATGCCATGTTCCCCGGAAATCGTTCCCTCCACTTCCAACACCGTTTGAAAGATTTCCCGAATGGCCTGGTTGGCCTTTTCCTCCTCCCCGGGGATGTTATCATCGAACATAACGTTTACATGGATGTTACCGTCTCCGGCATGTCCAAAGTTTACGATTTTTAGGTGAAAGCTTTGCTGTATTTCCTCCATCCGATGGATGATATGGGGAATCTTGCTCCGGGGGACAACAATATCTTCATTAATTTTCTTGAGGTTAAGCTGCAATAAGGAAGGGGAGATGGCTCGACGGACCTCCCATATCCTTTCCGCCTCTTCCTGGGTAGAGGCGCGCTCTACCCGGAAAGAACCTGACTCCCGGCAGAGTGCTTCTACCCGGTGGGCTTGTTTTTCCACGGCAATGGGATCACCATCCAGTTCAATGAGGAGCAGGGCCTTGGTCTCCGGAAGAAGTCCAAGCCTTCGGTAGTTCTCGACACATTCAATGGAACCCTGGTCCATGAATTCCAGTTTTGAAGGGACGATTTGGTTCCGGATGATGGTGGCCACAGTCTTAGTGGACGCTTCTATCTTATTGAAAAGAGCCATCAAGGTTACGGTAGATTCGGGTTTGGGAATGAGACGGAGATAAATTTTGGTCACAATCGCTAAGGTACCCTCAGAGCCCACAATGAGCCGGGTAAGGTCATACCCCACCACTCCTTTCATAGTTTTTACTCCGGTAGTAATAATCTCTCCGGTGGGAAGCACTACTTCGAGACCAGTTACGTAGTCCCGGGTTACCCCATATTTCAATGCACTGGGACCGCCAGCACATTCGGCTACATTTCCTCCTAAGGTGGAGAATGCCAGGCTCGCCGGATCAGGAGGATAATAAAGACCATATTTTTCCACCTCCTTCTGAAAGTCTCCGCACACCACCCCTGGCTCCACTACCGAAGTTAAGTTTTCCGTATCAATTTCAATGATGCGGTTGAAGCGGCTCATTACCAGAACCACCCCTCCGTAGACCGCCAAAGTTCCTCCAGTAAATCCTGAACCAGCACCCCGGGGGATAACCGGGAATTGTTCCTGGTTGGCAAGTTTGAGGAGAGCGGAAATTTCTTCCGAAGAGGAGGGGAAAACTACGGCCTCAGGGAAGAACTTTTTATCCACTGCATCATAGGAGTAGGTAACCAGGTCCTCCTGGTCAGTTAAAATGTTTTCTTGACCTACGATGCTGGTAAGCTTACGGATGACTTTTCGCTTTAGCAAATTAATCCTTTCCAGCCCACGGAAGAACTACTGACCCGTGGGGAATAACATAGGTAGAGGGGGTTTTCCCCAGCACCTGGTATGCCCGGGATAATGCGTCTTCGATGGAGTGAACTGGAGTCATGGACATCGCCTGAACGGTTGGCTCGGGGAGTTCTGAAAGCAAGAACACGTTAGCTTTTTTCGCCTTAAGCAGGGTTGCATAGACGGTTTGGCCGTTGATCTGAAACCGCTCTCGAAGGTGAGACTCCATTTCTTGAAGATTATCAAACTGAAGCCAGTTATAAAAATCGGGGTGTCCCACTCCCTCGGAACAGGCAGCCACTAAGATCATGACTCCTTCTGGTCTTAAAGCATTCATGGCATAATCAAACGTTTTGTGCGATTGAATAAAATTGATGTCCCTTGGAAACCCGCCGCAGCTTACAATGACTAAATCAGCCGGCTGGGGAATGGGAATTTTAAAGTGGTGATCAATAAATTGACAGCCTGAGTAAAAGGCGGTTTCCCAATGTCCAGCCGCTAAAAACAGTATATCATACTCTGGGGAAAGAACCGTATTAAAAAGGAATTTAGGGGGGAGAGCCCGGCAGACCTCCATCATATCTTCATGCATAGGATTCCCCTTGAGGTTGCCAGTACGGGCTTGAGGATGTCTCCCCGGTTTTTCCGGATTGAGAACCAAGAGGTGGGTGGCAACACACCCGTCATAAGAAGCTACCCCAGGGATAATGCTTTTTCGACCCCCTCCAAAGCCAGCAAGATAATGGAAACCAATTGTCCCGGTAAGAATAACTTTATCCGCTTCGGCTATCCGACGATTGATGGTTACGGGTGTTCCTCGCCTGGTCTTTCCCAAAGTAACAAGCGTATCATGGTTATTTATATCATGATTTTCCATCTGGATGCTCCCTGCTACTTCCTCACCCACAATCTTTTTTTGCTCTTCAGATGTCAGGGGGCGATGAATTCCAAGAGCAAAAACAAGGGAAATATCTTTCTCACTGATTCCCCGTTGGCTCATTCGAGTAATGAGGTGGGGCAAAAAGAGGTGAGCTCCGGTATACCGGGTAAGATCGGAAACGATAATGGCAACCTTATCTCCTTTCTCTAAAAACGCATCGAAAGAGGGAAAATTTATAGGAGAGTTGAGGGCGCTTTCAATCGCCTGGGGAATATCTCTTAAGGGACTTATGGTTCGAGGGGTAATAAAACCAAGAAATTTTTTGGCCGGAATCGAAAAATTAACGGTTCCTTTGTCATAGGGGAGAGAAATGGATAAAGACTCTTCCACTTTTTATCATCCTTGATTGAGGTTTCAAATTATTGTAGTTATATTATCAACAGAACTACATTCTCGCAACCCATTAACTAAAAAACAAATGAGCGTAATGCCTGAGGCTGAGTCAAAAAAACGAGCAAATATTCAGATTGCTTTTGGGCTAACTTTGCTTTTGACTGCTGAGTTTTTCATGTTTCAGATGACTGAGCCCTTTCCCTCCTGGTTTTACCCTTTCGCCTGGTGGTCCTATATCCTCATGGTAGACGGGCTTATTTACCGTCTCCAGGGAAATTCCCTGATCATCAGCCGGAGGCGGGAATTGCTGGTGATGATCCCTTGGTCAGTGACCTTCTGGCTCATTTTTGAAATGGTGAATATAAGAATGCACAACTGGCATTATGTGGATGTCACCGATACTCTCTGGCTTCGCTGGCCCGGTTATTTTATTTCCTACGGTACGGTATTACCGGGCATATTCGAGACCACTGAATTGCTGAGTTGCCTGGGGCTTTACTCTGAGGTTTCCACCAAACCGCGGGTAATATCCAAATTCTGGTTTCCTATTTTTTTTGCTGGCGGAATGCTTTTTCTTCTTTCCCCCCTCCTTTTTCCCCGATACTGCTTCCCGTTTATTTGGGTAGGATTCGTTTTTTTCTTGGAACCCCTGAACTACATTCATGGAAGTCCTTCATTGCTCCGTGAATGGGAGGAAGGGAATATTCGCACGCCTTTTCTCCTTCTCACTGCAGGACTTATCTGCGGGGCACTTTGGGAATTCTGGAATTACTGGGCCAGGACCAAGTGGATTTATACTGTCCCATTCTTTGACGAACTAAAGCTTTTCGAGATGCCCTTGGCAGGCTTTTTGGGGTTTCCCCCTTTTGCAGTGGAATGCTATGTAATGTATAATTTTGTTTCCCTTTTTCGTTTTCACCGGAATTGGGATAAAGATAATTATCTCCAGGGTTCAGGGAAAAGACACTCGTTTGGTATACTGGTTTTTTTCGCCATCGCTACTGTAGTCTTTTATTTTTTGGCATTTCGTTCCATCGATAGCTATACGGTGAGGTCATTTTCTCCCTCAGTTGATTTTTTTGCTCAATAGGTTGCCACTGTTTTTTGTGATTCTTTTGCTTTTGCCCTCCAGGGAAAAGTGCTTGCAAAGGAGTCTAAATGGTGCTAAACAAAAATTGGAAGCGTTTCTGGGACGTATTGTTTGCATCATAATTATACACGGCGACATTAATCACAACAAAGGGCGTCATTCCTGCGAAAGCAGGAATCCAGAAAAACACTGGATTCCGGGTCAAGCCCGGAATGACAAACTCTATAAGACTTATGTCGTCCTGTATATCAGTCAAAAAACGGATCATTAGTTATGCTCAGTGCTGATCAAATAGCTACCTTAACCTCCACGGCTCATCATCTTCGTATTGATATTTTGAAAATGCTCAATGAAGCCGGCTCGGGTCATACCGGCGGCGCCCTCTCCTCGGTGGATATTATAACGGCTTTATATTTCTTTAAAATGCAGCACAATCCCAAAGATCCTCACTGGCCAGAGCGGGACCGGTTTGTTCTTTCCAAAGGCCACGGGGCCCCTGCCCTTTATGCAGCGTTAGCCCGGTGTGGGTATTTCGAATCCTCCGAACTCATGAAGTTAAGAAAAATGGGAAGCATTCTCCAGGGGCATCCGGATATG
>JAZDOO010000280.1:0-4676 GCA_043798555.1 Pseudomonadota bacterium | reverse complement strand
ATGAGTAAATCAATCACTATTAGAGGTGCCCGAGAGCACAATTTAAAAAATATCTCGGTGGAAATTCCCCGGGACAAACTGGTGGTGATCACTGGACTGAGTGGCTCGGGGAAATCTTCGCTGGCGTTTGACACGATTTATGCGGAAGGACAACGGCGCTACGTAGAGTCCCTTTCTGCTTATGCCCGTCAATTCTTGGAACAGATGAACAAACCGGATGTGGATTCCATTGAGGGGCTCTCTCCGGCAATTGCCATCGAGCAGAAAGGGATAAGCAAAAATCCGCGCTCTACTGTGGCTACGGTTACCGAAATTTATGATTATCTCCGCCTTCTGTTTGCCCGCATTGGCCATCCCCACTGTTATCGTTGCGGAAAAGAAATAAGCGCTCAGACAGTTCAGCAGATGGTGGATCAGATCGTGGCATTTCCTCCGGAGAGTAAAATGGTTATTTTATCTCCCCTGGTAAGGGGCAAGAAAGGTGAGTTTCGAAAAGACTTAGACCAGCTTCGCAAGCAAGGGTTTGTGAGGGTGAAGATTGATGGCGAACCGAGGGGGTTGGATGAGGAGATTACTCTGGATAAAAACAAGCACCATCATATTGACGTGGTGGTGGACCGACTGGTCATCAAGGAGAAGATTGAAAAAAGGCTGGCTGACTCCTTAGAGATTGCTCTTACCCTAAGTGGAGGCCTGGTTAAAATTGAAGACCATAAGGGGGAAGAAAGGTTTTTAAGTGAAAAATCTGCCTGTATTGACTGTGGGATAAGCTATCCGGAAATCAGTCCACGAATGTTTTCCTTCAACAGTCCTTATGGAGCCTGCCCTGTTTGTGGAGGTCTGGGAACAAAGCTTTATTTTGATCCTGAACTCATTGTTCCTGACCCGGAGCTTTCTATCCGGGAAGGTGCACTTCACCCCTGGGCCAAAAAAAATTCAGTCTATTTCCACCAAATTCTGGAGGCGTTAAGTGAACACTACCACTTTGATATTTATACTCCCTTTAAGGCCCTTCCGGCTCATATCCAACAGGTGCTGCTTTATGGCTCGGGGGAGGAAAAAATCAAATTCTACTACGAGGCAGAGGACCGCCGTCATTTTTTCTTCCGCCCTTTTGAAGGGATAATCCCCAATCTCGAACGGCGGTATAAAGAATCAACCTCCGACGTAATCCGGGAAGAAACCGAACGGTACATGAATATACATCCCTGCCCCGAGTGTAACGGGACCAGGCTTAGGCCGGAAAGCCTCTTTGTAAAAATCGAGAACAAATCCATTAACGACATCGTCTCGCTTTCCGTAACGGAAGCGCTCCTTTTTGTTGACAATCTTAAGCTGAGCCCCCGGGAGCAAACCATTGCTCACCCGATAGTAAAGGAAATAAAAGCACGATTGCATTTCATGGTGGACATGGGGCTTAATTACCTCACCCTCAATCGCCCCTCGGCAACCCTTTCAGGAGGGGAAGGACAGAGGATTCGCCTTGCTACCCAGATCGGGTCTGGCTTAATGGGAGTGTTATATATCCTCGATGAGCCCAGTATTGGCCTCCATCCGCGGGACAACCACAAGTTACTCACTAATCTTAAAAGATTAAGAGACCTGGGAAATACCGTATTGGTGGTTGAACACGATGAAAGTACCATTGTATCTGCTGACCATGTCATTGATATGGGTCCAGGGGCTGGTACTCACGGAGGAAAAGTAGTCTTTAGTGGTTCCCCTCAGGCATTGGTCCAGTCTGAAAATTCCCTGACCGGGAACTATCTTTCTGGACATCTTTCTATTCCGGTTCCAACTCAAAGACGCTGCCCGGACCATCGCTTGCTTATTATTAGAGGTGCCAGTGAAAATAATTTGAAGCATTTGGAGGTCCATTTTCCCTTGGGACTCCTCATTTGTATCACTGGAGTCTCTGGGTCAGGGAAAAGCACCCTTATCATTGACACCCTCTATCGGGCCTTGGCGCAAAAATTCCATCAAAGCAAAGAAAAACCCGGGAAGTTTCTCAGAATTGAAGGAATCGAGCATATTGACAAAGTGATTGATATTGACCAGAGTCCTATTGGCCGAACTCCTCGATCCAATCCGGCAACCTATACCGGTGTGTTTACCTTTATTAGGGACCTTTTCGCCGCTACTCTGGATGCAAAGGTGCGGGGGTATAAGCCCGGCCGCTTTAGTTTCAATGTGAAGGGAGGCCGTTGTGAAGCCTGTAGTGGCGATGGCATCATAAAAATTGAAATGCATTTTCTTCCGGATGTTTATGTTACCTGTGAGGAGTGTAAGGGCAAGCGCTATAACCGGGATACCTTAGAGATCCTTTATAAGGGGAAAAACATCGCTCATATTCTGGAGATGACCGTAGACCAGGCCCTGGACTTTTTTGCCAATATTCCCCCGGTCCGGGGAAAGCTCCAGACCCTCTCTGATGTGGGACTCGGGTACATCACCCTCGGTCAGTCTGCTACCACGCTTTCCGGAGGGGAAGCGCAACGAATTAAACTTTCCCGGGAATTGAGCCGTAAGAGTACGGGTCGCACCCTTTACTTACTCGATGAGCCGACTACCGGTCTCCATTTTGCCGATGTGCAAAAACTCCTGGATGTGCTTAATCAGCTCACTGACCGGGGAAATACGGTCATCATTATCGAGCATAACCTGGAAGTAATCAAGAGTGCTGACTACATTATTGATCTGGGGCCTGAAGGAGGAGATAACGGTGGTTATGTGGTGGCGGCCGGAACGCCCGAAGAAATCATTCAAAATCCACATTCTTATACCGGCCAATATCTAAGACCGGTTTTAGAACGTTCGGCACAAAGGGAAGAAATGGCTTCTTGAACGATAAAACTCACCTGCCGCTATGGAGCGCAGCGGTTGGTCCGACAGGGTTATGCCGTCAGGCCTACTATCTCTTGGGCATAAGAAGCATAAGAAACTTAATGAACTTGATTTACGTTACGGAATTGTTTACTCTCTCATTGTTTTTTAGTACTTAGTCAGATGCTTATGGGTAACATTATAAGATGGTCATCAAAATGAGAGAGAAGAGATTTTTGGTCGAACCTGAGAAAAATGGATTAAAGAAAATTAGCGCGGAGCTTAGGGATGAATTCCATCATATAATTCTTCGGGTGTGGATAGAAAGCGATCAGCTTCGCATTGTCAACATTGAGCTGAATATGCTTCAATATCCTGCGCCTAAGTGCATTGATATAAAAGAAAACCTCCGGAAGCTCATTGGTCTCCCTTTTCAACACCCTCAGTTCCGGCGCAGGTTATTAAAGATAATTGGGGGAGAACGAGGGTGCTTCCATGTTCTGGAACTGCTGGTTGAAGCCCAGGACTATGCCCGCCCCTACTTCTGGGATCACCTGCCGGACGAAAATGGGTGCTATAAAATCTCCCCGGTCAATCACGAAGAAAAGGTGCGGTGCATTGCGTTTCGAAATTCCTGAGGACAAGGCGAGGGGACTATGCTCTATAGCCCCTTAAAGGCTTTTGCCATTGCAATTAAGGTTTGATCCAGGTCTTCCTGAGAATGGGCGAGAGAAACAAAGCCGGCTTCAAACTGGGAAGGGGCCAGATAGACCCCCTGCTCTAACAGAGCGTGAAAATAACGGGTGAATTTAGCGGTGTCGCTTTTCCGCGCTGAATCATAGTCTACTACCTTCCCAGACGTAAAAAACAGACAAAACATGGACCCAACTCTGGTCACATACGTTTCTACTCCTGCCCTCTGGGCGAGTCTCTTCCCCTCTTCTACGAGATAAGACGATCTTTCCTCCAGTTTTTCATAGGTCCCTGATTGAGCGATAATTTTAAGCGTTTCCAACCCCGCAGTAACTGCCAGGGGATTTCCCGATAACGTTCCTGCTTGATACACCGCACCTAAAGGCGCGAGGTTTTCCATGATCTCCCTTTTTCCTCCAAAAGCTCCTACGGGTAATCCTCCCCCAATAATTTTCCCCAAACAGGTCATATCCGGAATGATGCCATACAATGATTGCGCTCCGCCCCAGGATACCCGAAAACCGGTTATGACTTCATCGAAAATTAAGACAATATCATTCTGGGTACACAGCTCCCGAATTCCCTCAAGAAATCCTTCCTGGGGAGGAACAACTCCCATGTTGCCGGGAATTGGCTCTGCAATGACTGCTGCAATTTCCTTACCTTCTTTTTTTATAGTTTCTTTTACTGCCGCTAAGTTATTAAATGGGAGGGTAATGGTGTTGCGCGCAAAATCATCGGGCACCCCGCTACTATCAGGGATACCTAAGGTGGTTGCCCCTGAACCAGCCTTTACCAGGAGATAATCCACGTGACCATGATAACATCCGCTAAACTTTATGATTTTATCTCTCCCGGTATAACCGCGCGCTACCCGGATTGCCCCCATAGCAGCCTCAGTACCCGAGTTCACCAGGCGAACCATTTCCAGGGAGGGAACCGCCTCCGTAAGCAGGCGTGCCATGGCTACTTCTGCCTCAGTGGGGGCACCATAGCTTGTTCCTTGCTCCAATGCTTTCTTTAGTGCCTCAACAACTTCGGGGTGTCTATGGCCTAAAATCATCGGACCCCAGGAACCAACATAATCAATATAAGCGTTTCCATCAACATCATAGATTTTCGAACCTTCAGCCCGGGCAATGAAAAGTGGATCCCCCCCC
>JAZDOO010000254.1:0-2660 GCA_043798555.1 Pseudomonadota bacterium | reverse complement strand
CTTCCCACCTACATTGACTACAACTGGCCGGATGACCGGGCGTCCGCAGGCTATACCGACTACAAGATCGATGAATCCGGTGCCCAGTGCTTCCTCCATTATGGAAGCTGGCAGAGGCGGTGGGTGTATCCCCTTGAGATTATCAGTAAAGACAAGGCGTATGTTTACGGCCGGCGCGTCCTGATGGCTGATCCCGAAAGCTTCGTGGAGGTCCAGACCGATATGTACGACCAAGCCGGGCGTCTCTGGCGCGAATGGGTAAGGGACTATAATTTATCCCAGGACGGCGTTGGGGTGATGGAGGAGCTTATTGATATTGTTGATCACATTAATAATCACCGGACGATCCTCGATTTTAAAGGTGAAAAGAATCCGAAATGGATGGGGCCTGAATACGGTGATGTGCGCTTCCTTTCCAAGAAAGCAAAATAACTGCTTAAAAATTTGAAGTACAAAAAAAGCCCCTTCCTTGGAACTAAAGAAGGGGCTTTTTTATAATGCTGATAATATTTTTTATTCAGCTGGGGTTACACTAATTTTGGAACTTCCGTACACATGAGAAAGTTCTTTGGATGGGGTGGTTGCGGTGATCATTGCTTCCCCTGGTGCGACAGCAGTAATGGTACCAAGGTCGTCAACAAAAACAACTGAAGCATCGGCTGAGGCCCAGCCCACCATTTGGTCTTCAAAAAGTTCTCCCTTTTCATTGAGCACCTTGGTTTTAAGCTCATGTTTTTCACCTACCTTGAGGGTCAATTCGGCAGGTTCTACTACTATGGATGAGAGAATGGATACTTTACATTGTAAAACCGCCTTTTCGCCATTTGCGGCCAGAACGGTAATTACAGTATTGCCTGAACCCTTAGCAGTTAATAATCCATTATTATCCACCGTGGCAACCTCGGGATTTGAACTTTCCCAGGTGAGGGTTGCCTCAGGTACTGGTTTGTTTTCCTTGTCAAGAGCGGCAGCTTTGATCTGGAAGGTTTCGTCCAGCTTATTGAGTTCCACTGACTTGGGTTCCATGTGGATCCAGCTCACCTGGCGGGCACATCCAAGAAAAACAAAGGATGGAAGCGTAAACAGTATAACTCCCAGCAGGAATAATGTTTTCCGACCATGCTTTCTCGCAATCATACTTTACCTCCTTATAGTTTAGTTTTTATAATTGTTCCATTACCTTGGTATATAATTCTAAAGCACCCCCTTTACTCATAGTGATTTAATTTTTTGACTGTTTCATAAAATGGTTTTACGATTATGTTCCGATTTGCAGACCCAACTGTTAGGTTTACCCGAATTAACTTGATAAAAGCAATGAATTATTTTATTAATATCTTATATATTGTCAATCTCTTGATTGTAGAAATGCAGAATAAAAAAAGGAATTCATGAGAAACTTTCTAAGATACCCATTTTCCCTCTTACTTAATAATTCGGGAAGAGGGAACTTTTGGTGTTAAAAAGGAGGTGATACTGATTTAAAGGAAAAGATTTCCGGAAATTTTTCAACGAAAATGAGTTTATAATCAAAGAGGAGGTTAATAGGAATGGATAAGCTGTTAATATTTAATGTAGGTAAGTGCACGGGGTGTAAGACCTGCGAGATGGCATGTTCACTCACCCAAACAGGAGTATGTAACCCGGCCAGTTCCAGGAGAAGAACCATATCGTTTGACGAGGATATTCTTGATGTTCCCATGCAATGTCAACAATGTGATGACCCGGCCTGTATGAATATTTGTCCAACGAAGGCAATATATTTAGATGGAGAAACCAACGCCAAAATCATCAACCACGATAAGTGCATAGGCTGCAAGATGTGCATGATTGCCTGTCCGTTTGGTGCGGTAACTGTCGATCCTTTAACGAAGAAAGTGGTAAAGTGTGATTTATGCGTTGGCGACCCAGCCTGTTCAAAGTTCTGTCCTACCGGGGCTATCGAATACGTCACCGCTGATATTTATGGGTTAATGAGGCAGCGAGAAGCCATAAAGAATATCACCAAAATGATCAGCATGGTCACAAAAGGAGGTGCGTAAAATGTATGGTAACACTGGAAAAATGTTAAGAATTGATTTAGACAAAGGGAGCTATACGGTTGAGGACACCACTTCTTATTTAAAGAACTACTTAGGTGGGAGAGCCCTTAATCATATACTGCTCTTTCGCGAATGCGACGTGGCTAAGGTACAACCTTTTGATCCGGGAAACGTAATTGTTTTCGGCTCCGGTCCTTTAGGTGGCACCACCTGGCCGAGCTCAGGTCGGTTTCAGGCCACTTTTATTGCTCCTTTACCATACAGTGGGTGGGGAGATACTAATATGGGGGGAGCAGTAGGACCGGAACTAAAGTTTGCAGGCTGGGATACTGTTGTAATCAAAGGGAAAGCTGCTAAACCAACCTATATTTATATTGAAGATGATCGGATTGAATTCAAGTCAGCGGAAGATTTATGGGGGAAAGGGGTTGATGAATGCACCAGAATTCTCCATAAGCGATATGTGGGATCTGAACTGCTCCTCATCGGCCCTGGGGGCGAAAACCGTGTGCGGTATGCATGCATACGAACCCACCGCACGGGCAGCATGGGGAGAACCGGAGGCGGTGCGGTCATGGGATCGAAGAACCTGAAGGGACTGGTGGTCAAAGGAAGCAA
>JAZDOO010000252.1:0-3809 GCA_043798555.1 Pseudomonadota bacterium | reverse complement strand
AGCTCCTGAGGTGTCATTCGGGAGGCATGAATTATTTCCCGCGGTATTTGTATAGAAACCATGGAAGCCATTTCTGCCCCTTTCTTTTACCTAAATTTTAATAATACATCATTAAATCCGCTAATTCAAGCTGCGAAATTTATCCGAATTGCCTCAAATAAAATGTTACCCAAGGGGTATTTAGAAATGAAAAGTTGGGGACGTCCGTGGAATTTGAACATTCTGGCTGTTCTCGTTTGTTTGGTTTGTCTGGTTTCTTTAGTTTCTATGGTTTCTCTGGTTTGTCTGGTTAATAAAGTATTGGGGGCAAATAGGGACAGCGACCATTTATTTCTCTCTGGTTACAGGTCATCTTACCTTCTCCAGAAGTTCAAAAAATCTCTCCCTTGTCATTCCAGCAGTTGTCATATTGGTGCGAATATGTGTCACAGGAACAAGCCGTGGGCTGGTCTTTATGACAAGAGGTCTTTTTATTCTAGCCTTTGTCATTATGATATGATCTCCCTTCTTTCTCTGAACAACAAATCCATCAAGTTCAAATATCTTTATCAGGGTCTCATAATGTATAGGAGTAATTTTTCTCTCAGGCATCTAATCTACAAAGCAAATGCGAGAGCTTCTTCTGCGACTGGTCTTCTTGATTCCCAGGAATCATTGGTTTTTGAAAAACCTGACTCTTCCAAAACATCTTCCAGTGTTCCCATCACCTCGCATTCTTCTATGAAAGCCTCAATAGCCTCTTTTATAGAGTTTTTTGCGTCTTCAACAGTTTCACCAAAACTGGAGACATTTAGCTCTGGAGACAAAGCCACATAGACATCTCCTTCCTTAAATATTTCAATCCTTACAGATATATTCATAGTATATTCACCTCCGTTAGACTTATCATACCATAAAAATGAGGTTGAGGGTCAGGTCTACACATTTGACATTTCCATACGGGCTGGCAAGCTAAAAAGCTGGAAAGCTAACAAGCAAAGAGCAAATGGCATAGAGCATGGCGCATAGGGAAAAAGTTCAGGGTCGCATCTTAAATATTAAATATTCTCGGCTATCACGTCAACGAAGCGAGAAATGAGGCCTTTTTCGGGATAGGCTCCGCCCCCTCAGGATTGGCATGAATCCCGATAACTCTTTGATATACTTGTATTTTCGTCCTCAGTGGATAAATTTGCATCTGAGCGGTATATGATAGCGATTTGATAGCAAAATTAAAGGATAAAGTGTGGGTAAAAAAACTTCCATAAACCATTATGAACTCCCCTTTACCCCCTCTTGCACCAAGAGGGGGTAATGAGATAAACAACCTCTTACTACAAGGGTGGGTGTGGTAAATACTCTCTTGCGGCAAGAGATGGTTGTGACAAGGGGGTGATGGATTTCCTCCCCCCCTCTTTCGAAAAGAGTAGGAAGATTTAGGGTCAGGTCTACACATTGGGACGTCTTCGTAGTTAAGTTATTTAATTATTGAAGTAATCTTCAATACCTTCTGTCAGGTGAATGTTCTTATTACCCCAAGGGGATTAAGTAACGAAGACTTCAGTTGATGACCAGGAAGTTTCACTTCGTCACGTTCAATTGCCCCGGAAAGTAATCGCGGTGGACCGCATTCAAACCTCCAAAACCTTGCGAAGGGAAGCCCCCACCACCTGCAGGCGTTCCCCTTCAAGGCGTCCCAGACGCCGAACAAGACGCTCCTTTGATATAGTCATGACCTGTTCGCACTTCACGAAGGACGCTTTTTTGAGGCCGTTTTCTTCTGATGGATTCACGGACACATGAAAGGGGACCGCTTTGGCCTTCGTGCTCACGGTGACTACGATCGTGTTCGGATAATGAGGGTTCAGATTTGCCGCATCCGTCTGAATCACCACTGCCGGTCTCATGCCGGTCTGTTCCGATCCCCTACTCGGTGACCAATCTACAATCCAGATGTCTCCACGGCGGACCTGCTTATTCACCTTTCAATGCCACCTCGCCTTGGGCGTCGTGGGCAAACTCGACGCTCGCCTCATGCACATCTTCACCGACAAGGGTGAAGGCGTCGAATAAGGCGGCCGCATCTTCCTCTTCTATCCTCCGGGCCACGGCCTCCTGTACAAAAGCCGTAATGCTCCGGCCTTCGCGTTTGGATGTCACTTTAACGCGCGCATAAAGCTCCGCATCAAAACGGAGCGTAAAAGGAATCTGTCTTTTCATGATACCACCTTACGGTTGTAATTATTGATGTCATAATCATACATCAGATACAACCTCGTTGCAAGTGAAAAAACCTTTCGGGCTTTCGGGCAACAAGGCATTTCTTTAAGAGTGGGGAATCAACCTTGTTGAATTATTTCACTTTTCTGGTTTCTCTCGTTTCTCTGGTTTGTTTGGTTTCTCTGGTTTGTTTGGTTTCTCTGGTTTGTTTGGTTTATTTTGTTGTCATATACAATTCGTATGTCTTCTTTATTCCCTCGTTCAGGCTCACCTTTGGCTCCCATCCGAGGAAGAATAGAGGGTCACATCTTCATTTGTCATTTGATGGTCTGGCTGGCTGGTTAAGATGCGAGAAACGTGGTAACGCGAGAAACGCCAAAAACCGTAAGGAGTAAGGTGTCATAAAAGCCGTAAGGAGTGAGGAGTAAAAAGTAAGGAACGAGGAGCGGGGAGCGAGAAATGAGGCCTTTTTCGGGATAAGCACCGCCCTCTCAGGATTGGCATGAATCCCGATAACTCTTTGATATACTGGTATTTTCGTCCTCAGTGGATAAATTTGCATCTGAGCGGTATATGATAGCGATTTGATAGCAAAATTAAAGCTAAAAGTCAATAAGAAATATTGGAAGTCAACAAGAAATAATAGGAATAATTTTGTTATATTGGTATAGTAAGGTAAAATCGGCTGGTCTTTCGTCTGTTGGAAAGGTGAGTCCTTTGGCTAATTCAAAAAAGAGATTGGCAGCCGTTCCAATTTCAGGAGGGAAGTAGCGGGTTAAAAGGAGTATATTTAGCCTATTCCCCATTCCTTCAAGTTTATTGCAATCGCTTCTTGGGTGGACAAGGATTTTTCAATGGCAAAGGTGGTAATAGTGGTGGCGACAAGGGATTTAAAATTTATGGGAGAAGGCTCTCCCATTGTAAAGGCGTCAATTGTAGTTTGTAGTTCGTCCCGATGGCCGCGGTCAACAGCGAATGCCCGTTTAACTCTTTTCTTTCCGGAGGCACTAAACCGGATGGTTCTAAAATTCTCGATCACACAGACCGAGCCCCCGGCAAAGACCTGCACTTCTTCGCGGGGGAAGGATTTGTCTCCGTTGGCTGCATAGGTAATGCCCGCAACCGCTCCGTTATCCATTTTCAGGGAGATGGTGAGGTTATCGTTCAAGCCTTGCGGAGATTCAGTGCTGGAAGCAAAGACCCTTTGGGGCAAGCCTCCGGTTATCGCCTGGGCTAAATCAACAAAGTGGCACACTTCCCCGATAATTCTTCCCCCGCCTTCCTCTCGTTTATGCACCCATGATTCAGGAGGGATAAATCCCGCATTGCACCGGATCTGCACCACGCTCGAGGTTAGGCGGGCAAACATTAAATTCTGCGTGAGAAGCATAACCACTGCCGCTGCAGGCAACCCTGTCACCAACTTTAAATCCGCAATCTGCAATCTGCGATCCGCAATCAACTACGATCCCGGCACAGGAATACCCCAAAGGCACCGGCGTATCCAGCCGGGCCTGGGATTGTCTCCAGGCTTCCATCAGGCCTTCGGTCTTAATTTTATCAATGACTTGTTTTACCCAGTCCGGCCGGGCCAAGGCTTTTCCGAGGAG
>JAZDOO010000245.1:0-9085 GCA_043798555.1 Pseudomonadota bacterium | reverse complement strand
ATTTTTCGCTCCAGTTCTTCATTATAATATTCAGCAATATACTCCATCTGTTCCGGGAGATTCCCTGACGCTTCACCAATACCCACCATACGGGTTACCATGTTGGGAACAAACCGAACTTTGCGGAGTGAATCGGAAAATAGCTCGCCCTCAATAACGCGCTGACGAGTGAGGGTCAGGAATTTCTGAATGACCAGGTTATTTACCGATTGAATAGCAAGCTCTAAACTCCGAAGGATATCCATTCCAGCGCTCACGAGCATGGAGAGGTAACGCATAAAAAAGGCCATTCGTAACTGAATAAATACATTTCTGATCAGAGGAAAATTCAGCTCACACCAGTCTATATAATATTTTGTTTTTTTGTTTTTCCTTAAAACAACAAAAAGGATAATAAAACCGATAATACAGGCCAAGATCAACGGCCAGCGGGTTTGTAATGCGGAAGAAACAGCCATAACCACCTGGGTGACCAAGGGGAGAGGAACTTTAAATTCAGTAAGCAAAGTAAAAAGGGGAGGGAAGACCAGGGTGAGAAATACAAAAGCAGCACAGATGAGAGCGATAACCACAAAACCCGGATAAATGGAAGCTTTGCGAACATTGCGGATCAGATCATCAATTCGCTTGTAATGCCGGGACAAGTCAAAAAAGGAGGTTTCCAGGCTGCCGGTACTTTCTCCGATCTGGACCACATTAACATAAAGCTCAGGAAAGACTCTGCGCTGCTTTCCCATGGCAGCATGGAGGCTGTCCCCACTCTGGATATTCTCAATGATCTCTCCCAGAACTCTTTTAAAGTACTTATTGTCACTGTCTTCACGGAGTTCGTTTAGAGCCTGGATCAGGGGGACACCAGCTTTAATCATTACTCCCATGTTGTTGCTGAATTCGACTAATTCACGGCGGCTTACGCTTTTGATCTGAATATTTTCAAGGAAATTACGGAGTTCTTGAGCCCGAGCTTCTTTAAACTCTACTAAATAGAGCCCAGCTTCCTTAAGGTGGAAAGCTAATTCCTCAGCGTTATTGGCAAACCGGACCCCTTTTACAATTGTTCCGCCGGCATCTGCGGCTGTGTAAGCATAATCAGGCATATAATTTTACTCCGTAACCCGGAACACTTCCTCTACCGTTGTTATACCCTCCAGAGCTTTCTCTAAACCATGTTCCTTCATGATTTGCATGCCTTCTTTTCGAGCCTCGATGGTGATCGCAGCTGATGTCGCTTTCTGAGAGATAAGCTCGCTTAGTGTGGGGGTAAGCTCTAAGATTTCAAATATCCCGGTTCGGCCACTATAGCCAGTGTTCTCACAACTTAAGCAGCCTTTTCCCAGCTTTGTAGTTTTTTCAGCCCCGGACCAGTCCTTTAAATCATACAAAGCAGTCTCTTCTTTGGAAAGAGCATAATCTTCAGCACAGAAAGGACAGGCTTTCCGCACCAGTCGTTGGGCAATGACTGCCCGCAAACTGGTAGGTATCAGATAAGGCTCAACCCCTAAGTCCAAAAGTCGTGCCACGGTTGAAGCGGCATCATTGGTATGAATGGTGGAGAGAACCAGATGTCCGGTCATAGCGGCCTGGAAGGCGATTTTTGCGGTCTCTAAGTCGCGAATTTCTCCCACCAGAATAACATCAGGATCCTGTCGCAAAAAATGCCTTATGGCCTGAGAGAAGGTGAGGCCCGCTTGTTCATTGACCTGAGTTTGTTTGATCAGGGGGAGATGATATTCAATCGGGTCTTCAATGGTAAGGATATTTTTTTCCAGGGCATTAATTTCCCTCAGCATTGAATAGAGGGTAGTCGTTTTCCCACAACCAGTTGGACCGGCAGCGAGAACAATCCCGTGGGGTTTTTTGGTCAGTTTTCTAATGGTATTACGGGCATTGGTATTGAGTCCAAGATATTCCAGTCCGAGAAGAATGTTGGCTTTATCCAATACCCGGAGCACCACATTTTCACCAAAATTCTTGGGTGCGGTAGCACTGCGAATGTCAATCTTCCGGCCAGAAAATTCAAAGCCAATGTTTCCTTCCTGGGGAAGGCGCTGTTCGGCAATATTCAACCCGGACATAACTTTTACCCGGGTCACCAGGGGCACATGGATCCGTTTAGGGAGAATCATCCCGCTCCTGAGGACACCATCCACCCGATAACTTACCCGCGTAATCATCTCTTCGGGGGTGACGTGAATGTCAGTTGCCCTATCTCTTATGGCTTTAATGATGAAAAGTTCGATAAGCCGGACAATGGGAGGATTCACCTCCCCTTCCGCAATTCCACCGCTTAACGCTGCCGTAACATTACGGTCAATTTCTTCTTCTAAAGAAGCCCCCAGCTCATAATAAATTTCGATAGATTCCAGGACGCTGTCAAGATCAGAGGCATAAACCTCGATCTTTTTCCCGGTGGTGCGACGAAGGGTATCAATGGCCACAACATCGTTCGGGTTATCCATGGCCACCCGGATGGTGTTATTCTCTATTGAAAACGGGATGAGTTTAAATTTTTTGGCAATGTCCTTGGAAACAGTCTTTATAGCGCTTGCATCAACGTGTACTTGTTTAAGATCTATAAAAGGGAGGTCGGTAGAAAAAGCGATGGCCCGGGATAAATCTTTCCGGGTGAGAATACCCAGCCTCAACAGCACATTTCCCAGCAATTCACCGGTCCGCTTTTGTTCCTGTAAGGCGAGCCGCATCTGCTGGCGGGTTACCATCTCTTTATCTAATAAAACTTCACCTAAAAGCTTCATGAATTCCTCATATTAAGTGAAGCGTAACGCCTGAAACGGTAGTAATATTACCTTTCACACGTTTCGCTTCACGTTTTCCGCATTACATTGCTTTCTCTAAGAGCATATCTACTATTAAGGGACTGTTACCCGGAGTCTGCAAAAACGTTGGCCCCATGAGGTGGTTGAGTTCTATGAATTGGGGGATATATCCGTTCTCTTTTGCGTCAAAGTAGAGCCAAACGTCATTTGCCCCTAAAGGTTCAAAACAAAAGGAGTAGTCACCGGTTTTATCAGTCAGGGCCACGTGATATTGCCCCAGGTCTTTAATCTCAGCGTCTTTACATCGTGATAGGGGATATTTTCTCTTAATGAGAATGACCTTACAGTTTTCAATCGCTCCAGATTGATTGTCTACTACTCTTCCATATACCAGGTAAGGCCTTTCGTGCGGGCAAACGTTAAAAATGGACATGACCTTGCAAGGAGCAGCACAGCCGCAAATGGTCACCAGCAATAAGATGATCACTAAAGAGATAAGAGCCTTTTTCTGCATGGATGCACCTCACATTAATTATAATAAAGTTCTATTCAATTCATTCGGGTTTACTGATTGTAGTAACGTAGAAGCGTCATTCTTTCTTTTATTTGACCCAGTAATTGTTCATTTGCTTTGACTTCATCGAGTTCAATACTTTTCTCATAACAGGAGATTGCATCTCGAAAACGACTATTTTTTTCTAACAGGGAAGCATAAGCCAAAAGAATTTCACTGTTGTCCGGAGCAATGCTGAGAATCTCTTGATAGAATTTTTCCATTAAAGAAGGATTATTTTCTTTCTGCGCCAAATAAGCCAAATTAATGAGCGCAGTTTCTTCTCTCGGATTGATGTTCAGGGCCTCGTGAAAATAACGGCTTGCCTGTTCATCCTGGTTTAATTTGAGTTCGATAATCCCCAGATTAACGAGAGCCTTGGTATTCTTCGGTTCTTTCCGAAGGAGGTTGTGGAGCGTCCTTTCTGCGTCGGAGTATTTCCCCTGCTGAATGAAAACTGCCGAAAGGTTGGTAAGGGCCTCACCATGCGAGGGGTCTTTTTTTAACACGTCTTGATAAAATTTTTCGGCTTCGGGGTAGTTCCCGTCTCTTTGGGCAATGAGGCCAAGCTGGTAATAATGGCTGATGTCCACAGCGAGGGTTGTTTGCATTTCTGATTTAGCTCTGGGAGTAATCGTAATCGGTGGAACACGGGGAGCAGAAGGTAACGGTTCGGAAGATGAAGGTTGAGAAACCGTTGGTTCAGTTTCGGTTGAATGAACGTTATAAGAAGGCAAAGGCTCCTGGCTGGGAGGTAAAAATTTCGGCGTGGTTTCACCGGGCCCTTCGAATGGCGATTCATAAGAGCGGGAAGGAGACGCTTTTTGTGCTTCCATTGGCTCATTGCTTTCAGGAGAAGTAGCTTCTTTAATCGGCGTTGAGGATGTTTCTGTGGGTTTTATACCGGTGGGGGTAACTTCCGGTGGACTGTTTTGAGCCTCGGCTACCGGTTTCACCGGGTTTAACAATTCGGGGGGAGGAGTTGTTTTTTGAATGGGTGACTGGAACTTAACGTAGACTACCCCGGCAACGACCAGGATGAGAATAAACCCTATGAACCGAATCGTTAAACCACTGCCCTTGCCTTTTTTACTGGTCCTTAGAACCGGAGGCACATCTCCTGATTTATCTAACGGAGGTGATTCTTGCTGAGTTTTTTTCAAATAGTCGTTTATAAGGCTCATTCTTCTACTATTGTTGGCGTCAATAAAATGACCAGCTCAACTTTTTCGGAGCTTCGGATCTGCTGGGAAAATAATTTCCCCAGCAAGGGAATATCTCCCAGGAGGGGAATTCTGGAGTTATTGTCCCGGGTTTTATCCTGAATCATCCCCCCGATGACCACCGTGGTGCCATTGGGAACCCTGACTATGGTATCAGTTTCGCGAATATCAATTACCGGCACCTCAAAAGTGGAACCCTGGAAGCTAAAGCTTCGAAATTCCACCAGGTCAGTAATAATGGGAACAATGTGAAGGGTGGTGACACCGTCTCCACTGATCTGGGGGGTAACTCCGAGGGTAACACCAGCCTGACTGCGTACGACAGTAGGGACTGGTTCGAATATTGTTGCTCCGGTGGTAGTGGCCGTGCCTACGGTGCGTAACTCCCACTGCAAATAAGGAATCGCCCTTCCCACACTGATAAGTGCGGTCTGGTTATTGAGGACATTAAGCCGGGGAGAGGAAAGAACATTAACATTGCCCTGGGTGGCTAAGGCATCAAGGAAAACACCCAACTGTTCTGGTCCACCCGCTGCCTGAAGCCAACCGATATTAAGGGCACTGGTACCCGTGCTAAGGTTAGTATTGATCGTAAAATTTCCTGGTGTTCCCCCAAACTTGTCCTTCAGATAACTCCAGTCTATACCGTATTGATGACCTTTCGTAAGATTAACCTCAATAATTTTCGCCTCGATCATTACCTGACGTTTGAGAGATTTTTTTAGTTCATTCAAGTATTTTTCCACCAGGAGGATGTTCTCCCGCCGGTCGGTTACCACAATCGTTCCCGCCATCCGGGTGATCTGGGCCCGTCCTTGCTCGGAGAGTAACCCCTCTTCTTCCCCTGATTTGAGAGCATTTTCAATCTGCTGCCACACATTGACCTGTTCCTCATCAACATCTGATTCAATGGAAAACTCACCGGAAAGGTTAGTGGTGCTTGAAGATCCACCACCGCCACCGGATCCGAGCACATCACCTCCGATATCGCTCTCGGGCCGGTTGGAAACTAACGGATAGTCGAAGGTGAAAAGCCTCGTCTCCAGAGTTTTGATTCGTAGAATATTTCCTTCAATATCATAGAAATATGCGTAAGCAGTAAGGATGATGTCGAGTGCCTTTTTGAGGGTAAGGTCTTTGATTTCCACTGAAACCGGCTCCATGGGGTCAACCGCTTTCTCCATGACTAAATTGAGACCGGCTTCCTTGGCCAAGCCAAGGAGAACATCCTGGAGGGGGGCACTCCGGGTAGAAAGGGAAAAGAGCTTTCTTTCAAAAGGCATTTTTTCTTCAGCCGCAACCTTTGGCTTCAAGGCAGCTAACGGAGGAAGAGCTGCAGGGGGTGTGGTTTTGAAAATCTCTTTTATCTTTCCTCCCGGGGGGAGAATTTCAGTCTTGGCTGATGGTGTGGGTGGTGCGGATACGGTGGCACAGCCTGCCAATAATAGGAGAGGAAGGAGCAAACACAGGAGTGTCTTTAGCTCAGTAAAATTTCCTTGGTTCTTCAAGTTTCTCCTCCTTTCATGAATCTGCTTATTTACTTGGTTGCAATAATGGCTTCAGTTTTTCAAACAAACTTTCTATGGTCTCTTCCTGAGCCGGGGTGGTTTTAGGTAATGGTTCGGGTGGAGTCAATCTTTCCTCTTTCACCGGCGGTGAAGCTATATATTCAGAAAGAGCAAGTCGGGTTTCTCCAGTATCACCCTTCAGGATAACTTCCTTTTCTTCGATTTTGTAAACCAGATCACCATTGATCCGGGTACCTTCAAACACGAGATTCTCATTAATCAAAGCCAATTTCCGGTTTTCCCCAATCAGGATCATAGAAAGTTGGAGAAGGCCCTTTTTTTCTTCATCTTCCTTTGCTTCGGCTGAAACCGGAGCTTTGGGGTATCCTTCCCCAGTCATTTCTTCGGGCCAGAAAAAAGGATTTCTCTGGACCCGGCGCGGTTCAAATTCTTTCTGGAATTCTTTTTGCGGGAACATGGTTTTTATTTTTTCCAGGGTGGTGGCAACGATATTACTGTCAACCGGAGTTGTAAATGTTGCTTGAGGAGGGAGCGGTTCAGGTTTCGGAAGTTGGGGAGTAAGACTTGGTTGAATGTAATAAGTGTTAGCGAACACAAGCCCTACTACCAGCACGGTGAGCACCAATCCGTAGGTCACGTAATCACGCGCGGTCATTTACTTCCCCCTTCCTGGGCGAATGATGGAATCTGAAGTTTCGCCGGAATCAGGAGCGAGACATTTAAGTTGCCTTCCACTTTATCTTCCCCGCTTCGATTGATGGTGAGCGATTTTACCTCCAGGGGATACTGTCTTTGCAGGAGGAGGTAATTAAAAAATTTTTCCACCTCATACGTGGTGAGGAAATTAAATTTAAAGGTAAAATCACTTTCGTGAAGGGGGACCGGAGCCTCCTTGAATTTTTGTGCGTCCCGTAATGAAATATTCCCTTCCACCTCTTCCAGGACCGGCGTCTGTAAGTAATCAAGAAACTGGACAAATCCGGTTTCCGGGTCTTCAAAACCCATAAGAAGGGTAGGGGGTATGGTTTCAATGATAGCTTTTAATTCTGTAAACTTATTAAGCAATTTTGATTTTTCTGCCTCTAACTGCTGAATATCTCCCTGGAGTAGCTTAATGTCCTGGTTCACCATCGTGATGTTATTTTTCTGAGCATAATTATAGAACAAGATTTGAATAAAAATCAGAAGGCCAATGATAAAAACGATCGGTTTAAATTTCATGGGATGATCCCTCGGACACCAGTTGCATTGCAATCTGAAAATCAAACGTCTTGGCTTCGGTTTGCATTTCTTCAGGGGCGTACTGAATATTTACTACTTCAAAAAAAGGAGAGGATTGCAGTACACCACCAAACTGGCGAAGGAGATTCAAACCTTCATGCCAGTTCTTGGCTTTGACCTGACCTGACATCTGACTGGTCCAGACGATGCCGGCCGGTCCTTTTTCCGGTGCGACCTGAAAGGTTTTAACCAGGATATTAGAAGGGATGAGAAGTCCTAACTCAGAAAAAAACATGTTCCATGGCGGCTGGTTTTTAAAGGTATTTTCATAGAGTTCCTTCCACCCTTCAAAAGGCTTGAGACGGCCTACATCTTCCCGGAGAACCTTTACCTGTTTCTGGAGATTCCGGAGTTGCGAAAGAGTATTGTTATGCTCTCGCAGCCTTTCTAATTTAGTATTGGTAAGGGTAAGGCCCCAAAACCCCCCTAAAACGATGATAAGCACCAATGCGGCATACGCGGCTCTAAAAGCAAAATGGGTTTTTCGGGTGATGATTTCTTCCCGAGGCAGGAAATTAAAGATATCGGTGAGGTAAAGGTTTCCAATCAGGTGGATATTTTCACAAACCTGGTTTTCCGGCATACCTTCAACCGGGGATTTGGCGAGCCGGTAATGAATAGCAAACGATAACCCCGATAAAGGGTAATTGGTAAAGATGTTCTGCAGTTGAGTATTTCCCAAAAGATAAAGCGTTCCCGGAACCGCCTCGCGGAATTGCTGCTTGAAGAATGTTAGCGTCATTGAGATTTCTTTTCCCAAATCCTGGGAAAATTGACTGAGATAGGCAGGAGCATCAGCAAGCCCTTTTTTGGGGAGTCCCATGGGGACACTCCGGGCTACTTTCACGAACCCTTCAGGAGACGAGATGGAAATGACGGATGAAGTCTCACCGACCCAGACGGTTAGAAAATTTTCCTGAGGCTGATCAATCTGGGCAATGGTTGAAGCTAAAGCAACCGGAAGCGGAGATATGAATTTTATTTTTCGGGTATAACCTTTGAAGGTATCCCAGATGAACGCTATGTTATCTTCTTCAATAGCCGCATAGGCAACCTGCCATTTAGCTATCCCAGCGTCAACAACTTCCTTAACGGTTTCATATTGTATCTGGACGGGAGAGGGAGCGCCCAGTTTTGCCCGCGCATCCTGGTTAACTAAGTTATTGAGGTAACGCCTTGCTACCTTCGGAAATGTTCCCCACTCGTAGAGCGCGGTGGGAAACAGGCCGTTAATATAAATTTCATCGGCCTTACGGCAGGCAGCAAGCAATGATTCTTGAGTAATGACAGTGGGAAGGGACTGAAGAAAAAACCCGGCAGGCTGTTTTTCAACCTCCAGGTACTGGAAGGTGTCTTCCAGGAGGCTTACGCTTAAGATTTTTTTTGCCACTACTTCATCCTTTCTAAGAAGGAAGGGGGTGTGGACAACACGTTATCTACAAATTTAAAACTTAAATAAACAAATCTTTTCAGATATGTCAAGAAAAAAATTAAACTTTTTCAAAAGGTATTTAAAAAATATCTAATTCTTTAAAAATCTAATTCTTTAAATAAAGATTTTTTGAGGCTGTACCGGTTCTCCGTGCATACTATTTTTACCTTCCCAGAACCGTAGGGCGGATTAAGCAAAGCGAATCCGCCATTAATTGGTGGATTAGGACTGGGTCTTTAATCCACCCTGTCCACCTCTTTCTAAGGCCCTCCGTAAATCGCCTGGATTTG
>JAZDOO010000222.1:0-3485 GCA_043798555.1 Pseudomonadota bacterium | reverse complement strand
TTACCATTTGGCAGGTTGAAACAAAAAAGGAGTGCGGAATTAGTGAGGACGAGGTGATCGAGGGAGGATAATGCGAAAGGTGCTCCCCTTTTCGGGACAGCTCGTAACAGTGATTTCACCACCGTGGGCCTGAGCAACTGCTTTAGCAAGACTGAGACCAAGGCCGACACCTGCCCGTGACCGGCTTTGATCACATCGATAAAATCGATTAAAGATATGGGGCAGGTCAACCTCGGGAATCCCAATCCCTGTATCACTAAAAGCAATAGCAATTTTTTCGTCATCACTAATGACCGAAACCGTAACAGCGCCTCCGGACGGAGTATACTTCAGCGCATTATCCAGAAGATTGGCCACCATTCGTTGGACCTTCTGTCTGTCTCCGTAAACATAGAAACTGCCAGGGATTTTAGTGGTAATCAAAGTAACTCCTGTGTTATCAGCTATCGGGCGAAAAAGTTCACATGCTTTTCGGACTTCGTCGGCGATATCAATTTCATCCTTTTTTAGCTTACTTGCCCCTGTTTCAGCTTCTGAGATATCCAGCATTGTGTTGACCATATCCAGGAGTAGGTCACATTCCTCTATTATACTGACAGCTGTATTTTTATATTCCATGATAGAGCTGTCAGAAATTAATGTCGCCTCAGCGATACCCCGAATTCTACCGATAGGGCTTCTCAGGTCATGGGCTATATTGTCAGTCATATCCCGAATTCCTGTAATCAAAGCATTGATTCGATCCAACATATAATTGAAAGTAGTTGCGAGTCGCTCAATTTCGTCTCCTCTGGCTTTAGGGGGTACTCGTTGCTCAAAATCACCTTTAGATATATTTAGTGCTGTTATGGTGACTTCCTCAACGCCCAGCAGCGCTCGTTTAGCCATTAACCATCCGATCAAGGCAGAAAACAAGATTACAAAAGCCATTATGGTGCCAAATGTTTCTCGGATTATCTCCAGAAATTGCTCATCTTCTTCTAATGACTCTCCTATTTGTAAAATTAAATCAGGCCCGATAATGCCATAAATAATACGCGCTTTATGTTCCTGTTCTGGAACAGCCAGTGTTTCGAACACATTATTGGCGCCATGGGCTAATCGCTTCACTGCGGTTTTGTTTATGCTTGCACTTGCCCAGGAGGACATGTTTGTTGAAGCAAGTTCCTCCCCGTTCAGAGAGAGAAGACGAAAGAATATCTTTTCCACTCCATCAGATTCAGCTTCAACAAGAATTTCGCTTTTAACCTCCTTGATTCCTTTTGAGGTAAAAAGAGAAGAAAACTCTTCAACATCTTCCAAAAGATCCTGATCTCTATTTTCCTGGATGACGGAAGTTATCAGCAAGTAAAAGACGGAAAAGGCCACAATCGAGGATATGGTGAATACTCCCGCATACCATAAGGTTAATCGCAACGCGAGGGTACGGGGAAGTCTAAGAACCTTCTTTAAGAACATACCCCACCCCGCGAATGGTGTGAATTAGCTTCACCCTAAAGTCTTTATCATCTTTATCAATTTTCTCCCGTAATTTGCATATGCGTACTTCGACAACATTTGTCTGGGGATCAAAGTTATAGTCCCAAACATGTTCCATAATCATGGTTTTGGTCACGACATTTCCTGCATTACGCATAAGATATTCAAGCAGGGAAAACTCAAGAGGCTGCAAATCGATTTTCTCCCCTCCCCTAAAAACCTCACGGGTGAGAAGATTCAGGGAAAGATCACTATATGAGAGGCTGGTTGGCTCAGTAGTCCTATTTGCTCTTCGTATAAGTGCCTGCACACGTGCCAGAAGCTCTGAAAATGCAAATGGCTTGGTCAGATAATCGTCACTCCCTGTTTGGAGCCCTTTGACCCGATCAATAACCGAGCGTTTGGCACTTAAAATAAGTACGGGGGTATTTTTGTTTTGCTGCCGCAATTCATCAATGAGGGTCAGCCCGTCAATTTTTGGTAACATAATATCAATGATGGCCGTGTCATAGGGTTCTGTTAAAGCCATATGAAGGCCGTCTTCCCCATCGGATGCATGGTCTACAGCAAACCCTGCCTGTCTCAGTCCTTTTATAATAAAAAAGGCAATCTTCAGGTCATCTTCAACCAATAGTATACGCATGAGAAAATCTAACCAAAATTGTTGCTTTTTTTCAATAAATTTCTCATATTTATAATCAGCATAAAGAATCAAGGCAAAAGATAGTGTCTCATATTATAAATTGGCATACTCAAAGTAAAGTAACATCAGGTGATCATTAGGACTTACAAACTAATATTCGCATGCAAAATTACAACATAAGACACTACCATTATTTGCCTAATCCGACAAGAAACGTGACCGAGAGGCTCGATTGCAGGAAGCCATTCTGAAAAAAAGATTCCCTGCATCTAAAAGGAGAAGCTCTTTCCCCAGGGTGCGGCCTGTTTCATGGTATAGCACTTTTTTCAAACAGCAATCTTATCAAATACATTATCCCTGATTACTCTGGAAAGAAAAAGTCAGGAACACAGAAAAGGAGCACTCCCAACAGAGTGATGATTAACCCTAAGGGAATACTTAGGGCTCCCAACTTTTCCAGAAGACCAGAATAGCAATGAACCGCCCAGAGGCCAAAGGCAATCATCCCAATTCCACTTAAAACCATGACAAAATAAATGATCTCCATAAACGATAATCCTTATTTGCAACCATTATTCCCGACATGATAAAGAAAATTTTTTGAATATAAAAGGAGATCATCCAAGAGCGGGTGTGCCGGGTTGATTGCTATTTGATGGCAGTTCTTTTTTCCCAATAGTAGAACTCATTAATAAAGGTATATTCGAGGCTACCTATTAGGAGCTTCATTCAATGCCAACAGAAACATTGTGAGATGCATCCCGTTCACTACTCTTCAGGTTATTCCTCAGGCTCACTTGCGGTAATGACGTCCACCAGTTCCACCCGCTCTCCAGTTTCAACATTAAGTTCCAGAACAACACCAACACCCGGAGCATAATACTTGTGCTCCTCGACGTCGGGCTCTATGGGGCTAAAATCTTTCGTCATAAGGCAGCTTCCAAAGGAACCGTAAGGGACTGTGACCGATTCGTTCAGGCTAAGCACCTCCCCCAAATCTTCGGCCTCACCTGGAGCAAACTCCTGGCGGTACACATCGCTTACTTCTGGATGCGCTTCCATAACGATTCCCGGCTTGGCGCCATCTACGCCTGCTATCCAGGAGCCGTCAACGCTGACAATTTTGCCGTCTTCATAGGTGTAGGAGTTTTCTCCGAAATACCATACATTTCCCTCCTTGTCCTGTGCGAAATAATCGTAAGTATCCTCCACCAGCTCGTCATCAACTGTCACCGTATCTCTAACAACAAGACAGGGAACGCCAAGGATTTCCCTGATATCGTCCGTAACATGGACCTCAATGACTTCGGTACCTTCTTCTGTCTGCCCCTCGTAAATGCGAGTTGTCCCCGGAGTCAAAGGG
>JAZDOO010000212.1:0-2433 GCA_043798555.1 Pseudomonadota bacterium | reverse complement strand
GCCTTCTTCTTACTGAAGTTCAGTTGGAAGGTCGAAAGCGGCTCTCTGCTGCCCAATTTCTTTTGGGGCACCCTATCCTGCCTGGAATTCGGCTGGGATAATGAAGATACCAGAACTCTGAAAAAAGTAATTTTCCCCCCCCACTCAACTTCCTTTATCCCTAAAATCCACACCGTATTTCTTCATTACAGCGTGAATTCATCGAGTAACCTGAAAGGTTGTTGTCATTTTGTCTCGAGCTAAAATTGCCCCGGTCACAACATCTTTTACAATAAGAGATGCTTCTACCCGGGCTGTCCCTGTGGAAGCATTTGTAGGAACGGTACTTTCATATTCCCCAGTATAACTACCAGGGTATTTAAGTTGTTGGTCCTGAACTACTCCATTAAAACTACCGGAAATTTTGACTTTAGTGAGCACCTTATACTCTGTTTCTGGATTGCCGTTAAAGGTATAGTTAAGATTGTACTGGATTTTTTGTCCCGGCCGAAATCTCGTTTTGATTACCCCGTCCCATCTGCTGGTCCAAACATTGGTTAGATCAATACTTACCGGGTATCCTTCCGTGGTAAACTTCCAGATGGAACCTGCCGCACTGTTCCCGCAGTCATTTTTGGCCACTATTTGCCAATAGTAAACAGTATTGTAACTCAGTTGAGGTAACGAATAGGTGCTCGTAGTGGTAGTGCCGTAAAAAGGCGGTGAGGGTGCGGTGCCAAAATACACCTCATGCGAGTCTGTATTCGTGCAATCGGCCCAGTCAAGGTCGGCATTTATGGATACACTGGTGGCATTATTAGCAGGAGCTGGGGTAGCAGGAACGGCGGGAGTGGGACAGGTCACTGAACTATAAGTACCGAAGACAACCTCGCACGCTACCCGGGCTGCCTGATAAGAGATCCGCATGTAGCCGTTTTCGCCCCAGTCTTCCCCCCAACTGTTCCGAAGAATCCAGGCCTGGTCTACATCATCCCATCCCACCAACATAATCGCATGGTTGGTGGAAGTATAATAACAGGGGACAATAGGGCAGGAAGTCTTACGGTCACTGTAAACGCCTCCACTATATGCCTGAAAAGCATCGCCTACATAGACTGCGGCATTCACTGGTCCATAGGTGTAGATGGCGGTCTTGATAGCGTTGAGGTCACTACAGGGAATTCGCCCCCAAGTCGAAAGCTGTACCTGAAGAGCAGGGTTTGTGCAGGCAGCAGCACAGTCATCCGTCTGGCCTTCATCATAAGGGAAGCAGGCTTCATCAATGATACCATAGTTCACCAAGGCCTCCATTTCATCATAATCATAAGAAGCCCCGTTACAACCATAGAAACCGGAATAATACTGAGAAAGACAAAACATAATGTAGGACTCTGACAGGTCAATGTTTTGGTTACCCGGGTTTTCACCAATCATGTAGAGGCTCTCGGCAACTCCGGCGGCAGAAAAGGCATAGCAGGAACCGCAGTAGCTCTGATTGCGGATTGGAGATACGTAGGACTGTCCACTTGCGTTTCTCCAGTCAAAGGCGGGGGGGAGAGCTTCTTTCACAGGAATTGAGAGGTAAGGGATACTCTTTCCCCACCCCATCGTTTTTTCTTTGAACATGGTAGCTTTAATTTCGTCTGGCAGATCATAAACCCAGTTGTGATCTACGGTAAAATTCCAGCCATTCTGCTCAATCTCATTCCGGATTTCTTCCAGTGACCTCTTTGCGTAAACCTGACCCGTCACCAGAAGGAGGCCGATTACCATTGCTATCCCTAAAAAAAGTTTCTTCATGCCACATCTCCTTTCTGCATGGGGAAATAATTCCTGCCTATTCTAAGTATTTTTAGTAAATATACGCAAAAACCAAGCCATAATGATTACTGAAGCAAATTGGCAAATTCTTTGAGGTCTTTTATTGTATGGTTACTTTCGGACTTTTTTCCGTTGCGATCTAAAAAATAAGCCTCGACTCCTAATTGCCGGGGAGACAAGTAGTCAAATTCATAGTGATCTCCCACATGGATCATTTGAGAAGCAGAAATCCCCAATACTTCGCAAATCTTTTTGTAGAATTGGGGAGTCTTTTTTACCTGTCCGAAATCTGAGGTAGCCGAAAAGATCTGTCTAAAATACCTTTCAATTCCGGTCTCCTTTACCTCCATTTCCACAAATTCCCGGGCTGCATTCGAGGTAATAATAAGCTCGTACCTTTGAGCTAAAGCACTAATGACCTCCTTAACTTCTGGGAAAAGACTGATTTTATTTCGATGTTCTTCCATCAAGCTCTTCCAATTTCCTGGAAGCTCATAATATTCGAACCAGTATTTAATATCGTACCATATAAGTGATGCGTCACCCACACGTTCATAGTCTGCGGTAACCTTGGCAATGGCTTCTGAAAAGCTGAGGTTACACTTTTGGGCATAAAGCTCAGGAATTCCAATT
>JAZDOO010000205.1:0-23741 GCA_043798555.1 Pseudomonadota bacterium | reverse complement strand
GAAAAATGTTAAGAATTGATTTAGACAAAGGGAGCTATACGGTTGAGGACACCACTTCTTATTTAAAGAAGTACTTAGGTGGGAGAGCCCTTAATCATATACTGCTCTTTCGCGAATGCGACGTGGCTAAGGTACAACCTTTTGATCCGGGAAACGTAATTGTTTTCGGTGCAGGCCCATTGGGTGGCACTACCTGGCCAAGCTCTGGTCGTTTTCAAGCCACCTTTATCGCTCCGTTACCGTATAGCGGATGGGGAGATACGAATGTGGGGGGAGCAGTCGGACCGGAACTAAAGTTTGCAGGCTGGGATACTGTTGTAATCAAAGGGAAAGCTGCTAAACCGACTTACATTTATATTGAAGATGACCGGATTGAATTCAAGTCAGCGGAAAATTTATGGGGAAAAGGGGTTGACGAATGTACCAGAATTCTCCATAAGCGATATGTGGGATCTGAACTGCTCCTCATCGGCCCTGGGGGCGAAAACCGTGTGCGGTATGCATGCATACGAACCCACCGGACAAGCAGCATGGGGAGAACCGGAGGCGGTGCGGTCATGGGATCGAAGAACCTGAAGGGACTGGTGGTCAAAGGAAGCAAAGGAGTAAAGATATCTGATCCCAACAATTTTCTTGATCTTTCATTGAAGTGCCAGCGGGATTTGATGGACCCAAATTTTGGGCCAGTCCACAGCCTGACCTATAAGATGATGTCAAAATACGGAACACCGGGGGTAACCCGGCTCATTGGAACCACCGGGATGACCCCCATTCAGAACTGGAACCAATGCGGCATCTGGGCGGATGACGTGGAGATAACGACTAACTTAGGAGACAACATCTGGTTCAGAAATGATGCTTGTTACACCTGCCCAGTGCACTGTCATGGTGCCTACCGGTTTGAAGATCCTGAATACCCTTCCTTTAGTGGAGGGCCTGAATACGAGACAACCTGTGCTTTGGGACATAAATGCTTAGAGCCGCGGGCTAAGATCGTTCTGAAACTCAATGCCATGTGCAATGATTTCGGATTAGATACCGTGGAAGCGGGTGCTATGTTTTCTACACTCATGGAGTGGTATGAAAAGGGGATCATTGATGAGAAGTTTACCGATGGTGTTCCCATGACATGGGGTAATGGGGAAGGTATGATTGAACTGCTGGGGAAAATTGCCAGAAGAGAAGGCTGTGGGGATAAGCTGGCGGACGGGCCCTACTGGCTTGGGAAAAAACTCGGTGAGGAAGCACTAAAATATGTCTACCACCAAAAAGGCATGTGCGCGACCGGGTGCGAGACCCGCTCCACTATCGGTTCGATGTTGCAGTTTGCTGTCTCACCCCGAGGTTCCCATCATTTATCGGGGTTACCTACCGCAGAGTGGATTAACATCCCGGCAGTGGCAGTACACACCACTGGATTTGCAGAAGCAGGCGACACCCGCTCCTACCATCCGGAGGCAAAGGCAAAACTGGTTCAATTCTATGAGAACCTTTTTGAGCTCCCTGACAGCCTTGGCATCTGCAAGTTTAACTTCGGGCACTTAGGGTATTGGCACGACCGGCCTGAGGACTTCGAAAAGATGTGGGATTACCTCACCAAGGCGATCTATTATGCGACAGGAACCAAATTTACCAAGGAAGAGCTTCTGGAAATTGGTGAGAGAGCTTACCAGATTGAGCGGGCGGTTATCGTAATGAGAGGGATCAGAAGAGAAGATGATATGCCTAACTGGAAGTGCCTCCATGAGGAATGCCCGGGTGAGCATCCAGCGGGTCCGGTGCCATTACCCCCCATTGACCGGGAGAAATATGAAAAAATTCTTGATAAGTATTATGAAGTGAGAGGTTGGACTAAAGACGGGATTCCCACCAGAAAGAGACTTGAGGAGCTTGATTTAAAAGAAGTTGCCGATGCCTTAGCCAAGCAAGGGTTGCTTGCTGACAAACTGAAAGCGGAAAAACCGAAAAAGGAAAGTTAAGTTGCCTCGCTGGTTCCTGTAACGGATTTAAGTCTGAGACAGACAGAGAAGGATCGAAGTGAACATAATGGGGAATACCATAATTTGCCAACACCGCCTGAAGTCGAAATGGGTGACGGATATGGGGCCGGATAGATATCCGGCCCCATTCTCTACCTGTGGTTATTGAGTTGAAAGCCTTAAGGAAGCAATGCTATGAAAAAAGTTAAGGTCAGTCCTCTTTTTACCATGAAAGGGATTCTTGATAAGGAGTGAAGTAAAATTAAAGACCAAGTATCTGATACTGCAACACTTTTATCTAAGTTTATGGTAAAGATGGGTAAAATCTCAAATAATCATAACCGAAAAGGGATAAGAAGATAAAATTGAATAATATGGGGGCAATAAGGAGAATTTTCTAATGGCCAAAGAGCCAACCCATGAAGAATTAAAACAGCGAATTGCTGAACGGGGAAAACACGAAACCGAATTTGCACATGCGAAGAAAACAATAGAGGAAAGTAAAACCCGATACTATACCCTTTTTGAATCTGCGAATGACGCTATTTTTCTTCTGAAAGGGAACCATTTTGTCGAGAGCAATAAAAAAACGCTGGAAATATTTGGTTGCAGGGAAGAAGATATCATTGGAAAAGCCTTTTATCAGTTTTCCCCTGAAAGGCAGCCGGATGGCAAATTATCCAAGGACAAAGGCTCGGAAAAAAGAAGATTGACGGAAGAAGGCATTCCGCAGTTTTTCGAATGGAAACATTGCAGATATGATGGTACCGAGTTCGATGCTGAAGTGAGCTTGAATAGAATTGAGCTATTGGGAGAAGTGTTCGTTCAGGCAATTGTGAGGGACGTCACCAGGCGCAAGCGGGCGGAAGAATCACTCCGCGTGGCCCTCTCAGAAATTGAGCGGTTAAAAAACCAGCTTGAGGACGACTACACCTATCTCCGGGAAGAAATAAAATTATCGCACAACTTTGATGAAATAATCGGTCAAAGTGATGCGCTCAAATACGTTCTCTTCAAAGTAGAGCAGATAGCACCCACCGACATTACAGTCCTCGTCCTCGGCGAAACCGGCGTGGGGAAAGAGTTGTTCGCCCGCGCCATTCATAACTTGAGCCCCCGCAAAAATCGGCCTCTGGTGAAAGTGAGTTGCGCCACACTTCATTCAGACCTTATTGAAAGCGAGTTATTCGGCCATGAGAAAGGCGCTTTTACTGGCGCCCAGTCAAAACAGGTGGGTCGTTTTGAACTCGCTAACGGAACAACTATATTTCTGGATGAGGTTGGTGAACTCCCACTAGGATTGCAGACCAAGCTACTCAGAGTGCTCCAGGATGGCGAATTCGAGAGGTTGGGGAGTTCCCGCACGATACGCACCAATGCTCGAGTTATTGCAGCGACAAACCGGAATCTGGAGGAAGAGGTCCGAAACGGCCGTTTTCGAGAAGACCTCTGGTATCGGCTAAACGTTTTCCCCATCACTGTCCCACCGCTTCGGAAGCGCACGGAAGACATCCCTATGCTCGTAAATTCGTTAGTTAACAAATTTGCTAAGAAACTGGGAAAACAAATTGATAAAATCCTGCAAAGAACAATGAGAACCTTACAAAATTATCACTGGCCCGGGAATGTCAGGGAGTTAGAAAACGTGATTGAACGGGCAGTGATCAATACCCAGAACTCCAAGCTGCATCTAGTAGACCGGTTTGAGACATCTGAGGCTGAGGTTTTGGCATCAAATCGAACAATGACTCTCGCTGAGATTGAGCGTGATCATATTGTTAAAATACTTGAGAAGACGAATTGGAGGATTAGCGGAAAAAACGGGGCCGCAGTAATTCTGGGTCTTAATCCGAGTACCCTGCGCGGTCGCATGCGAAAACTTGGAATTCGAAGGCCATAGATCCTCCATGATAAACTCGTCATATTTAACGACATCGTCATATTTAACGAAAATCAGCATTGAGCCGTCCACCCTTCCTGAGTCATCGATACCTGCCTGAACCTAAATGAATCAACAGGTTATCCCAAATCGGTTCAAACGGAACACTTTTGGCGTGAAGTTTGCTGATGAACTCTTAATAGCTTTGAAAAGTTTCAAGCTGCAAGCCAGGTGGAAAGAACCCACACTCATACCACCAAAATCATCATAATGTTCTGTTATTAATGATTTGAGTCAAAAGCAGTCATGATCGTTATCACCATAGGTATGAAAGTATATCCTGAAAAACGTAAGGAGTTTTTGCAAACGGTTCGGGCATTGATCGATTCGATACGAAACGAGAAGGGGTGTATAAGCTACCGCTTATACCAGGATATTGAGAATGAGAACGATTTGATTCTGGTTGATGAGTGGGAGACACAGGAGGATTTGGATAACCATTTGCAGTCTGACTGCTTTGGCGTGTTGATTGGAGCTATGAGTCTTTTAAGCGAACCACCAGAGATTAAGTTCAATGCGGTTTCACACAAGGCAGGAATGGAGGCAATACGAGCTACACGTAAACAGATCATAAACCGCTCAAATGATAAGTTATAAAAATCCTCGCTGGAATAGGGACTGACTTTCTTGTGGATTATGTAATCGGGCAGATTGTCGAATTTATCCGGTCACTGGATTATCCCGCCGATACGCATGGCAACGGGAAGCTGTTTTCTGTCCCTTTTGATTTAAATACACATCTTAAATAAGAAGGAGGTTAAAAAATGGCTGACAAAAGTTTCGATGTGGTTATTGTGGGAGGGGGAAATAAATCGCTTGTAGCAGCGATGTACCTCACCAAATTTGGAAAGTTAAGTGTGGGCATCTTTGAAGAAAGACATGAATTGGGTGGGGGCTGGTGTTCGGAAGAGTGTGAACCTGGCTTTATGTCCAATGTTTGCTCCCACGCGCATTATGGATTTTACCATATACCCGTTGAGGAAGATATTCCCGAATGGAGAACCTACGGCGCCAAGTTGAGGTATTGCAAGGTTTCTGGGGGGGTTATTTTTAGCGAGGACGATACCTGTGTGGCTCTTTATAGTAAGAATTACGATCCCACAATGGAAAAGACGGCACGTGAATTCGCTAAATTTTCTCAAAGGGATGCAGATACCTGGCTCTGGCTCTGGGATAAATACAAAAAATACTGGGAACCAGCCTTCCATGAATGGCTGTGGAATCCTGCCGTGCCTTTAGGAGAAGAGGATGCTATGGATCGCCTGATAAAAAACCCGGATGCGGGTATTGATCCTATGTGGTTAGTTTACTCGCCCATAAGGGTTTTAAAAGATCTTTTTGAGAGCCTCGAGTTACGTTGTGCATTCGAGCGTGATTTACAGTCACTCGGTATTCAAAATGACCAGGATGGTATGGGGTGGGGGGCTCTTATTATTCTCTTTTTAGTTTGGACTGATTCTTGCCACGTTGTGGGAGGTACCCATCAACTAGCCCATGCATCCCAACGGGTGATTTATGAGAATGGGGGTCGGGGCTTCACAAAACATCCCGTAGAGAAAGTGCTCATTGAAAACGGCAAAGCTATCGGTATTCGGCTTGAAGATGGTACAGAGATCGAAGCCAAAAAGGCAGTTCTTACTAGCCTTGACCCTGAGCAAACTTTTTTCAAGATGATTGGAAAAGAATATCTAGATCGTAAGCTGATAAGGAGGATAGAGAATTTAGAACGAGACTGGATTAATATTACCTGGTATACATGGGCACTTCGGGAAAGACCAAAATACAAGGCCGAGAGCTTTTGTCCTGATATTTGGACCTGTGAATGGCTCGCCTTGGGGGACAAGGATATAGATACCTTTAGACGGGAGAGTTCGGAGAGGAAAGCCCACATATGGCCTACCAAAACCAACTTATCAGTTGGTTACCACTATATTGATGAAGATTCAATGTTGTGTCCGGAGGGGTACCAATTGGCCCATACTGAACAGTATGTGCTACCAGCTTATGCTTTGACTGATAAGGAATGGAAAGAAAGGGAAAAGTATCATGCTGAAGACGTTATTAGAACGTGGCAAAAGTACGCCCCTAATATGACCTGGGATAATGTCATCGCCTACCATCCGGTTACCCCCTATTATACTGCTAATATGCAACGCAATTTTGCCCCAGCCGGCAATTGGTGTGTAGTCGATGCCACTTTGTCGCAATTAGGTAAATATAGGCCGACTCCTGAAGTGGCAGGTCACAAATTAACGGGGATCAAAAATTTTTATTGTACCGGGACAGCATGGCATCCATTTGGTTGCGCTCAGAGCGCCCAAGGTTACAATGTCTATAAAGTGATGGCTGAAGATTTGGGATTAGCAAAACCATGGAAAGACAAAGGACGTCCGTGGTAACCGTACTTTCCGAAATTTCAATAACCAATTGAGATTTTGAGAAAAGGCAGAAGCCAGAATATAGAAAGCAGGAATAGACAAAGAGTATTGAGGAATTTTGATTTTTTTGCTGGTCAAAAGGCTTGATTTCACTCCCAGACATTTTTCATCCCAGAGTAATTCTAAGTATTGAACTGTGATTTACACAAGAGGAGGGTAAAAAATGACAGATTACCAAATTAAGGTAGTGCATAAGGATTATAGGATAGACTATAGGCCACCAGGAAAACTTAATTACGATGTGATTGTTATTGGGGGAGGGCCGAATGGTTTAACCGCTGCGGCATACCTCGCTAAAGCAGGCCTGAAAGTGGTGATAGTAGAAAAGAGGGGTGAGCTTGGAGGGGGAGCGGTCACAGAAGAAGCCACATGCGTGGCGGGATGTACTCACAATGTTCATGCCATATATATGATGATGGCGGACTATGCTCCTGCTTATAGTGATCTTAAATTAGAGCAAGATTACGGCCTTAAGCATATTTATCCTCCATTACAATTCACCATGCCCTTTAGGGATGGCAAGTGTCTCTGCTTACATACTGACGTGGAGAGGACTTGCCAATCAATCGCACAATTTTCACAGAAAGATGCAAAGACCTATCGAGAGATGTATCCTATTTGGCAAAGGGTGATGAAAGAATTCGTGGGCCCGGCTACCTATTGCCAACCCATGGAGGCAATGGAACAGATCCCCAAGATGCAAAGCACAGAAGTTGGTAAGCTATTAATGGAATATACAGAGAAAAGCCCTCTGGGATTTGTAAATGAATTTTTCGAAAATGACCGGGTAAAAGCCTTGATGCTTTATATAATCTGCATGTGGGGCCTCGACCCTGAGCAGGAAGGGGTAGGGTATCTGATCCCGTTATATATGGATAGGTCAACTAACTATAGAATGTGTGTACACGGCTCCCATTCCTTGACCCAAGCCCTGAATAAGGTTGTTCTGGAAAATGGGGGCTGGGTAATTTCTCCCGCAGTAATCAAGCGTATTATCGTAGAAAATGGGGGTGCAAAAGGAATAGAACTACATGACGGCACTATTATTGAGGCCAACAAAGCGGTTATCAGCACCATTGATACACATCAAACCTTCCTTAAACTCGTGGGGGAAGATAATTTGGATAAGGAATTTGTTGAAAGTGTCAAAATCTGGCTTTGGGAACACTGGAGTTTACTGGGGATCCATTTAGCGCTCAACGAACCACCACGTTTCACGGTGGCTAAAGCAGATCCGAAGATTAATGAATCCTTCATCTATGTACTTGGATACGAAACCCCTGAGGATTTTCTTAATCATTATAAGGCAGTAGAGAAAGGAGAATTGGGAGATAAGATTGGATTTAATTGTTGTTTTCCCACTGTCCATGATCCAACCCAGGCTCCAAAAGGTAGGGCGACAGGTCTACTTTCGGCCATCGCCCCCTATGACCTCAATGGGGATAGCGAGAACTGGATGTCCTGTAAAGCTAAGGAGGAGGTAGCTGAAAAATTAATTGCTATCCTGAGAGAATATGCTCCTAATATGACCGACGACGTGATTAGGGGTGTGTATGTATCTACTCCAAAGGGCGTGGAGAACAAATTTTTGGATATGGTGAAAGGATCTATAAAGCAGGGGCAATATCACCCCCTTCAAATGGGATATAATCGCCCAAATCCCGAGTGTTCGGCGCACCGGTCACCCATTAAGGGTCTTTATATGGGAGGTGCCTGTACTTATCCTGGAGGAACAATATTGCTAGGATCAGGGTACTTGGCTAGTAATGCTGTGGCCGATGATTTAGGAATCGAAAAATGGTGGAAAGAGCCAAAGATAGTCACTGAGGCCAGACAAAAAGGCCTTCTATGAAGTTTCAGAGGTACACCTTTCCTCCCCGTAATGCCAACTTCACTTGGATTTACTTTTTTTGAATGTCCGAACCACCTTACTATTGGCGCATATATTCTACATGACGGGGATAAGAATGACATACCTAAAGGGAGGATGTTAGTGAATTCATTGGATTGAAAGAAGTGGTCGATAAGCTCAATAAAGAGTCGGGAAGCGGTTTTGAAGATGATAAATTTTCACTGTACGGTTTATTAAAAATAGAATCAGGTAGAATTTGTTTGGAACACAGAGAAAAAAGATTTAAATTATTTTTTAAGGTAGTGGATGAGGGGATCAGTAAGAATATGGAGTCTATGTTTAACTCGGAAATAGGATCCATTCATTACCTGGGAGGTTTTTATGGCAACTGTAGCTGAAAAAAAAGTAGAAATTATGGAGGCTAAGGAAAAGAAAAAAGAAGAAAAAAGAGATTATTATCCTTTACGTTTCAGGTCAACTGGATTAGGGAAAACGATTCTTGAAGGCCTGCCAGTAGGAGTAACAATTGTCGACGATATGCTTGTGATGCATATCCAGTCTACAACGCCTGTGCGCTGGCAGATAAGAGCAGCCTTGACTTTTCGGGGCTTGTTACAAGTGATTAAGCTGGCGTTAAAACCATCGGTTATAAAGTTTGTTTTGTTTGGTTTTAAAACTCTAAAAAAGCCAAAGCTATCGAATGATTTTTAGCCTCATTTTATTTTCAATTCATTAATCATACGCTTTTTGTCTTTGTGTTCTAACAGATAGTTGTTGAAACTCAAATAAATCCTATGCTTACAATGGTCACCTTCTTTTGAGAAGGAGAAGAAAACAATGATACCAAAATCCAGAAAATATTTGCGAGTAAACCTCACTGCAGGAATTGTGAAGGAGGAGGAGATTCCTTCAGAGGTGATTATGGATTTTATTGGTGGCCGAGGCTTCGGAATCAAGTACCTTTACGACGAATTATCCCCAAATGTGGACCCCCTGGGACCATCAAATAAACTGATCATTCTAACAGGTCCTCTTGCAGGTAGTGGAGCCCAATCATGCTCGCGTTGGATGGTTATTACCAAAAGTCCTCTTACCGGGGCTTATATTCGCTCCGCAGGTGGAGCCGATTTTGGAGCTGCGCTAAACTTAGCTGGATATGATTTTATTTTATGTGAGGGGAGGGCGGAAAAGCCCGTATACCTCTATGTGGAGAGAGGAAAAAGAGAACTGAAAGATGCGGAGGAACTTTGGGGGCTGGATACCCGACAAACCCAAGAAAGATTAAAAAGCATCCATGGAAAGAAGGTGCGAACTGCTTGTATTGGTCCGGCAGGTGAAAATGGTGTTCTCTATTCTGGCGTGGTAAGTGACAGGCGCATTTGTGCACGGGGTGGTGTAGGAACGGTCATGGGGTCGAAAAACTTAAAAGCCGTGACTACCAATGCCACTGGCCCTTTAGACCTCCCTGACCCAGGGGAATTCAAAAAACTTATCCGTGAGGAGATTGAAGGTATTAAAGCGGGACAAATGTTTCAGAGTTTTTCTGAATACGGAACGCCGGGAGTTGTAGACCACATGGTGGGGCTCGGGATATTTCCAGTAAGGAACTTCCGCAAGGGCACTGTAAAAGGGTTTGAAAAGATTAACGCTGATGCTTTCAAGAAACTCAAAGTCAAAAACGAAGCATGTTTTGGTTGTTTAATTCACTGTGGGAACATTTTCAAAGTGACAGAAGGTCCCTATGCTGGATCGGAAAGCGCGCCAGATTATGAAAGCATTTGGGCCTTCAGTGGACCTATAGAAAATAACGAAATTGGGGCAATTATAGCGGCAGATGCCCTCTGCGATGACCTTGGTCTCGATACCATCAGTACTGGCAATACGATTGGTTTTGCTTTTGAGTTATTCGAAAAGGGGATCATCACGACTAAAGATACGGATGGGCTGGAGCTAACCTACGGAGACCACAAGACAATGATCCAACTGATCGAAAAGACCGCCAAGCGGGAAGGATTTGGCGATCTTTTAGCTGAAGGTACTAGAATAATGGCGAAAAAGATCGGAGGCGAAGCTTTTAGATATGCGATGCACGTTAAAGGCCTGGAAATGCCTGCCTATGATCCCCGGGCCGCCAAAAACCAGGGTCTCAATTATGCCACCTCAGTAGTGGGAGCAAACCACAATATCGGTTACTCTTATCAAGAGATTTTCAATAGTCCCATTCCACGACCAGTGGATCGATTTTCTGAGAAGGAAAAAGGTGATCTTTGTAAATGGAACCAAGACGTGATAACAGTAGGCGAATTTGGGATTGCCTGCGCCTTTCCAGTAGGCATGGGAATGCTCCCCCCTGATATGTTGAGTAAATTAATAGCTTCAGCCACGGGTATTAAAGAATTTGGTACCCCGGAATGTCTTTTTGAAGCTGCTGAGCGAGTATATGATTTGGAACGGGCCTTCAACATTCGAGAAGGCTTTCAAAAAAGTGACGATACGCTTCCTGAACGGGTGCAGAAAGAGCCTTTGCTTGAAGCTGAAGCAGCAACCGGACAGACGGTTTCAAAACTAGAGGAAATGGTAAAAGAGTATTATAAGGGCCGGGGATGGACCGAAGAGGGTTTCCCGCCTCCAGAAAAACTTCGAAACCTCGGTCTAGAAAGAGCCGCTCGCGACATTGAGACCATAATGAAGGGGTAACATCGTTTTAGTATAAAACAGTGAAAGTAAAAGTTAAAATTTACGGTCACCTCCAGGATCTCCTCAAAAATAAAGAATTTGATGTTGGCTTACCCGACCAAAGTACTCTTGAAGGTTTAATTACTCACATTGGTAAAATATACGGCAAAGAAAAAGAGAAAGAATTTCGGCCCAGAGAATCAGCTAAATTTCCCATCATGATCATAGTAGGTAATAAGGATCATCGATTCTTAAAAGGAATGGAAACTCTTCTCAGCGAAGGAGTTACGGTCTATTTTATGCCACCCGCAGTTGGTGGATGAGATTTTAAATATTTTTGGATTACATTCTAATCCGAGAGGGTTTGACCACTCCGGAATTTGAAGGATGGCTTAGTTTTCAAAGGGGGAAGGTCCGCAAAAGTGCAAATAAGAATAAGATAAACAAGGCCAGATAGCATAACTGGGTTTGCTCTGTGGGAAAAGGGAAAACGTTAGCTATCCTAATGAGCGAAACGAATAGAAAAATATTTTTGCCATGGGAACAATACAGGTTGAATTTTTCTCCCTGATCCAGATGATGACTGAAGAAAGATACCATGAAGTATCTTTTGAAAAAGAACCCCTTACGTTAAGGGATTTGTTGAACATAATCATCGACGTTTTCGGGCCTCGCTTGAAAGAGGCCCTTTTCGACCTAAAAAGTGGACAATTGAAGCCTATGATTATGGTAGCAATAAATGGGAGAAATTCCTTTTTTCTTGAAGGAATGGAGACGTCTCTTAAGGATGGGGACAAAGTTGCTATTGGAGTTGTTGCCGCAGGGGGGTAATTTATAACCATGCTTTAAGTGAAGTGCTGAAGTGCGGTGATAAGTCAAAGAGGAAATGAAAACAAAGCTTCCTTCGGCTAAGTAATGGTTTTTAAGAGTTAAATCAGCCTTAAAATTTTTCTTTGAAAATTGAATGCCATCTATACTCCCTGCTGGTAGCGCTTCGCTCTCTATAGAGTAAGCCCTTTTTAAGGAGGGCATAGACTATCCTTACCAGTTCAAGAATAGAAGCGTAAGGCTACAAGGTAGATATTCAAAAATTAGCCAAGACTGCCTGATTCTGAGATGTATTTTCGGATCAAATATACTATATGAAAATTTAATATATAGAGGGGGGTGAAGATATGAGTTACGGATGGATGGGAGAAATCCTAAGGCTTGACTTAACCAAAGGAAAGATATCTAAAGAGCCAACGATGGAATACGATGGTAAAAAGTTTTTAGGCGGAAGGGGTATCAATGACCTGATTCTGTTTAATGAAGTATCACCAAAGGTGGGCGCTTTTGACGCGGACAATAGATTAATATGGGGGGTGGGCCCATTGGGAGCTACCCGAGTTCCTGCACCAGGAAGGTGCCAACTCACTTTCAAGTCACCTTATCCATCTCATCTTGGGGAAAGCAATTGCGGTGGGTACATTGGTTCGGAACTTAAATTTGCTGGCTATGACCATGTCATTGTTCAGGGGAGAGCTGAAAAACCAGTTTATCTGTGGATAAATGATGATAAGGTACAGATTAAGGATGCCACTCATTTGTGGGGGAAAAATACCTGGGAGACACAGAACTTGATTAGAAAAGAATTGGGAGATGAGAAGATAAGAATTGCCTGTATAGGACAAGGAGGTGAAAATTTAGTCAAATTTGCTAGTATTATGACAGAAGGTTCAAATGCCTTTGGCAGGTGTGGAGGGGGGGCGGTGATGGGCAGCAAGAATTTAAAGGCTGTTGCTTTGAGAGGAAGTAAGAAGGTGAAAGTTGCCAAGTTAGGTGATTTCGAAAGGCTACGAAAAGAAGTTTATGCCCATATTGAAAACGACCCGATGTTCATTCCATGGAAAGAAAACGGCAGTCCACTTGTATTCGATTTAGGCGAAGACGCGGGGATAATCGCAGTGAAAAACTATTGGAGGACAGGTAGATGGGAAGGAAATAAGAAAATTGGTCCAAAATCTTTAAGAAAATACATAGTAAAAAGGAAGGGATGTTTTGGTTGCCCGGTAGCTTGTCATGGCTACTATGAAGTCACGGAAGGGCCCTTTGCGGGAATAAAAGGGGAAGGTCCCGAGTTTGAGACTCTTAGCGCCCTCGGCTGTAAGTGCTTATGTGATGAGTTAGATGCTCTTCTTCAGATGAATAATCTTTGCAATCAATATGGGCTTGACACTATAAGCACCGGTAATGTCCTCTGTTCTCTAATGGATTTTTATGAACGTGGCCTCATAACTGAAAAAGACACCGATGGCATAGCCATGGTATGGGGAGATCCCGAAGCAATGATAAAGATGATTCATAAAATTGCCCGTAGAGAAGGAGTGGGGGATTTACTTGCTGAAGATATAGTAGATTACGCCAGAAAGGTTGGAGAAGAGGCAGAGTATCTTGTTATGCACAATAAAGGTGTGACTCATACTTCTCTCGTGCCTCAATCAATGGTTGGTACACTGCTTTCATATTCAAGCGCGGGGCGTGGGTCACACCACCTATCTGGTCTACCAACACCTCAATATATGATGAGCCCCCAAATAGCAAGGGCAGCATGTGGCTTTGAAGAAGGAGGAGACCCTCTTTCCTACCACCCCTTGGCGAACGCAAGGATTGTTATCTTCTATCAACATTTATTCAGGATACTTGACTCGATTAATCTTTGTAAGTTCGTCTATGGCCATGCCCCATTTTGGCATGATAGCAATGATAACCTAAAAAAACTTCCTGTTTATTTAGCGAAGCTTTTCTCGGTAGTTACAGGTATAGAGATGAGCAAAGACGATCTCTTCACTGCAGCCGAGAGGATCCTTAATGTAGGAAGATCATTTATAGTAAGGGAGGGGATGACCCGACAAGACGATATGCCATCTGAGAGAGTATTTAATGAAGGTGTAGAAGGTGAACACTCCGTAGGTCCCGTTCCTCTTCCTAGGGTAGATAAGCAAAAGTTTAACAAAATACTAGACACTTACTACCAAGAGAGGGGATGGGACAGTAACGGCAAACCAACTGTAAAGAAGTTGGAGGAATTGGGGATAAAGCAGATTGTTGGGCAAATAATATGAATTGATAATTTAAGTGATTGTATTTAACCATTTTCATTATTGGGGGATCATAAAAATGAAAGCTGCAGTATTATATGAATTGAATCGGCCATTTGTCGTTGAAGAGATTGATGAACCGATACCTCATGAAAGGGAAGTTCTTGTCAAAATCGTGGCCGCTGGGTTATGCCACACTGACCTGAGCGCAGCGAACGGAACCATTCCAGTACCTTTACCGATTGTCTTAGGTCATGAAGGAGCAGGGATCGTTGAAGCGGTGGGCGAAAGAGTTACACGGCTCAGCCCTGGAGACCATGTTATCCTTACAGTTTTTCCTTATTGCGGAAATTGTAATTACTGTCTTACCGGGAGGCAGTACCTCTGTCAAACAGCGGCAAGTACTTTTTTTAGCGGGATAATGGTAGACGGATCCCGACGCCTAAAGAGAAAAGACGGTAAAGAGTTGAATCACTTTTTTGCCCAATCTTCTTTTGCGGAATTTGCGGTTGTTCATGAAAATACCGCCGTAAAGATCCGCGAAGATGCTCCCCTTGACAAGGTTTGTATTCTGGGCTGTGGCGCTTCGACGGGTATTGGCTCAGTTCTTAATACAGCTCGCCTCCAACCAGGGGAAACACTGGCTGTTTTTGGATGTGGAAGTGTGGGTTTAAGTGGTATAATGGCTGCAAAAGTAGCAGGAGCAGGAAAAATCGTTGCCGTGGATGTAGTGGATAAGAAACTGGTTTTGGCAAAAGAGTTAGGGGCTACCCATACCGTAAATAGCTCGAAAAAAGATCCGGTGCAAGAGATTAAGGAAATAACCGGATTAGGTACAGATTATGCAGTTGAATACATTGGTAATACAGATGTCATGGCCCAGGCATTCGATTCAACTTGCCCCGGTGGGACAACTATCATTGTAGGAGCTGGCCCTTTTGGGTCGAAGCTTAACATTGATAATATGACTTTATTAACCCCAAAGACTATAATGGGTTGCGTTGAAGGTTCAATGAGGCCTCAAGTTGATCTTCCGCGTTATGTAGAAATGTTCATGGATAATAAAATACCCCTAGGTAAAATTATTACTCATACATTCCCATTGGAGGAAATTAACGAGGGATTCCGACTTATGAAAAGTGGTGAGATGGTCAAGGGTGTATTAATATTTTAAAAGTTGGGATCTGGGGATAAAAAGATTGTTGGTTGACCCAAAAATAATTAAAAAATTTTGAAAGAAAAGAGCCTACAACTATATTATTATAGGAATGGAGGTAAATATAACATGGAACAAAGAGATTTAAGGAAATGGATAAGTCAATTAGAAAACGAGAACTTATTGAAGAGAGTTTCTGCAGAAGTAGACTGGAATCTTGAGATTGGTTCTATAACAAGGAAGGTTACATCCCAGGAAGGACCTGCACTTCTTTTCGAGGATATCAAGGATCATAAAGATACCTGGGGAAAGAGGTTCTTTACGAACGGAGTTGGATCAGAAGAGAGAATAGCCTTGGCTTTAAATTTAGACCGCAAAGCTGGGTACAGAGAGATTGTAAGGACTATAAAAGATAGACTTTTTAAACTTATTAAACCTATTTTTACGGATAATGGTCCAGTCAAGGAAAACATAATAAGGGAGAATAAAATTGATCTGTACCAATTTCCAGTTCCCAAGTTTCATCTAAAAGACGGGGGAAGATATATTAACACTACCGCAAGTATTGTTACAAAAGATCCTGATACTGGCGAGTACAACCTTGGAATTTACCGGGGGATGGTTGTCGAAAAAAATAAAATAGGTCTCCTTTTAGTTGCCACCCAACATTGGGGGTTCCATTATGCTAAGTACAAAGCCAGGGGAGAACCGATGCCCGTAGCCTGTGTATACGGGTGGGATCCGTGTCTATTTTTTGTGTCTTCCATGCCTATTCAACACCCTTACGTACCTTTCGGTGAATATGAACACTGTGGTGGACTCAGGGAATCACCAGTTGAGCTTATAAAATGCGAAACGAGTGATTTAATGGTACCCGCATCAGCAGAGATTGTAATTGAAGGCGTTATTTCGCCTGATCCCAAAGATTACGTAATGGAGGGTCCATTTGGTGAATACCCTGGATACTATGGAGGAGCAAGGTCGCCAAAACCTGCTATCGAGGTAAAATGCATTACCTTCAGAAATGATCCTATTTTAAGGGGCCTTTTGGAGGGATCAACCCCTGGGAAACTGTGTGAGGATGGATATTGGTACTGTGTTGGACAGACAGCGGCTGCTTGGCACGCATTAGTAATGGCGGGCGTACCGAATGTGCTGGATGTTTGGACCCCGCGCGAAAGCACTTCAACGATCCTGAGGGTTCGAATCGACAAATTATATCGTGGGCATGCAAATCAAGTGGCGAGCGCCATTTGGGGTACAACTGTGGGAAATTATGCGGGAAAATTTGTCATTGTGGTGGATAAGGACATTGATATTCATGATGAAGGAGCCGTAAACTGGGCTATTGCTTACCGTTGTAATCCAGGGATGGATCAGATTCTATTTTATCAAGGGTGTGGATCTGCCCTCGATCCAAGTGTACCGTTATCTGTAAGGAATCCTATAAAATATGGGCAAGGCAAGTGGACTAAGGTTTTGATCGATGCAACAAAGAATTGGGAACTTGAGAAGGAAGAGCAATATGGGGGGGAAATTTTCCCACCGATTGCTACAGAAATCGGGCCTGAACAAGAGGCGTTGATCAATAGAAGATGGAAAGAATATGGGTTTTAACTGAAGACAGGTAAGCCATTAGTTTGACTAATGTCCAAGGATGGCATGTAACGAATCTGAGAAGTCTTTCTTGAGCATCTACACTCATCACTTCTCACGGCATGTAACATGAAGGGCTTGAGCATATTAGTCAATGTTCCTGAGAGGAGGTAAAGCGATGGAGCTAACGAGGCGACAATTTTTAAGGCGTTCAGCTCTTATCTTAGGATCGGCAAGTATCGCTTTGGGATCACAGGGGAAGGTATTACATTCACTGGTGGCGTCCGCAGTACCGAAGAAACAGAGCGAAGAAAAGATTGTAGCGGTGTTTGCTCCTTGCGCAGGATGCCATCAAAAGTGCGTTCTTTGGGCACATGTCATAGATGGTCGCATCATTAAGACTGAAGCAGCTCACTTTCAGGACCAGCCAGAAGATACTCATTGCTGCCTGAAGGGATTGGCGAGCGCTTCACTACCATACTATCCAGACCGGCTGAAGTATCCGGTTAAAAGGATTGGCGAACGAGGTGAAGGGAAGTGGAAGCGAATCAGCTGGGACGAAGCACTGGATACGATTGCTGAAAAGCTGAAACAGACCAGGGACAAATACGGGGCGCGAGGGGTGCTCATTGACCACACCGGCTCAAGCGTTTCTCCCCAGTGTGGAGATGTTAACAGCGGGGCCGAGGCTTTCCGATTCGAAAATCTTTTTGGAAGCACATTACCCGAAGGCTGGTATGACGACACCGCAATGGTCGTAGCCAGCTTTTTTACCCATGGTCAGGACCTGGAAAGTAGTGACCCCCGGAGCCTTAGGTATTCGAATCTTGTCCTTATCTGGGGAGCCAATCCCGCCGAAACGGCCTATCGTGACTGGAAGCACATCGGCCTAGCCCGAGACAAAGGCGCCCAGGTGGTGGTAATCGGCCCATTATTTGATACCACTGCGGCCAAAGCTGACCAGTTTATTCCTATTAATCGCGCTACTGATGCAGCGTTAGCCCTTTCTATGATCCAGGTCATTGTAGAGAATAATCTTCACGATAAAGATTTTTTGCGAACCCATACTATCGCGCCACTTTTAGTGCGGGAAGACAATGGTCAGTTACTACGGGAGAGCGACTTTAGAAGTGACGGGAACAAGAAGAAATTTGTCGTCTGGGACGAGATAGCAGAAAAAGCAATAGCTATTGATAGGGCGCAATTTGGATTGCCTGAGTCGGTAGCGCTCAGAGGGAGCTTTACCGCGAACGGAATTCCCTGCAGCACGGCTTTTCAAAAGCTACTGGACACGATTAACCAAGAATATAGACCCGAGCAGGCATCGAAACTAACCGGCGTACCGGCTGAAAGCATCCGCGAACTGGCCATTAGGTACGCGCAGGCCAAGCCAGCAACCATCTATTACAACTGTGGTTTAGGTCGCTATTACCATGGAAACATATCCACCAGAGCACAGTTTACTTTGGGTGCCGTTTGCGGTTATCTAGGTAAACTTGGTGGGGGAGTGAACTGTGGAGGGGTGAGCATTCCTGGAGCGGGTGGGGGATATCCCTTACGTTTCAACTATGGTGCAGTTCATAAGCCTACCGACGCATCCCTTAATGTGCTTACTCTGCACGAGGTTTTGCAAGCTATCGAGACTGGTAAGCCCTATCCCATCAAAATGTGGATCAACAGTTATCGAAACCCCATTCAATGTTGCCCGAATCCTCAGCGTTGGATCGAGAAAATCGTCCCCAATCTGGACTTCATCGTGAATATAAACATTCGTATGGATTGGACGGCGGAATATGCCGATATTGTTCTGCCAGATGCTACTATATTTGAAAGACTTACGGTCAGTGGGGTAATGGACCATGTAATATTATCTGGTCCGGCCATTGAGCCGCTCTTTGAGGCGCGCACCACTAACTGGATTTGGTCAGAACTCGCTAAACGGTTCGAGTTTGCAGAATACTTCAAATACAGTGCTGAAGATTATGTGAGAATGATGTTGGAAAGCGAAGACCCCAGCATAAAAGGGATCACAATCAAAAGACTCCGTGAGGCAGGAGGTATTGTTCGTGCAAATGTACCTAAGGAGCCGTTTGTATCCTTAGCCCATAAAAACTTTGATACACCAACAGGAAGGGTAGAGTTTTACTCAGAGCGTCTGTTCGATTTTGATGAGGCGTTGCCTCTCTACAAACCATCGTTAGAAGCACCGCATTCAGAAAAATACCCGTTTCAGTTTTTCGCCTGCCACAAGAAATATTACCTGCACAGCTTCATGGGTGACCTCCCTGTTCTCCGAAAGTACATGGACGAGCCGTGGGCAGACATAAACCCCGAGGATGCAAAAAAGAAACACATCGGAGATGGTAACCTAATTGAAATTTTTAACGATCGGGGAAGCTTTGTTGTGAAAGCACTCATTAATCCTGCGGTGCCTCCTGGCATCATACGTACTAATCACGGACCTGGCCCCCAAGACTTTAAAAAGGGCCATTACCAAATGGTTACGCTTCCTCACGCTAGTGAGAAAACGTTTAGTCTCGTTCATGAGTTGCGGTACCAGTTAACACGTCCGTGGTGGAAATGGGCCGGGGGACAAGCAGATATTATTTTCGACTGTGCGGTCGATGTTCGCAAAGTCTGAGGAGAAGGACATATGAGTAAGCGTTACGGTATTGTCATTAATTTGGAAAAATGCATTGGCTGCCACGCATGTACCATAGCGTGTAAGATGCAAAATGGCACTGAACTGGATATTGATTGGACCCGAGTGAAAACAGTGGGTGATCCTAAGGCGAAGATAGGCCAGGACATTCCCCGCGGTTCCTTTCCACATCTAAGCCTTTCGTGGCTTCCAATCCTCTGCATGCACTGTAGCGATCCCCCGTGTGTAAGGAGATGCCCCTCCCGTGCATTGACGCAAAGAGATGACGGGATTGTGGTGTTTGATAAGCAAACCTGTATAGGCTGCCAAGCCTGCGGTTGGGTCTGTCCATATGATATTCCGAGGTACAGCAGTGCTGACGGAACGGTAGAAAAATGTCATCTTTGTTTTTCTCGGATCGACAGGGGCAAGGAGCCTTTCTGCGTTACGGCGTGTGTCTACGGCGCCAGAATCTTTGGGGACCTTAATAACCCCGAAAGCGCTGTTTCCAAACTTATCGCCAGGAAACAAGGGCGCCAGCATCTGCCGGAATATGGTACTAATCCCACCATTCGGTACGTTGGTCCGTAACCATTGAACAGGAGGTCATTATTATGGAAGTTCAGTACCCTTTAGTAATTTTCACCCTGCTGACCTGTCTATCTGTGGGGGCCACCTGTATCGCTATAGTCGCTGAATTAGTCGGCATTACTCATAAGGATACGATTTTTGAACGCATTGCGCGATGGGGTAGCTACCTTGCTGCACCGGCCATTCTTATAGGGCTGCTGGCGTCAACCTTGCATCTTTCAAAGCCCTTGGCATTCATAACTGGTCTTTCGCATGTCGGCCCCTCATGGATATCAAATGAGGGGTGTGCAGGCCTTCTGTTCTCTATGTTCATCATCGTCTTTGCCATTTTGCATTTTTTCAGTAATCAAAAGGGAACAGCGTGGAAAAGCAGCAGGGCTCTTGTTGGATTGCTGGCAGCACTGTCTGGTCTTTCTTTACTTTATAGCCAGGGCATGGCATACGCTACAGTTCGTCCCATACCAGCCTGGAATACTCCCCTTACCCTCGGGTTTTTCGTGGCGTCTTCTTTTGCGTTAGGGGTCTTGGCCTTAGCAACAGTGCTCGCTATTGGTCACAAAGTGACCAGGGATGAAGGACGAAAAATCAGCTTCATTAGCGCCCTTAAGGTCTTTATCGTACTGGGAACGATCGCAGTAGTCCTTCAGGCAGCAGTCGCAGGCATGTGGTTGATCCACCTAAAAACGGGTCTGGTGATCCAAGCCGCAATCGAATCCTTTAACCTTTTAGTAGGGCCACTCCTCGTAATGACACTGCTGAGAGGCATTATCGGGACAGTCCTTCCTTTAGTCTTGTTGGGCTATGGATGGATGAAAGTTGGAATTCAGCCGCAGTCAGTGATCATGTTAGTTATCGTCAGCTCTGTTTGTGTGCTCATTGGAGAGATAATCGCCAGGCAGCTCTTCTTCATGGTGGTGATACACATCTAATCTTACCTTCAGTAAAGAGTAAGGGGATATCCCCACCTCTTTGGTAACGGAACCGATCTGCCTTCACGCAGAAATCAACAGTTACTATGTCTTGAGAAAGATACATTTTTTGCAGGATATCTTTATGTCTCCGTTTGACCCGGAATGGATAGATAAAACCGAGGCACGGTGTTGTGTTTACGGATTATTGACGCTATGTTTTTGTGAACCCACAGCCAAACTGATACATGATCTGGTAAATAGCAACCTGATTGCTGCCTTTAGGGAATGTTTTGAGGTTTTGAAGGTGGCGGGTATAGAGGATACCTTTGAGGCTATGGAAGCGTTTCACCAGGTTCATCAAGAACACGATGCAGAAAGCATATGGCGTTTATGCAATGCTGAATACATGCGGCTCTTTGTGGGTCCTGGTCACCTTCCATGTCCTCCCTATGAGTCAGTCTATCGAACTGATGTGCCAGCTGAAAGACGGGGGTTACTGATGGGTAAGGCTGCCATTGCTGTGCAAAAGAAATACAAGAAAGCCAGGTTGGGTATTACCCCCGATCATACCGATTTGCCCGATCACATCAGCACCGAACTGGAATTTATGTATTTTCTGTGCAAGAAAGAACTTGAAGCCTGGGAAAAAGGAGACTATGAAAAGGGAAAAGAGTGGCTTATGATACAGCAAGAATTTCTTACGGAACATTTGGATGTTTGGGTGTCTGCTTTCTCCAGGGCTGTTGAAAAAGCTTCAGATAACCCGTTCTACCTTGGAATCGCTTCCTTATGTAGGACTCATATTTCGCTCGACATTGAGAGAGTCAAGAAGGTCATAGAGACTCTCGAAGAAACTTATGCGCTGAGAAAACCGAAAAGAATATGAGCAGTATATGGCTGGAAGCGTGGCATCCTCTGAATTCTTTCAACCAAATCTTATAACCTTTTACTCTCCTTTTTCTTGACAATAATCTCATCCGGTTCTATCTTTTTTATTATCAACTATAGTTTATGATTACTTTGACGTTACCGTTCCCCCCCAAATAAAAATTTAGATTTGACTTAACATGAAGCAAAAAGCGATTAACAAACTGAAAAATTTTAGTTCTTTCGTGGTAAGGTTGAAATGGGTTAAAAAGTACAGAAGATAAAAATTTTAAGTGTTAGTGACAAAAAGGTTTAGGGAGGTAATGCTATGATTAGGCTTACAGTCAAACCCTTTGTTTCTGTAAAAGATGTCTTCGGTGAAGGTGAAGTGAAGCTAAAGGCCGAAGATGGCACTATTGGAGGGCTATTGAAAGAATTATCGAAGAAACAGGGGGAAAAGTTCCAGAAACAAGTAGTTATTGACAAGAACACCGGGAACGTGAAATTTTATCGGATTGTCGTTAACGGTCGCCAATATAATGACCTGGCCACTAAACTAAACGATGGCGATGTGGTAGAGTTCTATCCTGCCATGGCAGGGGGATGATTGGTAGATAATCCTACCAGGGGAGTAAAAGACAATCCTTATACTTTTGATACGTTGTGATATAAGACACCTGGCGATGACGAAGTCCTAAGCTGGAGGCACTAATGGAAGGAACACTTGACAAACACATCGAGCGTTATAAACGTAAACCTGGAGCGGTTATCTCAATTTTAGAAGCTATTCAAGAGGCCCATGGTTATTTGCCGAAAGAAGTATTACAACAAGTAAGCGAGAAGCTAAATATACCTCTATCTCAGCTCTTCAGTATGGCTACCTTCTATTCAGCCTTTTCCCTCAAACCGCGGGGTAAAAATACGCTGCATGTGTGTTTAGGTACTGCCTGTCATGTGAGAGGCGGTTCCAGGATACTTAAAGGGCTCTCGCAACGGTTAGGTATTAAACCAGGTGATACTACCGAAGATAGAACATTTACCTTGGAGACGGTGAGGTGTATCGGTTGCTGTAGTTTAGCACCAGTGGTTAAAGTGGGGAATGATATTTATGGCTACAATACTGTGGATAAGGCACAAGGAATTTTAGGGAAATATAAGGGGCAAGAATGAAGATCAATAGCCTTTCGGACTGGAAAAAGATAAAAAGCAAGGGACTGAGACGCCTATTTCCCTCAATACCAAGGCTTTCGGTTGGGTTAGGAAGTTGTGGGATCGCAGCGGGAGCAGAGGGTGTGTATCGTGCACTCAAAAAAGTATCTACGAAAAAAAATTTAGATATTTTAGTAACGAAAACGGGATGTTTGGGGTTCTGTGGAGAAGAACCTCTGTTAAACTTAGTAAGACCCCATTCTCCGCTTTTGGTTTTTCACCGAGTTACCGAAGAAGATGCAAAACAGATTATAGAAAAGTTAGCTGATAATGAAGTCTACGAGCAGAAAATTTTGTGCAAGATAGAAGGGATGGAGAATGTCATAGACTCTGAGGGTATAATTTTTGGGCATGGTTTTTCCCTTACCCCTCATTTTTATGAAATCCCATTCTATAAGAAACAAAGAAAAATTGTACTCAGAGAGAGTGGGTTAATTGATCCAGAAAGTATTGATGAATTTATTGCCGTGGGTGGCTATTCAACCTTAATAAAGACCCTCAGCACCCTATCACCTGAAGAGGTACTCAAAACGATCCATGATGCGGGCTTAAGAGGACGAGGTGGGGCTGGGTTTCCAACGGCACTAAAGTGGGAGATTGCCCGGAAAGCAAAAAGTGACAAAAAATACATCGTTTGCAATGCTGATGAGGGTGATCCGGGTGCTTATATGAACAGAAACGAAATGGAAAGCGATCCTCACATGTTACTTGAGGGTATGATTATTGGTGCGTACGCCATCGGCGCAGATGAAGGAATCATCTATGTGCGTACCGAATATCCCTTGGCAATAGAAAGACTAAGGATT
>JAZDOO010000180.1:0-5470 GCA_043798555.1 Pseudomonadota bacterium | reverse complement strand
CATAGTGGAGTTCACCTGACTGGATGAAGTGCTCTGACGCCTCCCGATCTCTTTCCATCATGGTATTTTGTGTCCTGTTCCATTCTTCAAGGGAAAGCTGTTCTACCTCGTCTACCAAACGGGCATAGTGGGATGAGACCGGTAACTTTGCGTACTTGTTAACATACCAGGGAAAGATTTTCCGAAGCTTATCAATCCAGAGATTTAGTTCCGGGCAAAAATCCAGACAGGATTCTTCAAAAAAGTTATTTAAGGAATTCATCTTTTCCTCATCAATGTAACCGCCTTTTTGGGCGATGGCATAGGCATCGGTATGGATATAGGGAAAAAAGATGGACCAACGAAACCTTCCCGGCTTAATCGTTGCCAGGAGTTTGATGGTCATAAGCATATCATCTTTAGTCTCATAGGGAAATCCAAACATTACAAACGCGGATGTATGAAGACCAGCTTGATGAGCCACTTCAAAACTCTGGATGATTTCTCTATTAGTCATCTTCCGGTTAAGGATTTCGCGTCGGACTTTCTCGCTCCCACTCTCAAGGCCAAACTTTACAATAATACAGCCGGATTCTTTTAATGCCCGTGCCTTTTCCTGGTCAAAATTTTTAATGTGAGCGTTCACCACATACGGTATATTGACCTCAGATCGGTACCGTCGGCAAAACTCCAGTAAATACGATTTGTTTAGGGTAAAAATATCATCATCGAAAATAAAGGTGGTAATATTCTGGTACGTGGTCAGGAGGTACTGTAACTCTTTAATTACCTCGTCATTTGGGTGGTGTCGTATATAGTGCAGACCAGCCTCAGCTTTTCCTAAATCTTGCTTATAGAGATTGATCATTTGGTGGTTAAAACAATAAGTGCAGCGATAAGGACACCCCCGGGAGGTCATCACCCCAACCCATCCCTTTTTGGCGTCGATCATTTTTTGAAAATCAAATATTGCGTAATCTTTCGGGGGAAGCGTAGCAAAGTCAATAAAAGGGGTTACTTTGTTTTTAACGATTCTTCCATTCGCTCGGGCCCAGAGATTAGAAATTGTTGAGCAGTCTTCTCCCCTCTCCAGCCGCTCAGCAAGTTCGGCAATCGCTCTTTCCCCCTCTCCCAGGCAGACGAAATCAAAATACCCGGATGCCATAACACCCTCAGGGTCAGCAGTGGCATGGATTCCTCCCCCGACAATAGGGATAGAAAACTCTTTTTTTATTGAAGATGCAATCTCCAGACAATACCGGTACTGATTGGAAACCATGGAAATGCCAATGAGCTGGGGCTGAAATAGTTCGATATCCTTTCTTATTTTCTCCCAGTCCAGAGGGTACCCAAGTTGTTCATTGATGTTTAATAACTTGGTCTTATGCCCTCGGGATTTTAAAGCCCCCGAAAGAAACGCGATTCCATAGTTAAACCCGATTTGGGCATTGAGATTAGGGTAGATAAAAAGTACCCGCATAGACCTTTTATTTTCCTCAAAGAAGAACCGACTAAAAAATAATTTTACCTGTCTATCTTATTCGTCCAAGAAAAGCAAATGAGTATGTAAAATGTATACTATCCCCTATAAGGTGAGAAATCAACTCCTGAAAAATAAGGAGAAATTCATTGACGGCATCAAAAATATTAGTTAAAAATCACCATAACCGTAAGCAGAGGTGAGAAAAAAACAAGCTTAATGAACTAATAACGTATAATGGCATCAGCGTATTTATTTAGTTTTCTAATTTCACGGCATTTCCGATTTTTCCTCCAACAACGTCTCGGTAAGGTTTCCTTGAACCTTTCCCGTCTCCGGGAACTCTGGGAACTGGAAGATAAAATTTCATACCGGTTCCGTAATTGGGAACTTTTCAATCAGGCCCTGACTCATAAGTCGTATACTAATGAAGTACTGGAAAATAGTGATAACCATTATGAACGCCTGGAATTTTTGGGAGATTCGGTTTTGGATTTGGTATTAAGCTCACTTTTGATAAAAAAATACCCTCACGCCGATGAGGGAGAACTTTCCAAGCGGCGTTCCTCTCTGGTGAATGAAAACAGGCTTGCCCAACTTGGCTATCAATTCAACCTGGGGAGGTATCTTCTCTTAGGAAAGGGGGAAGAACAAACCCGAGGACGTCACAAACATTCTATCCTCGCCTGTGTATATGAGGCACTCATAGGAGCAATTTATTTGGATGGGGGGTATAGAAGGGTAGCAAGAGTTGTGCATGCCCACTTTAATCCGCTTCTGTCTTTCGAAATTAAGAGAATTGCTTACCGGGATTTTAAAAGCAGGCTCCAGGAATATGTGCAAATCACTTTTAAAACCGTTCCTCAGTATATTTTAGTGAGAGAAGCAGGCCCCTCCCATAACAAAGAATTTGAGGTCAATATCGTAATCAACAGCCAGTCCTACGGCACCGGTCGAGGTAAAAGCAAAAAGGAAGCACAACAACGCGCTGCATCTGCAACCCTCAAACAATTGGGATGTTAACCCTACTACGTAACTTATTCAGTTTTAGGCGATATACTGTGGTTTCGGATAGGATAGGTCTACTGCATTTCGAAATAGAATCCACAAATGACGTTGTAGGGTTAATGCATCCCTTTTTCTTAGGCGCAATATCCTAAAAACTATGAAAAAGGTTATCGCTATTGTGGGAAGACCCAATGTCGGCAAGTCTACCCTGTTTAATCGGTTAGCCAAAAAACCCAAAGCCATCATTGACAATATCCCGGGAGTCACTCGAGATCGTAATTATGCTGACATCCAATGGGATAATGCTTCCTTTATCCTCATTGATACCGGAGGGCTTGAACTTGATTCCCGGGAAGAGCTGTCCCAACGGGTTCAAAAGCAGGTGCACGTGGCCATAGAGGAAGCTGACCTCATTCTTTTCCTCACCGACGGACAAGAAGGCCTCACTCCGGTGGATATGGATGCCATACAGCTTCTTCGCCCCATGCCCAAGCCAATATTTTATTGCATCAATAAAATAGATGGCCCCCGGCAGGAAGAAACGATGACCGATTTTTATCAGGCAGGGATCGATACCTGGTATCCCATTTCCTCCAAACACGGTCGAGGGGTGAGCGAGTTAATGGAGGCAGTGGTAATATCGTTCCCTGAAGGAAAGCCTTCCTCTAAGGAGGAGGAAGCGGTCATAAAAATTGCAGTCTTGGGTCGCCCCAACGTGGGAAAATCCTCTCTGGTTAATCGAATCTTGGGCTATGAGCGGGTCATCGTGAGTGAAAGCCCGGGAACAACCCGGGATGCCATTGACACACCCTTTAGCTTTAAAGGCCAGAAATATCTTATCATTGACACTGCTGGAATCCGGCGTAAAAGTCGCGTTGGATTTCAACTGGAAAAGTATTGCGTCAGTGAGGCACTACGAGCCCTTCGGCGGTGTGATGTCGGTTTGATTATTATTGATGCTCAAGGGGAAGTAACCGAACAGGACACCAAGATAGCGGGGTATGCATATAATAACGGGAAAGCGTGTATTCTGGTGATTAATAAATGGGATCTCATACAAAAAGATAACGCCACTATAGGGCAGTATGTGGTGAAAATCAGGGATACCATGAAATTTCTCGACTTTGTCCCCATCGTGTTCGTTTCCGCCCTTTCAGGCCAGAGAGTGCCAAAAATCTTAGAAAAAGCCCATGACTGTTTTTTGCAAACAAACAAGAGAATCAATACCGGTGACTTAAACCGATTATTAAATAAAATAGTCAATAAGAATCCCCCACCCCTTCGTCACGGGAAACCAATAAAACTTTACTATCTAACCCAGGTAGATATTAAACCTCCAACCTTTGTCCTTTTCGTTAATTACCCCCACTCCATCCATTTTTCCTACCAAAGGTATCTGGAAAATCAGCTTCGGGAGGCATATGGGTTTGAAGGGACTCCGCTTAGAATATTTTTTAAGGGAAAAGGAGGAAAAATTCGAAATTAGGATTTCACCCAGAGATACCTCTCAGCCCCGCTGAATCCACTTTTTCATCCCCGGAACAACGTGTTTTCCCCACTCAAGTGAAACCCGTAAAGAAATAAATTGGTTATAAAAATTGTCCAGGAACGTAATAACCTTTTCACAAAGGTAGGCCTTCTCCAAAACTGCACCTTCTAAGTCTTCCTCGTTTTCTATAGACCCCATCGGCGGACACCGGAGACTGTACAAACCGAGACTTTCACCTTTTACGGTAAAACGCCACTCGAACTCTTTCTCTTTATACAAAAGATTAAGCTCAGTGACGACCGCACCTTTCTTTAAGGCAAGCCTACCCTCTTCGAGGCCGGCGTCGTCTCCGGTTATGGTAATGGTTTCCAGGTTATCCTTTTGTTTGTTTTCAAGGACAATACGATTTCCGATTTCAAGGGAAATTGGTTCTTGCTCGGTATTTTTGATGGCACCCCGCTGCGTCTCAAGAACATGCCATAACCAGGTCAAGAACTCATGTCCTAAGAATTTGTACCGATTGTAGGAAACAGCTACATCTAACATCGTTTACTCCGTAAAAGCTGTAGGGGAAAGTTTTAGCAATACATCGCGTTCGGTCGCAGTAAGACCGGCTGCGAGGTCCGCAATCGTATAAGGAAAAAGTCTGATCAGGGTAAGATGAAAAGAGTGTGAAAAAAGTGTTTCCAATTCTTCATTAGCGGATTTCAGATTTGAGAGAAACCATAAGGTTCCACCTTCATAGTTCCACATAAGGTCGTAGACCTGGGGAGTAGCGGGAATACGTGATCTCAGCACGGTAAGCACATTTTCTTTTATCATATTCTTTTCATCCCGGGTGAGATAGGGCCGGCCCGTTTCCTTTAGGCGCCTTGCGGTCTCAATGGCGTAATGCTTCTTAAAGACCTTCGATGGAATGACCTTACGGTCGATCCGGAGCGAGAAAACAAAATATGGGCCATAAACAAAAGAAGACCCTTCAAACTGGGGATTGAAAGGATTCTGAAACGATGTCCATCCCACCAACTTTTCCGACAGCTCGTCTTCTTCAGAGATGGCGTTCAGTTGAAGGCAGTTGGTAATGGTTCCGAGGATAGGTTCTTGGAGTTTGCCTTCGACTTTGTAACGATTAATCGAAACCGCAGACGATAATAATCCCATGGCGATAAACCTTTTTGAGTGTGGGTTATTGATATTTTATTTCAGGATCGTCTCCTCCACATACTTCACCCCATTCCGAAAAATCTGGATACCCAATCCTTCTTCGGGCAATGACTTACCTTTGCGTTTCAACTCCTCTTTTTTACTGGTCCAGTCGGGGTGGTTGGTAACGTGGTTATAGGCTTCAGGGTGGGGCATCATCCCTAAGATTCTTCCCGTGGGATCACAGATGCCGGCAATATCCCGAAGTGACCCATTGGGATTAAAAGGAAATTTCCCCTGGGCCACTTCACCAGTGGATAACGCGTATTGAAAAACCACAAGCTTTTCATCAAACAATCGTTGGATAACCT
>JAZDOO010000179.1:0-5703 GCA_043798555.1 Pseudomonadota bacterium | reverse complement strand
TTCATCCCCGGTGCCCACATGCCAAGCCCATCTGCAAAGAAGTGTACCCAGCATTTGAGGTAAAGGAGCCGGGACACTGGGTGGCGTGTCACCTCTATTAAGGGAAATAGTGAAAAAACTCAATACTTATCGAAATCATTGCAATAGATTTTCGATACTAATAAATCCACCAGGCGAAGAGCCATACTTTTTCCTGGAAGAAGACCCAATTACTTTGGAGTATCAAAGCCTTTCTTTTTTCGTCTCTTCCTTCGTTCTTCTTCCCATTCAATCCCTTCTTTCTCCAAGTAGCCGACAGGTACCTTCTCCAGCAGCGACGAGATGGTTCTTCTAATGTGACGGTCCGGGATGGGAAGGAAGCGGTAGAAATTTTGACACCCGCTTCCGGTTGGCGGAGGTAGTTTACCAAGAAACTCTTTTTTCTAAGCTTCAGGATTTTTATTGACTTTATCATTGTTTCGATTCTTAATATTTGAGGTAATGGAAACCAGGGGACTCTAAAAAGGAGGGAAATATCTTGATTCCGTGGAAATGAAACAGGCCGAATTGCCCGATAAGGGTGGTTCGGCCTATTAATTTAGGGGAAAAATTAAGAGGTCAAATTTGAATTATGAAAATTTTATTGACGGAAATATATGGTTTTGGAAAAAATAGGTTATATTAAAAATTTCGAAAGACTTAATGAGGGTAACATAATAATTCACTATTCAAGTTGTGAGCCCAATTCCTGCCACAGGTGAAAGTTTGGGCGATTTCCATACAGCATGGGAACAAAGTGACCCCCCGATGACTACGCCCTATCACGCCAAATACTTTGCCTTTGAGATTACCAAGCGTTGTGCTTCTGACAGCGTGGAAAAGCTGGCTTCCGTGCTTTCGGATGCGCAGGTGGACCTCAACCCTCATCAAGTAGAGGCCGCTCTCTTTGCCTTCCGTAATCCCTTTTCCCGGGGGGCTATTCTGGCTGATGAAGTAGGGCTGGGTAAAACGATTGAGGCTGGTTTACTTCTTTCGCAGAAGTGGGCCGAGCGTAAAAGGCGGCTGTTGGTGATCGTGCCGGCTAACCTCCGCAAACAGTGGAGCCAGGAGCTGGCAGATAAGTTTTATCTTCCTTCCGTCATCCTGGAACAGCGCAACTTCAATGAATATATCCGCTCTGGCAATCTTAATCCGTTTCAGCAAGATGCCATCATTATTTGTTCTTACCAGTTCGCCCGTAAGATGGAACCATACGTGACCCAAATTCCCTGGGAGTTAGTGGTCATTGATGAGGCACATCGTCTTCGCAACGTTTACAAGCCTTCGAGCAAGATTGCTAACGCCATCAGGCAAGCTGTTGCGACCTTTCCAAAGGTTCTGCTCACTGCCACACCGCTCCAAAATTCACTCTTGGAACTATACGGCCTGGTCAGTATCGTTGACGATTATGCCTTCGGAGATTTTAGGACTTACCGGGCGCGATTTACGAGGCTGGCGAACGAGGCTGACTTCACCGAGTTAAAAGAACGCTTAAGACCAATCTGCAAGCGTACCTTGCGCAAACATGTCCTCGAATACGTCAAATACACCAACCGTCACGCCCTGGTCCAGGAGTTTGTGCCTACGTCCGAGGAGCAGCAGCTTTACGACCTCGTCTCAGACTACCTGCAACAGCCTACGCTTTACGCACTGCCCGTGAGCCAGCGCAGCCTTATGACCCTTATCCTGCGCAAACTCCTGGCATCCTCGACCTACGCTATTTCCGACACCTTGGACGGCCTCGCCCGAAAGCTCGAAATCACTGCCACTCAGGCAGAGGCCGTGGAAGGGCTTCCCGAAGGGCTGGCTGACAACTGGGAAGACTTGGATGAGCTGGTTGACGAATGGCCCGACGAGGAAGAAAGTGAAACATCAAACGATACATCACGGTTTACGCCGGAACAGATCGCCGAAATGCGGCAAGAAATGACGAGGCTCCGGGAGTTCCACGCCCTGGCTAAGTCCATCGTCAAAAACTCCAAGGGAGAAGTGCTCTTAACCGCGTTGCGTCGCGGATTTGCTGCTTCCTTCGAAGCGCAGAAGAACCAGGCTGCAGCCACCCTTCAGCAGAAGGCGCTCATCTTCACCGAGTCCCGCCGTACCCAGGAGTATCTCTTCCGTATCCTTGAGCAGACCGAGTTTGCGGGAAAGGTCATGCTTTTTAACGGCACAAATAGTGACCAAAAATCACGAGAGATATATCGGCACTGGCTGGAGAAGCACGCGGGCACAGACCGCCTCTCGGGATCACCCAGCGCGGATATGCGAGCGGCGCTGGTTGATTATTTTCGGGATGAAGCAGCAATCATGATCGCCACCGAAGCCGCTGCCGAGGGCATGAACCTGCAATTCTGTAACCTGGTGGTAAATTACGACCTGCCCTGGAACCCGCAGCGGATTGAGCAACGGATCGGGCGCTGCCACCGTTACGGCCAGAAGTTCGATGTGGTGGTAGTGAATTTCCTCAATAAAAATAACGCTGCCGACCAACGGGTTTATGAACTGCTCGCCGAAAAGTTCCGGCTCTTTAGTGGTGTTTTCGGGGCCAGTGACGAGGTACTGGGTGCATTGGAATCCGGCGTTGACTTCGAGAAGCGCATTGCCGCCATTTACCAGAAGTGCCGCACTCTGGAGCAGATCCAGTTCGAGTTTGATCAGCTTCAACAGGAACTGGAGGCCGAAATCGCTCAAGGGCAGCGCGATGCCCGCGAAAAGCTCCTCGACAACTTTGACCAGGAAGTAGTAGAGAAGGTGCGCATCCAGAGCCACGATTTTCTTGACCGCTTCAATGAACGGCTCTGGCTTCTTACCCGTTACTTGCTTGCGCCTTATGCCCGGTTCGAGGAAGGAAATTACAGCTTCATGCTGGAACGGAATCCGTTCCCAGGAGAGACCATCCATCCCGGCCCTTATCGTATGGGAAAAAACGTAGAGGATGCCAATACCTACCGGGTTGGCCATCCTCTCGCCCAAAGGCTCCTGGAACAGGGAAAGGCGCTGGTAGTTAGTCCTGGAGAAGTCGTCTTTGACTACTCCGGCAGTGGGAAGAACATTGCTGTTCTTGAGCCACTGGTAAACCAAGGCGGATGGCTTTGCTGCACCCGTTTCAGCGTGAGTGCCTTGGAATCCGAAGATCACCTTGTCTTTGTCGGTATGACTGACACTGGAGAAGCCTTGGACGAAGTCCAGTGCTGCCGATTTTTCGACCTGCCTGGCAGGGAAAACGGGACCATTGCTCCTGGTGCCGTCATGACAACACTCGAAGAGGCCACGGCACAGCGCAGGCAGGCGTTACTTGAAGCACTCGCAGCCAAAAACGGCCACTGGTTTGACACTGAGATGGATAAGCTCGACCGGTGGGCCGAAGACCGCCGCGCTGGCCTCAAGGTGGAGCGGGAGGAGTTGGACCAACAGATTAGGGAGACGAAAAAGTCAGCACGCTTTGCACCTAACTTGCCGGAGAAGCTGGAGCGCCAGAGGGAATTGCGAAAGATGGAAACAAAGCGCGACGAAGCCTGGCGAACCTACGACCAGGAAAGCCGCGAGATCGACCGGCAGAAAGACGCCCTCCTGGACGAGGTCAGCCGTCGGCTGGAACAAAGGGCCGAAGAAATGGTTTTATTTGTGCTGAGGTGGAGAATCTCATGACTTCGATAGAGGAATTCAATACATGGCTAAAGGGTCCTGAAGGTTTGACGCTGGAATTTAAGGAGGCAAGAAGTCAGTTTAGCCGTGATAAGGACCTACCTGACTATTGTGCGGCCATTGCGAATGAGGGCGGAGGTAAACTTGTTCTTGGTGTAAATGACGACGGCAAGGTGGTGGGGACAAAAGCCTTCTCCGGTACTCATGCCAAGCTGTCTATCGAGTTGTTCCAGAAAATTAGGATCAGGGTGGACATAGAGGAACTGCATCATCCCAATGGCAGAGTATTGATATTCCATATTCCCAGTCGTCCGGTCGGACAGGTGGTCCGATCCTCCGGCAGTTACACCTACCCGTATCGAGTGGGTGAATCGTTAGTGGAGATGGATACCGCGACCCTGAAAAACATTCTAAATGAGACCGAACCAGATTTCTCTGCTCAGATTGTTCCGGGTTTAGAAATCACCGACCTGGATGAAGAAGCATTACAGAATTTTCGTACGCGATGGGCGCAAAAGGCAAAACGAGTTGATTTCTTGGAGTTCCCTGATGAGAAAATGTTAACGGCTGTGGGTTTATTGTCAGAAAAGGGGCTCAATTACGCCGCGCTTATTCTGTGTGGAAAAAAGGGGAAATTAGAATCCTTATTGCCGGGAAGCGAAACTATTTTTGAATGGCGTCAGGAATCAGGAAAGATACCGCATGATTTCAGAGTCAATTGGCGGGAGCCGTTTTTTAAAATCTATGATGCGATATGGGAAACGATAAACGCCCGGAACTCACGGTTTCCATTTCAAGAAGGTCTGTTTCAGAGGGAAGTGTTTGCGTTTAATGAAAAAGCGATCCGAGAAGCTCTCCTTAATGCTGTGACCCATCGGGATTATTCCATCGGCGGAAGATCAATTTTTATTAAAGCATCTCCTAAGGAGTTTGTTATTGAAAGTCCCGGAGGGTTTCCACCAGGCATCACCATTGACAATATTCTTTATAAATCCTGTTGGCGTAACCGGCGCATTGCCGAGACGTTTGAAAAAGCGGAATTGGTGGAACGTGCGGGACAAGGAATGAAAGACATTTTTGAAAGCACGATCCGGGAGGGGAAAGGGGTGCCGGATTTGGGCGATAGCGATACCTATTCCGTTACACTTAAGATACCAGCCCAGGTTAAGGACAAGAACTTTATTTTATTTCTTGAAAAAGTAGCCAGGGAAAAGCAGACGTTACTTTCCTTTGAAGAAATTTTTGAACTGGAGAAAATACGGGAACTTCGAAAAATTGAAGAGGTGAAGTTCAAGGGGAAGTTTTTGGAGATGGGGTTAATTGAAAAAGTGGGAAGGACGAAAGACGCGAGATATATTCTTTCACATACATATTATGTATCTGAAGGAAAGGCTGGTATCCACACAAGAATTTCAGGCCTCCCCAGGGAAAAACAAAAAGAATTTATCCTCAGGCACTTGGCGAAGAACAAAAAGGGGTACTTCAAAGATTTTCAGGATATCTTCCCTGAACTTGAACCGATGGATATCTCCAACCGCCTTCGAGAATTGCGTCAAGAAGGCAAGATTAAACATGAAGGTTCAAAAAGACATGGCTATTGGCGGTTAGCCTAAATTACATTATGCCATGGCTACTTTTGACGGATAAATAATGCAACCAATTGAAAATCAATCATTTTCAAGGCGTAGAATTACATTTAAACTACATTTTCTTTACATTTAACCCAAGTTCAGCGTACCGCTATTCCCGTGAGTGGGAATATTTCGATACGCTCTAATAAGAAAGAAATATTTTTGAGGAAAACATGACTACCGATCAACCCGAAAAAATCAACCTTCATTCTCACGATATTACCGAAGACAAAAAACAAGAAGTACTGCGACTATTTCCTGAAATCCGCACCGAGGGCGGGAAGATTGATTTTGAGCGTCTGAAACTCGCCCTTGGCGAAGCAGTAGATGTCGGTAAGGAACGCTACGGCATGAACTGGCCCGGCAAGGCCGATTGTTTTAAGACCATCCAGTCTCCGAGTATGGGGAC
>JAZDOO010000169.1:0-3980 GCA_043798555.1 Pseudomonadota bacterium | reverse complement strand
ATGACCCTATCGCTGCCGAAGAAAATCTAAAGAATGTTGGTGCTGATATCAAGGAGAAAATCCTTTATTACGTAAAGGGTATTTTCCCGGCCTTGGAGCAGGCACAAATTTTTGCCGCTATTGACCGTTGTAACCACCGTGGTGGACCCACTGGCCGCTTCTGGGTGCTTGATCCCATTGACGGGACCAAGGGATTTCTTCGGGGAGAGCAGTATGCTATTGCGCTCGTCCTGATTGAGGACGGAAGGGTAGTCGTAGGAGTACTGGGCTGTCCCAACCTCCCGCTTGACTTAGATCAACCGGCTGGGCCTAAAGGGTGCATTTTTGTTTCGGTTGAACATCAGGGCTCGTTCGTGCGGCTGATTGATAACCCAAAGGAAAAACGGATTCGAGTGGCGGAAATTGACAATCCGGAGATGGCGTCATTTTGTGAGTCGGTAGAGGCTGATCACTCATCGCACCACGATTCCGCCCGGGTTGCAGAGATCCTGGGTATCAAGGTCCAGCCGGTCCGAATTGATAGCCAGTGTAAGTACGGAATCGTAGCCCGGGGTGACGCTTCGATATATTTGCGGCTTCCCAGTAAAGCAGGTTACCAGGAAAAAATCTGGGATCATGCTGCCGGATGGCTGATGGTGAAGGAAGCCGGCGGTGCAATAACCGATATCTATGGTCAGCCAATAGATTTTTCTACAGGCAGGGAATTATCCCACAACACTGGTATTGTGGCAACCAACGGGAAACTCCACCAACAGGTGTTATCTGCCATTCGGCAGGTACTGAGGTCTCCGGTTAGTTGAAAATAGGGTGTAGGCTAAATACAGGAGGATTATAAAATTAAGAAAACCGGAATTTTGTTTGCAGTAATTTTTATTGGTTGTTTATTCTAATGGAAGTAGCTGAATTTTTTCTTAAACTGCTGGTAATCCTTGTTTCCGCCAAACTCTTTGCGGAAGTATTTGCATATTTACGACTCCCTTCGGTTTTGGGAGAAGTAATTGCAGGCATACTCATCGGTCCAAGCCTGTTAGGGATAATAGAGCCTGATGCCACCCTATATCTCCTTGCAGAGATAGGGATTCTGCTGCTGCTTTTTGAAGTCGGGCTTGAAACTGATGTGGGACAACTTATTAGGGTTGGGACCCAATCACTGCTGGTTGCTTTGACAGGAGTTTTTGTCCCGGCATTACTTGGGTTCTGGATTTGTAACAACGTATTGGGCCTCTCATTTTTAGTTTCCCTTTTTGTTGGTGGTACACTGGTTGCCACAAGTATCGGGATAACCGTGCGAGTCCTGGTGGATTTAAACAAACAACATACCCAAGGAGCAAAGATCGTCCTCGGGGCGGCAGTCCTGGATGACATTGTGGGAGTTCTCATTCTCGCCATACTTTACGAGTTTGCGACTACCGGGGAAGTGAGTATAGTGAGAACAGTGAAGATGTTTGCCTTTATTACCGTATTCCTTTTAGTCGCTCCCGTGATTGCAAAACTGCTTGTTCCCCTTATCTCCAACCTTTCCTCCAAAAGCAGGACGAAAGGTATGGTGCCTACCCTTATCATCTCATTAATTCTCGTGTTAGCGGTTATAGCCCATGAGGTTGGGGCACCAGCAATATTGGGTTCCTTTACTGCCGGTATCGCTCTGGCACGAAGATTCTCCTTGCGTTTGGGTTCTAAGAGAGAGCATTACAGCCATGACCTTACTGAAAAGATCGAAGAGAATATGAAGCCCATCATCGATCTTTTTGTCCCCATTTTTTTCGTCGTTGTCGGAGCTTCGATCAATCTTAGAGCTATAGATTTTACTTCACCGGTTTTCTGGAAGATAGCGGTTTCATTGACTGCTGTAGCTATTATTGGTAAGTTGGTTAGCGGCATATGGGTCAGAGGCAGCTTTCGGGAGAAGCTTTCTGCTGGAATTGCCATGGTCCCACGCGGAGAGGTTGGCCTGATATTTGCAGAGATAGGGAAGAAAAGCGCTATTTTTGATGACGCAATGTATGCGGTTGTTGTTTTCGTCGTTGCCCTCACTACTCTCTTTGCACCGGTTGCGTTACGGTTGATAATGAGAGGCGAGAAGTGAGGCGTAGTTCAACATAGTAAAGAAAGGTTTTAGAGAGTTGCAAGATCACATCCATGAAGTTTCAGCTTAGAATTCTGATATAGTGTTAGTCAGTGGGAGGGGAACTTTGGAAGTCCCGTTACTAAGAGACCTTTTTATTATATTTGCATTCTCGATTGCTGTCCTCTCTCTATTTTACCGGCTTCGTGTCCCTTCAGTTGTTGGTTTCCTGCTTACGGGAATCGCAGTCGGACCAAATGGACTGAAAATAGTAGATACAGTGCATGAAGTTGAAATATTGGCTGAAGTCGGTATCATTTTATTACTTTTTACTATTGGCATCGAGTTTTCGCTCAAAAGTCTCTTGCGAATCAAGAGATTTTTGCTGATAGGTGGATCACTCCAAGGGGCCCTGACATATTTCGTTGTCTATTTCATAGCTTTAAAATTTGGCCTGCCGGTCAAGGAATCAGTTCTTTTAGGATTCCTCATTTCGTTCAGCAGCACGGCTATCGTATTAAAGATATTGCAGGAAAGGGCTGAAATTGATAGTCCCCATGGAAGGATAGCCCTTGCCATTTTGATTTTCCAGGACATCATTATTGTTCCCATAATGTTGGTAATCCCTTTTCTGGCTGGGATAAGAGACAATGCTGGACAGTCCATAGTTGTTTTGTTGCTCAAAGGTATTGGTATCATTCTGTTCGTGTTTTTAGGCTCCCAATGGATTGTTCCGAAGGTTCTCTTCCAAATCACTAAAACCCGGAGCCGCGAGCTTTTTATTCTAAGCATTCTTGTTATTTGCTTTGCAGTTGCATGGCTTACTTCCAGTGTGGGACTTTCCCTTGCCTTAGGTGCTTTCTTAGCAGGGCTTATTTTATCTGAATCTGAATACAGTCTTCAGGCGCTCAGTAATATTTTGCCCTTCCGGGATGTTTTTACGAGTCTTTTCTTTGTTTCTATTGGGATGCTCTTTAACGTCAGTTTTTTCTTCCAGCATTTATTAATTATTGTGCTGATTGTTATCGGGGTTGTGATCGCAAAGGCGGTTATCGCCGGTATAGCGGTTATTCTCATGGGTTTTCCTCTTCGAACTGCGCTTTTGGTGGGACTGTCACTCAGTCAGGTGGGAGAATTTGCCTTCGTCTTAGCTTCGGTAGCGATCGCATACGGCGTATTTTCTCAAGATATCTACCAATATTTTCTTTCTCTCTCTATTATCACTATGGCGACAACTCCTTTCATAATTACTATCTCCCCTTCGTTGGCAGATCTCGTCTTACGGTTACCAATACCTAATAAATTAAGATTAGGGTTGTATCCAATAGCACCTAAAACCGCTGTTCATACGCCTCAAATACCAGATGGTCATATCATCATTGTGGGGTTTGGCTTAAATGGTAGAAATGTTGCAATGGCCGCAAAAGCTGGACACATACCTTATGTAGTGATTGAAATGAATCCGGAAACAGTAAGGTCGGAAAGGGCCAAGGGAGAACCAATTTTCTATGGGGATGCTTCGCAACGGGAGGTACTTGAACATACGGGAATAAAAGCGGCGAAGGTTCTCTTAATCGTCATTTCCGATCCCGCTGCGACCCGGAGGGTTACCGAACTTGGCCGGAAACTCAACCCCGCAATCCATATCATTACTCGTACGCGCTTTTTCGGAGAAGTTCAGCCCTTATATGACTTAGGAGCAGATGAAGTAGTTCCGGAGGAATTTGAGACATCCATACAAATCTTTGCCCGGGTATTGGTGAAATATGACGTCCCCACGAATGAAATTGAAAAACTTGTTGCCACGGTAAGGTCTGATGGGTACGGTATGTTTCGTAGTGGTACGAAAGAACCAACATTATGAAATTTTCACCTTCTGATATTAGGCTGCGCTCCGGGAGTATCTAATCTGCTA
>JAZDOO010000166.1:0-3616 GCA_043798555.1 Pseudomonadota bacterium | reverse complement strand
CATTTCCGGAATCTCAAAAGGCTTGAGTACATAGTCAAAAGCCCCGAGCTTGGTAGCTTCGATGGCAGTCTCAGTGGTACCAAAGGCAGTCATAACAATTACGGGAAGCTTAGGTTCAACCTCGCGTATCACCTTGAAGGCTTTCAAACCATCCATTCCCGGCAAACGCATATCCATGATGACCAAATCCAGAACCTGGTCTCTCGTCATCGCAATGCCTGCTTCCCCGGTGGAAGCAGCAAATACCTCATGCCCTTCTTCGGCTAAAAGCTTCTCGAAGCTCTGTCGTAAATGAAAATCATCGTCAACTATGAGGATCTTACTCATATCTCTTCCTTTTTTAGTGGGAGAATGATGATAAAAGTTGCCCCTTTACCTTCCTGCGATTCCAAATTGATCCACCCCCCGTGTTCATTCACAATCCTTGCAACAATAGCTAACCCGAGACCCGTGCCTTCTTCTTTGGTACTAAAAAATGGCTGGAATACTTTTTCCTGAATTCCCTTAGGGATTCCCGGGCCATTATCTTTCACGCGCACGATTGCCGCCCGTCCTATTTGCTCCTTAAAACCTTCCTCCTCACGAATCACAATCACTCCGCCATTCGTCATTGCCTCACAGGCATTTACTATCAAATTGACAAAGACTTCTTTTAATTGTTCCGGGTCTGCTAATACTTCAGGGAGTCGTCTCGGCCGTTTTAATTTTATTTCTACATTGTATGAATCAAGGCGATGACGGAGAAGCTGAAGAATATTGTCCACTACGTCGGAGGGGCTTACTTTTTGCATTTTCAACTTGGGTGGCCGTGAAAATTCAAGGAAATTTTTAACGATATTCTCAATATGACGAATCTCCCCTGAAACTACCTCGAAATCTTCTTTTTGGGTTGGAGAAAGGTCCAGACTTCGCTCCATGGAAAAAAGCCGCATTTTCACCGACGTTAGCGGGTTACGAATACTGTGAGCTACCCCAGCAGCCAGTTTTCCCACTAACGCCAATTTCTCCGATTGCAGAAGGTGCTCCCGACTCCGCTCAAGCTCAATTTTTGTGCTGTCCATGTCTTTGATTAACCCGCGAACCCGGTGGCTAAGGGTAACGATCTCATTGCCGGGTTTTTCCGCGTTATCTGAACGATTCGTCTCAAATGCGAGTTTGCGAAGGGGATCTAAAATTTGAGTCACCAGAATACCCGCCAGGAGGACACCAAGAAGAAAGGCAGTGGACATAGCTGTCCCGGCAATAATTCTTAGACGCTTCGCCTGAGAGCGGCTGTTGTTTCGAGTCTGGTTAATTTTTTGGTAATGAAGATGTTTGTAGGAATCGCAAAGATCAAGGATCTTAAAGAATTGGGAACGGACCGCCTGGTGCAGTTTAGCCCCTTGCTCCCTTTTCCCAGCTTTGTAGAGAGCGATTACCTGATCTTTATCCTTGATATAGCGAAGGTACTCCGATGCAATCTTGTCAATGATCTGCACGTCCGCCTTGAAAAAAGCATACTTCCTCACATCATTAAGCTGCTCTTTAAAACGCTCACGATACTCGTCTAATTGCTTAAGCCAGTTCACGTCACCGTCAATAAAATAATAAGAAACAAGTCCCTTCTGGTTGGCTAAATCAGTTTCCAATCCTTCCACCACCTGTAACGCAGCAAAATCCGAGCTGATAAGACTCGCGAAAAGAGCTTCCATCCTATAAGTATACCATACCATAACCAAGCCGCCCCCCAATATAATCAACACCAAAAGGGCTAAAATCAGAAAAATCCGCGTGCGCAAACTAATTCGCTTCCAGATCATTATCGTTAACCTTTACTCAAAAAAACATTTTAGAGGGTAATTATAACACCACCTTGAAAAACATTCAAATGCAAATTGCGGTAACTATTTAAATGGTAATGCTATCGTGAGGGTACCCTTACAAAAGCAAAGCGCGATGTCTCAGCAGTATGTTCTGTTTGAGACCAGGAGAAAATCGAGGCTGGGGGGGTATGGAAGAAAAAAATACCTATGTGCAATGGTTGATGCTTTTACAGTTTTCCTCAATCAGTTCCTTTGTTTTAAACCGATGGGGATAATATTTCCGTAATACCTCAACAATTACCTCTTTAAGACCAATAATGTTATTCCCCATCTTCTCCACAAAGGCAGCAGCGCGCTGAACCGCGGGATGATTTGCATATTCCGTAAGAAGGGTGTGAACCACAACCGGAATAGAGGATTGCTGATCCTGGAGTTGCTCTAATATCTCTATTCCATCAATAAAGGGTATTTCCAAATCTAAGATCAGGAGATCAGGACATTTATTCTTAAGCATCATCAATAACGTTCGGCCATCATGCGCCAACTCAATATGGTATCCTTCCGCGGAAAGTTCGCGGTGTAAAAATTCCCGGATATTTCGGTTTCGGTCCGCTACCAAAATGGTAAACTCTTCGTGCACAATTTTCCTCCCTACTCAATGACTAACAAAAAAAGTTAGCAAGAGCTATGCCAAGGGGGAAAAAGGGTAATTGTAGGTTAACAAGTTAAAAATAAAAATGATTTTGGAGTCGCCCCCAGGATGTTTCCTGGGGTGGGATAAGGAACTCTGTCGATATTTTTTACAGGTTGTAAAGGGCAAGCGCTCCATTCCAAGGACAGGAAATCCAAAACCGAAAAACGCAGATGCATACATTCTGGTTCCTTAATCCTACGCAATGACACCCTTTCAGTGTTCTGACGCCTGTGGGTGAGAAGTTAGTTGATATTTTTAGCAAAATTTATTAAAATACTATAAAATTACCGATTGCCTGGTGGATTTCGATGCCTATTTGAATTCACTGAAGCGCTGGGCGGGTTTGGACGTGGAGATTCTTTGCCAGGGTCACAATTTTGTCTACGTCGCCGGGGACGTGCAGGACTTCTTCCGGCGCTCAATTCAAACGGCCCTTGATTTCAAGGCCATGGTGGAGAAGTTCTGGCAGGTTGAAGGAGGAGATATGAGCCGGGTCATCAACTCCATCAAAGGCATCGAGTACGATCAGGTGCCGCTTCCCAAACAGCCGGAGTCAGCGTACTTAATCAATTTGGAAGCACGGATCAGGAGCGTGCTTAAGAATACTTCCTCCCTTTAGCAAAGGGAGGGTTTTTATTTCCTTTCAATAACGCGCTACGGAACTATATGAAAAATGTTGCTTACTATAAGAATCGAGGTATAATTCTGATAGAGGGAATTACCCTAAAAGGAGAATCACGGAGCGATCGTAGTATGGCTGAAATGAACCGGTCTTAATCTACTGTTATAAAAAGGAGGTTCCTATGAAGAAACTTTATACGTTACTTTTTATTTTAGTTCTTCTTTTTGCACCTGGAGCCAACGGTTGGGGTTGGGAATATGGCCAAGAGCAAGACCAGGGTCAAGAACAATATGAACCGGAAGATCCGCAACATTATACTCCCCATAATTGGGGTTGGCCTTACGACCAAACTGACCCGGAATATCGAATCCCTTCGGATAAGGAAACGTGGGGTCATATGAGGCCTGGCGAAACTGAGCGATTTAATCCTTACACTCGAGAATGGGAAGGGGATAAAGCGTGGTGAAAAAGACTTGCCAAAGCAAAACTATCAAGCAC
>JAZDOO010000161.1:0-19359 GCA_043798555.1 Pseudomonadota bacterium | reverse complement strand
GCTAAATTGTGGAACAGCGTATGGATCTTCCTGATACCTGCATTCTGGTAACATGACTCTGCCTCCTTTCGTGGTTTTTCCGAAAGTATAGCAGGTTAAATATCGTAGTCAATAACAAAATCAATTTAAGTATCGTTGTAGGGTTAAAAGGAAAAAATGTATTTCATATAACGGGCTGGCGGCTTGCCGAAGTGCCCGAAGGGCATTTGGGAGAAGCCGGTTAGCCGCCTGATAGGCGGAGTCGGCTTCGACCTCGGTAAGACGCCAGCCCGATAAGCGGTCGAGGCGAAGCCGATGACCGCTTATCTCGTTCATATGTGCATTGCGTTGTACTCCCAAATTGGCGGTATAGACGCAATGCGGATATACCGCTTCTGGGTGAAAACCCAGAAACCCTCCTTCCAATGACAAATTTTGTCATCCATCACCTCTTATGTTAAAAGTCAATAATTCTACTCCTTTTTTATTATTTAACGTACCCCTCGATCATCACATCATCCCCAAACCTCCGGGTTTTGATTCGATGGAGTAAAAGGGCATCTTCCACTTTCGAAACCCCTTCACCAACAACAAGAAGGGGAGCATTTTTTCCTCCTATTATCCGGGGGGCATAAAAAAATAAAACTTTATCTACTATCCCTGCCTGCAAAGCTGAGGTATTGATTTGGCTTCCTCCTTCAACCAGGACACTGGTGACATCCTCTTTTCCCAGGGTCTCCATAAGTAAGTTCAAATCAATCTGATTTTGGGATGGAATTACCATAACCCTCCCTCCCTGTTTTTCGATGGCTTTAATTTGCTTTAGGGGAGCATTAGGAGTAGTGGCAATGATAGTTGGGGCTTTGGATTCAGGGTTAAAAACTTTGGCTTTGGGGGAAATCTTTAAAGTGGAGTCAACCACTATTCTGATCGGATCTTTTCCCTTTCGATTCTTTAACCGTGTAGTTAACTGAGGGTCGTCCTTTAGGACCGTTCCTATTCCCACCAGCACCGCATCCACCTGATTTCGCAAGCAATGGACATATTCCCGGGATTTTTCATTGGTAATCCATTTTGAATCTCCCCCAACCGCGGCAATTCTCCCGTCCAGACTCGCTGCCGCCTTTAAGATAACAAAAGGCCGCTTAGTGGTGATATATTTAATAAAAATTTCATTAAGCTCCTGACACGCTTCTTCTAATATTCCGGTCGTTACCCATATATCTGCTTCCCGCAATTTGTGGATTCCTTTTCCGTTTACTAAGGGGTTAGGATCCAGCATCCCCACAAATACTTTTTTAATATTTCTCTGAATAATCGCATCCACACACGGAGGGGTTCTTCCATAGTGACTGCAAGGCTCTAAGGTTACATACAATTCAGCCCCCATTGCCTGATTCCCTGCTTCAGCAAGAGCATTAATTTCCGCATGTGGCTCGCCAGCACGGCGATGGTATCCTTTCCCAACAATGTGGCCATCTTTAACGATTACCGCGCCTACCAGTGGATTGGGACTCGTTTGCCCCACTGCTCTTGAGGCCAGTTTAATAGCCATGCGCATATAGTTTTCAGGTGTTGGGGCACTGGGGGTTTTCAAGGGGGTAAGCAGGATTAGTGGTCTTTGTTTTTGGGTTTTCGGCGAGTTCCAAGGAGATCTTTTACTTCACTCATGAAATCAGTAATGTCCTTGAAAGAGCGATAGACTGAAGCAAAACGGACATAGGCTACGTCGTCCAAATGATGGAGTTCCTGCATAACTTTTTCACCGATAGCCGTGGAACCAATTTCTTTTTCCCCGCTTTCTTGCAGGAATTCTTCAACCCCCTGAACCATGCTATCCATTTCTTCAGCACTGATTGGTCTTTTCTGACACGCCTTTTGGATTCCGATCAAAATTTTATTCCTATCAAATGGTTCTCGATCCCCGTTCTTTTTAATCACCATCGGCATGATCTCTTCAATGCGTTCATGAGTAGTGAACCTCCGGTGACACGAAAAACACTCCCGTCGCCTACGGATGATATTCCCGTCCTTGCTCATCCTTGAATCAATGACTCTGTTTTCTAAGTGGCGACAATACGGGCATTTCATAAAAAATAATGCTTACCTTTCTAATCCCGGGGAAAAATTCTCTTTTTTACTATTTCTTTTAAAATATCGAATAATGTTTGCAATGTCAATAATAACGGGATACTTTTCTTGGGTTTTCGCTGCTTGACTTTGACCATTTTCTATTATATTTTCAAAAATAATAACACTATCTTATCCATGAAAGTTGCCGCTGTAATTCCTGCACGTTATCATTCGACCCGTCTTCCAGGCAAACCCCTTGCCGAGATAGCCGGAGAACCTATGATTCGGTGGGTCTATGAAAGAGCCCGAAGGGCTCGATTGATTGATGAAGTCTGGGTAGCAACAGATGACGAGCGAGTTTTTGAGGCAGTGAAACGTTTTGGCGGAAAGTGCAGGATGACTTCATCCCACCATTCTTCCGGAACCGATCGCCTTGCCGAAATCGCAGGAACAATGGATTGGGATATCGTGGTAAATGTTCAGGGGGATGAACCGCTTTTGGATCCCTCGATGGTGGATGCAGTTGTTCGGTGTATCCAAGAAAATCCATCAATTTCTATGGCTACGTTAAAGCGAGAAATAACCGCTGCGGATGAGATTATTAACCCCAATGTGGTGAAGGTAGTTACTGACGCGACTGGCTACGCCCTCTATTTCTCCCGTTCCCCTATTCCCTTCTTTCGTGAACTATGGGGCAGTATTAAAGACATTAAGGGTGGGCCTTCTCCGCTTTTAGTTTATAAACACGTTGGTTTATATGCCTATAAGCGAGATTTTCTTCTTCATTTTGCCCAGTTAGCACCAACACCCCTTGAAAAAATTGAGTGTTTAGAACAACTCCGGGCCTTAGAGCATGGATATAAAATCAAAGTGGGCACCACGAACATTGATACTATTGGGGTTGATACTGCCAATGATTTAGAACGAGTGAGACACCTGGTTAAAACAAAAGGAATTTCTTGTAATCTTTCTTAAAGAGAGGAGAGTAATTGATTAAGCAGAAGTATATTTTTATCACTGGCGGAGTCCTGTCTTCCTTGGGAAAAGGGGTAGCGGCTGCGTCCATCGGAGCTTTATTGGAAGCTCGGGGGCTAAAAGTTACGTTCTTAAAACTCGATCCTTACATCAATGTTGACCCTGGTACTATGAACCCTTTTCAACATGGCGAAGTTTTCGTTACTGATGATGGAGCTGAAACCGATTTAGATTTAGGACATTACGAAAGGTATACATCCGCTCGGATGGGGAAAAAAAATAATTTTACCACTGGTCAGATTTACGATGCGGTAATAAATAAAGAAAGAAGAGGAGAGTATCTGGGGGGAACTGTTCAAGTGATCCCTCATGTTACTGATGAAATAAAGCAAAAGATTCTTGCGGTAGGGGTGGGAGCTGATATAGCGATCGTTGAAATTGGTGGGACCGTGGGAGATATCGAATCGTTACCTTTTCTTGAAGCTATCAGGCAGCTTAAAAATGACCTGGGGAAAAACAATGTTCTGTATGTTCATTTAACGTTAGTACCTTATATCGAAACCGCCGGGCAATTGAAAACCAAACCTACCCAGCACAGTGTTAAAGAACTTCAGGAAACTGGCATCCAGCCTGACATCCTTCTCTGCAGAACAAGTCGTTTTCTCCCGGATGAGGTGAAGTCAAAAATTGCACTTTTCTGTAACATTGATAAAAGTGCTGTAATAACTGCCCTCGATGTAAACCATATTTATGAAGTGCCGATTGTTTTCCACCAAGAGGGAATCGATGAGAAGATTGTGGAGCTCCTTAATATTTGGACTGGCGCTCCTCATCTGGAAAAATGGTATGAAATTATAAAAAAGATTAAGGAACCGAAGACTTCCACAACAATCGCCATTGTAGGGAAATATGTCAATCTCATTGATTCGTATAAAAGTCTTAATGAAGCGCTTGTCCACGGGGGGATTGCGAATGATTGCCGAGTTAACCTTAGCCATGTGGATTCTGAACAGATAGAAAAAAAAGGGGATACTGTTCTCCTTGAAGGAGCTAATGGTATTCTTGTTCCGGGTGGTTTTGGGGACCGGGGGATCGAGGGAAAAATCCAGGCTATCAAATATGCCCGGGAACAGCAGATCCCCTTTTTTGGGATTTGTTTGGGGATGCAACTTGCGGTTATTGAGTTTGCCCGATCAGTGTGCGCTATCAAAGAAGCTTATAGTTCAGAATTCCACCCCAATACCCCTGATCCGGTCATTTACCTCCTTAAAGAGTGGGTGGACTATAAGAATCATTCGGTGCAAAAGCGGGACGAACATTCCAATTTAGGCGGAACCATGCGCCTGGGGGAATATCCGTGTAAAATTCCGAACGATACGTTATCCTCTCAGGCTTACCAAAAAGAGCTTATCTACGAGCGTCATCGTCATAGGTATGAATTCAATTTGGCGTATAAAGATCGCCTCGGAAATAAGGGGCTTAAAATTGGAGGAATGTCTCCGGATGGAAAACTGGTGGAGATTATCGAAATTGAGGGTCATCCCTGGTTTCTGGGTTGTCAGTTTCATCCTGAGTTTAAATCGAGACCGATGGACCCCCATCCCCTTTTTCGGGAATTCATACGGGCATCATTACATTACAAATCTTAAACCATGACGCATCCAGTAAAAGTAAAAAATATCCTGATTGGAGGAGGTAACCCCCTGGTATTCATAGCCGGGCCCTGTGTAATTGAAAGTGAAGCATCAACCCTACGGTTAGCCGAGAAATTAAAAGTGATAACGGAGAAGCTCGCTATTCCCTTTATTTTCAAAGCTTCTTACGATAAAGCGAACCGAACGTCTATTGATTCCTATCGGGGGCCGGGACTTGAAAAGGGACTCACTATTTTGGCTAACGTCAAAAAAAAGGTGGGCGTTCCTGTTCTTTCGGATGTACATCAACTAAGTGAAGTTATCCAAGCAAGCCAGGTTTTGGATGTAATCCAAATCCCCGCTTTCTTATGTCGTCAAACGGATCTCATCACCACCGCTGCCCATCAAGGTAAACCGGTAAATATAAAAAAGGGACAGTTTCTTTCTCCTTACGAAATGGGTTCGATTATTGAAAAAATAGTTTTCACTAATAATCACAACATTCTCTTAACCGAACGGGGTACAACGTTTGGTTACAATAACTTAGTAGTTGACATGCGCTCTTTCATCATTATGCGTAAGTTTGGTTTTCCGGTGATTTTTGATGCTACCCACAGCGTTCAACTCCCTGGAGCAAGAGGAAGTTCTTCCGGGGGAGAGCGGGAGTTTATTCCTGCCCTTGCCATGGCCGCAACGGCGGTAGGTATTGATGGGCTCTATATGGAAGTACACGAAAATCCTGAAAAAGCCCTCTGCGATGGGCCAAACTCCTTAAGAGTTACAGAAGTGCCTTCGCTTCTCAAAAAAATAAAAAAAATTGCCAGCGTCACCAGGAAACACTAACCATGATTCAAGAAACTGCCCGGCGAGTCTTACAGATTGAGGCTGAAGCCATTTTAGGTCTCATTGATAAAATAGATGATAATTTTGACCGCGCGGTTGACTTTATTTCCAGGTGCAAAGGGAAAGTAGTATTGACTGGAATCGGCAAGTCAGGGTTAATTAGCAAAAAAATTGCTTCTACCTTAGCCAGTACTGGTACCCCAGCTTTTTTTATGCATCCCGCCGAGGGCATTCATGGTGATCTGGGAATGCTGTCTTCCAAAGATATTATCCTTATTGTTTCCAATAGCGGTGAAACCGTGGAAATCGTGCAATTGATCCCCATCCTCAAACGAATGGGCATAAAAATGATCGTCATTACTGGAAATGAGAGATCAAGCTTAGCCTCAAAGGGGGATATTGTAATCCATACCAGTGTTAAAGAAGAGGCTTGTCCCTGGGGTTTAGTTCCTACGTCCAGCACAACCGCTGCGTTAGCTATGGGAGATGCACTTGCGGTCGCAATTCTGGAGAAAAAAGGTTTCAAAGAGGAAGAATTTGCCATTCTTCATCCGGGAGGGGCCTTGGGGAAAAGGCTCCTTCTCAAGGTAGAAGATATAATGCACAAAGGTGATCGCATTCCCTTGGTTACCGAGAATACCCTAATGAAAGATACGTTATTAGAAATGACTTCAAAACGGTTGGGAGTGACCGGCGTTATTGATAGGGGAAAAAACTTAATCGGTATTGTCACTGACGGTGACCTGCGCCGGGCTTTGGAAAAACATGATGATCTCCTTAATAAAAGAGCTTCGGAAGTGATGATCACCAACCCTAAACGAATTCGCAATGATGCGTTGGCTGCCCAAGCCCTCCGCATGATGGAAGAATATGCTATTACTTCTCTTTTCGTGTATAAAGGAAAGAAGGAGAATCGAGTGGTGGGTATCGTCCACATGCATGATATCCTTAAGGAGGGAATCATTTAGCGTGATTGAAAAGGCTAAAAGAGTTCGAATCTTGATTTTAGATGTGGACGGAGTAATGACTGATGGAGGACTTATCTGTTCAAGCAAGGGGGAAGAAGGTAAAGTATTCAATGTCCGGGATGGCTTGGGCATAGCCCTATTACTCCGGGAAAACATCAAGGTGGCCATTATCTCGGGCCGAAAGTCTGAAGCCGTCGAGCACCGTGCTCGTGAATTAGGTATCCAAGAAGTGTATCAGGGGGTTAAGGATAAGGTAGCAGCATTTGAAGAAATCCTGAAAAAGGAGAAAATAACCCCTGACCAGGTAGGGTTCATTGGGGATGATTTAGTGGACCTTCCCCTCTTATCCCGAGTCGGATTTGCGGTAGGTGTTGCCGATGCTGCTGAAGAAGTTAAGGAAAGTGTTGACTATGTCACGCGACATACGGGGGGGAAAGGAGCGGTAAGAGAAGTGTGTGAATTGATTCTGAAATCTCAGGAAAAATGGGAAAAGTTGCTATCCGCGCTCAAATCGTATCGAGAACCATGAACGGCAGAATGATCCATGCAGTTAAACACCTTTCGCTTTCTCTTCCCCGAACGAAAGCTTATGTGGCGGGGATCGGGATCGCTGCGTTCGTAGGGGTGATCATAGTGCTCGTGCTTAACTTTTCTCTTTCAAGAGATACTATTCAAGCACCAGAACCCCCGGCAAATACCAAAGATGCGGACATGAATTTTCAAAAAATTCATTATACTTCCACTGACGAACACGGTGTTAAAGAGTGGGAGCTAACCGCTTTGGCAGCGAACTATTTCCAAGCGAAGAAACTCGCAGAATTTGAGAAGGTTGATATTACCTTCTATTACAAAGAGGGCCAGGTATTTACCTTGCGGAGTGATATTGGTCTTCTTAACATTACCACCAGGGACATTACATTGTCGGGCAATGTCATTGGGACATCGAATGATGGGTATCAATTCCGAACGGGGTCGTTACAGTATAATGCTGAAAAACGGCAGGCTAAAACCGAAGATAAAGCTTTTCTTGAAGGTCCACAATTCTCTTTGGAAGGAAAGGGAATGGTAGTGGATATCGAAAGAGAAAAGATTTTTCTTTTAAACGATGTACAGGCACGGGGGAAAAAATGAATCTATTCGGGATATTTCTTTATACTGGGATGAAGCATGGTACCATAAAAACCCTCCTTATGGGTATGGTGATGTGCTTACTTTTGTTTTGGGATGGGGCTGAGAATACCCTTCTTGGCAAAACGGTCAGCCGGGTGGGGATTCTACCGTTTCAAATCTACAGCGGAGAAAAAGTGGGTTATCTTCAAGAGGTTATTTCCACTCGCTTGGCCCAGCAATTAGAAAAAAAAGCTATCACTACGTTAGCTCCAGAAGAGGTCAATAGGATTATAGCAGGAAGAGAAGCCTCTATCTTTAATCCTGAGGAACTTAATAGCATCGCCCAGAAAACTGGTTCTCAATTTCTCGTTTATGGAAGTCTAACCAAAATCGATGATAACCTTAGTATAGATGCTCGAGTCTTCACACCCCTGAAAGAATCTCTTTTCTATAAAGATTTTGTGGAAGGGAAAGATTTGGACCAATTGATCGAACAGCTGGGAAGTAAAATCTCGCAGCAGATTTTAGCTGTTGCCCTCAAGGAGACACCGCTGGAAAGTGCTCCGGATAAGCCCACCATTTTAGAGGAAGAGCTGCAGCCAGACTCTTCCCCTGGAAAATCCGAGCCCTTTCCTTCCCCTATTACTCCACCGGTCACTTCCCCGGTAGAAAATGAAGAAGCGCCGGTCTCAGAAACAAAAGCATCAACACCGGTTGAGGACTCAACAAGCCTGGTTGAGGAAGCTCCTGTCAACGTCGCGTCTTCGGTTTCCGAACCTCCCCCAGTAACCCCTGACACTTTTCCGGAAGAGACTGAAGCAGATCTGGGTGCAGGGAAAAAATCCTCAACATCCGAAAAACCGTTTTCTTCATCTCAGCCTATCAACATAACCTCTGATCGAATGGAAGCAGATAACCGCAATCGTACGGTTAACTTTTTAGGAAACGTAGTGGCCAAACGAGAAGATATGGTAATTTTTTCGGATCGACTCTTAACGTTTTATAACAAAGAAGGAAAGATTGATAAAATCATTGCCCAGGGAAATGTAAAGATAAATCAGAACGATCGAATGGCTACCTGTGTGGAAGCAACATTTTTCCAGCCATCCCAAAAGATTGTCTTGACGGGAAAACCAAAAGTCTGGCAAGGTAATAATATAATCACTGGAGAAAAAATTACGATTTTATTAATAGAGGACAAAATGGATATTGAAGGGGGAAAGCAAAATAGAGTCAACGCTACTATTTATCCCATGGGGAAAAATTTAAAGTAAAGCAGGGTATTGTCCATGGAAATCCTTTCTGAAGGTCTCACAAAATACTATGGCAAACGAAAGGTCGTGAATAGTGTAAACCTCAACGTGAAAGCTGGAGAGATCGTGGGGCTCTTAGGAGCTAATGGAGCAGGAAAAACCACGACGTTTTATATGATTGTAGGTCTCATAAAACCGAATGAAGGGAGAGTGTTCCTTAACCAGGAAGATATCACTAAGATGCCTATGTACCTCCGAGCCCGAAAGGGAATTAGCTACCTTCCCCAGGAACCTTCGGTATTTAGAAAATTAACCGTTGAAGAAAATGTTCTGGCCATCCTTGAGACACTTGCCATCAGTCCGGAAGAGCGTCAATTGAGATTACATAAGCTTTTGAAGGATTTGAGTATTACCTCCGTAGCAAAAAATAAAGCGTATTCTCTTTCTGGTGGAGAACGGCGTCGAGTGGAAATAAGCCGGGCCCTGGTAAATTCACCTTCATTTCTTCTTTTGGATGAACCATTCACTGGAATCGATCCTATTGCAGTAGGTGAAATTCAGGATATTATCCGGAACCTAAAGGGCCAGGGAATGGGAATTCTTATTTCTGACCATAATTATCAGGAAACACTTAATATTTGTGATCGTTCGTATATCCTCTATAAGGGTCGCATCGTGGAAGAAGGGGATTCAGAAAAAATTTACCGGAGTAAAAAAGCTCGGGAAGCCTACTTGGGGAATAAGTCTTTCTCCGGACTTCATGATGTCACTACCGAGCTGAAAAAGTTAAGAAAAGAATTGTAACCCGATTACTATGGCCATTGAAATCAGACAAACCCTGAAACTCACCCAGCAGCTGGTAATGACCCCTCAGCTTCAGCAGGCTATTAAGCTCCTTCAGCTTTCCCGATTAGAATTGTTAGATCTCATCCGCCAGGAAATAAAAGAAAATCCGATGTTGGAAGAAAAGTCAGAAAATTCATCGGAAAAGACCAGCCAGGAAACCCAGCTTACCGAAGAACTCGGATATGCTGGCGGGAATAGAGAAGATGTTAAAAAAGATGCTTCCCCGAACAATGAGTTTGATTGGAGTCATTATCTCTATTATGAAGCCAAAACCCCCTGGGACCCTCTTTCAAAATTAGAAGAAGACGATGACGATACTGATGAGACCAGGCAATTCATCGAAAGAAGTCCAGATAAAAAAGGCGGCTTAGAAAACCATTTATTGGAACAGCTTACGTTTTCAAATTTAGAGCCTGAAGAGAGACAATGCGGTCAGCTTATCATCGGAAACTTAGATACCAATGGATATTTAGCTGCTTCTCTCGAGGAATTATCTTCTCTCACCGGGATGAAACCTGAAGAGGTAGAAAAGGCACTAAAGGTAATCCAGTCGTTTGATCCCCCCGGAGTAGCTGCCCGGAATCTGCAAGAGTGTCTCATGCTTCAACTTTCCCCTCTAAGTAAAAAAGATAAAAACCTTATCGAGGCGATCCTTAATCACCATTTGACCAACCTGAGCACCAAGAAATATAGTGTTATTGCTAAAAACCTCAATGTGAGTCGCGAGGAAGTAATAAGGGCAGTCAAAATCATCAATTCCTTAGAACCAAAACCAGGACGAGCTTTTAATATTGAAGCACCCCAATATATTAATCCTGATATTTATGTGTATAAAGTAAACGGTGAGTATGTTGTCGTCCTTAATGAAGATGGAATGCCCCGATTGCACATCAATTCTTTTTACCGTCAGGTTCTGTCAGATAAAAATTCCATTACCGAGGACTCCAAAGCGTATATCCAAAACAAGCTCCGATCTGCAGTCTGGCTCATAAAAAGTATTTATCACCGTCAGAATACCGTGAGAAATGTGATGTACAGCATCATCAGGTTTCAACGAGATTTTTTTGATAACGGAATAGGTCAATTAAAGCCTCTGGTTCTCAGAGAGGTAGCTGAGGATATTAATGTACATGAATCCACGGTAGGCCGGGTTACCAATAATAAATACGTTCATACCTCTCACGGAATTTTTGAATTAAAATTCTTCTTTAATAGCAGTATCAGGGCAGTAACTGGGGACGATATTGCCTCAGAGAGTGTAAAAGATATGATTAGAAAAATTATTTCCACCGAAGATCCACGGCATCCTTATAGCGACCAAAGAATTGTCGAAATCCTTAAGGCAAAAAATGTTAATATCGCTCGCCGCACCGTCACTAAATATAGAGAAATGATGTCGCTCCTTCCTTCTAATAAAAGGAAAAAATTTTTCTAAACCACACACTCAAAGGGTATTATTAACCTTTAAATTTGAGGTATAAGGAATATGGAAATTTCAGTTACCTTCAGACATATAGAACCTAACGACTCCCTAAAACAATATGTAGAAGAAAAAATTTCCCGAATTAAGAAATACATAGGGCGACAAGTAAATGCCGATGTCATTCTTTCTATGGAAAAGAAGCGCTATATAGCAGAAGTAAATGTCACCGGAGATGGCATTAGGTTTAACCGTAAAGAAGTGTCTCTTGAAAATCTTTTCAATGCTATTGATCTGGTGATGGATAAGGTGATGAGTCAAGCGATTCGAAGTAAAACAAAACAAAGAAAAAGAAAAAGTGTGCCTGAATTAACGATCCGGCATAACATCATCGCCCTGGAAAGTGCTACTGAAAATCAAGAGCCGAAGGTAATTCATACTGAAAATCACTTTGTGAAACCAATGACCATAGAAGAGGCGATCATGCAACTCAACCTCTTCAAAAATGAATTCCTTGTTTTTACCAATGCCCAGTCAAATCGCGTCGCTGTTTTATATCAGCGACGCGATGGAAATTACGGATTGATCGAGGCTGAAAGAGTGAGTGAATGAGATATTGCGGCCAAAGAAGCTTTGGCACGAAGAGGGTAACTAATGAAAATAATTGAATTAATTGATAAAAACTTTGTTATCTCTAACCTTTCCTCAAAAATAAAAAAAGACGTTTTAATGGAAATGGTAGATTGTATTGTTAAGAAAGAACTGGATATTGACGGCAACGAACTGCTACGGGTCCTTTTGGAAAGGGAGGAGTTGGGGTCAACCGGCATTGGAGATGGTATTGCTATTCCACACGGAAAAGTGAAGAAGATAAAAAAACTCATCGTCTCTTTCGGGAGGAGTCTGGAAGGAGTTGATTTTCAATCAATGGATGGGAAACCTACCCACATTATTTTCCTCTTAATTGCCCCAGAAAATTCTGCGGGAATCCACTTAAAAGCCCTGGCTCGAATATCTCGTTTACTCAAAGATAGCGGGTTTCGGAAAAATCTTATGGAAGCGCAGACTTCCCAAGAAATTTATGATATTATTGCCCAGGAAGATGAAAAATATTAAATGGTAGCTTGCTCCTCAAACAAGAAGACGGGGAGAGTTACGAAGCTGGGTCAATGAAATCGAATGAAGTCGGGATAGTAATTGTTACCGGCCTTTCTGGTTCAGGCAAAACCACCACCTTGAAGGTATTAGAAGATTGTGGTTTTTATTGCGTTGATAATCTCCCTCCGATTCTTTTTCCCCAGTTTATAGAGCTTTGCGAAGGGTTCGCGTGGGAGAAGATAACCAGGATTGGTTTGGGGATGGATATCCGTGAGCGGGAGTTTCTTAAGGAATATCCAGAAATTTTTAAGCAGTTACGTGCTAAGGGATATGAACCTGAGGTCATCTTCCTGGAATCTTCGGATGCAGTTTTGATTCGTCGTTTTAGCGAAACCCGCCGTCAACACCCTTTAGCCAAAGAAGGCTCAATCGTGGATGGTATTACCATGGAAAGAAACCAGTTGGCGGAGCTAAAAGAAAACGCTTCTCTTATCATTGACACCTCCGACTATACTGTCCATGATCTTCAAAAGCAGATTTTTTCTCTTTTTAAAGCACCCACCTGTAAATCGAGGCTCACCATCCATATCGTATCCTTTGCTTACCGGTATGGTTTACCTTATGATGCTGATCTGGTGATTGATGTCCGTTTTCTCCCTAACCCGTATTTTATTGACGAGTTTCGCTCTTTATCGGGGAACGATGAAAAAGTTATCCATTTCGTCCTCCAGAAACAAGAAACGAAAACGTTTTTGAATAAGCTTGAGGAACTGTTAGCTTTTTTAATTCCTTTATATGAAAAAGAGGGGAAGTCCAATCTAACTATTGCAGTGGGGTGTACGGGAGGGCGTCATCGTTCAGTGAGCATTGCTAACCTTTTACAATATTTTTTTGACAAAAAGATTTATACCGTTCATGTCCGTCATCGAGACGTGGACAAAGTTTAAAAATGCGAGGGGAGGAATATGATTGGAGTAATTGTTGTTGCCCATTTTGGCTTAGCGGAAAAATTTGTTGAAGCTGCTGAGAAGATTGTGGGAAAAAAACCGGACAACATCGCAGCGATTTCGATAGATCCTGGTAAAGGGGCAAACGAAATCAACCAGGAAATCATGGAAGCAATCAAAAGGGTAGATGGAAAGGATGGTGTTTTAATCCTTACCGACATGTTTGGTGGCACCCCGTGCAATATGAGCCTCCCTTTCTTAAAAGAAGGAAAGGTTGAGGTATTAACCGGGCTCAATCTCCCAATGTTAATCGAAATGTTTGATGCCAAACATAGTGGAAAATCAGTAGCGGATTTGGCTCAATATATTCAGTCCTTAGGGCAAAAACATATTTGCCTGGCCAGTGAAATACTCCACAAAAAACCCACCGATGCCAAAAGTTGACGCTGAGAGTTTTCACATTGTTCCCATGGGGAAAAAACATATGGAAGAAGTCTTAGGGATTGAAAGCATCTCTTTTCCTACCCCATGGAACCAAAGACTCTTCCAGAATGAATTAGAAAATCCCAATAGTCGGATTTTCTTATTAGAAATAAACCAAGGGGAAAAACTTACGATAGCAGGTCACCTCTGCCTCTGGTTGGTAAAAGATGAGGTTCATATCCTAAACCTGGCAGTTCATCCATTGTATCGCCGGAAAGGTCTTGCCCTTCTGTTGCTGAGTTATGCTTTATCCTATTCATCGGGAAAAAACATTTTAAAGGCTTTCCTCGAAGTGCGGGAGCGTAATTATCCAGCCCGCTGTCTCTACGAAAAAGTTGGCTTTCACCGGATCGGGGTCGGACCCAAATATTATCAGGACACCGGGGAAGATGCTTTAATCATGGAACGTGACCTATGAAAAATAGACTCACCACTGTGGTATTGAACCAAGATATTGCTCCTTCCTGTTTTCGAATGCTTCTGTCTGGTCAGTTTGACGATTTTCATCTCCAGCCAGGACAATTCATTATGCTAAAAGTTGGTGCTGGGTACGATCCCTTGCTTCGGAGGCCGTTTGCAGCAGTGAAGGTAAAAACGGGAGAAGGGATTTTTGTGGAAATTTTTTATAAAGTGGTGGGGCACGGTACTCGAATCATGTCACGCATGGTTTCGGGGACAGTCGTAGAATTATTAGGACCATTGGGAAATGGTTTTAGAATTCCTGATAATATCCACACCGCGTTTGTTGTGGCTGGGGGCATGGGAATTGTATCGCTGCGCGGATTGGTTCACCGTTTAGTAGATGTAAAAACCAAGAATGTGCATATGTTCCTGGGTGCCAAATCTCGCTCGCATGTTCTCTTTCAGGAGGAACTCAACCACATGCTAAGCTCATTGCACCTCGCCACTGAAGACGGGAGTGCAGGATACCACGGCTTTGTTACCGAACTCTTTAGTCATTTCCTGGAGCGTTCCTGTTCTCTGGTTGAGAAGCGTAGCTTCTGTTTTGCCTGTGGTCCTTCACCCATGTTAGCAGCTACCGCACGTATTACCTCCCGGTACCAATTACCTTGTCAGGTCTCTTTAGAGTCCCGGATGGCCTGTGGTATCGGAGCCTGTCTTGGCTGCTCGGTTAAGCTCCGCCGCCACAATGGTAATGGTTCAGATACTGGGGAGTATGGAAGAGTGTGTAGTGAGGGACCGGTCTTTTTAGCCCAGGAAATAGAATGGTAAACGTAGCAGTAACCATAGGAAACCTTTACTTAAAAAACCCGGTCATCGCTGCATCCGGAACGTTCGGGTACGGCTTAGAGTATTCCCCTTATATTGATTTAAATCAATTGGGGGGAATAGTAATAAAGGGATTATCCCTTCACCCTCATCCTGGTAATCCTCCCCCGCGAATCATTGAAACCACCGGAGGAATGCTCAATGCTATTGGCCTTCAAAATATTGGTGTAGATGCCTTTATAAAAGAGAAACTTCCCATACTCCGAAAATATGATGTTGCGATAATCGCCAATATTTTTGGGCATACCCCTGAAGATTACGTAAAGATAGCGCGCCGGCTATCAGCAGTGGAGGGAATAGCGGGGATTGAAATGAATATTTCCTGTCCTAATGTCAAAAAGGGGGGCATGGTCTTTGGAAAAGACCCGAAACCGGCTGGTCTCCTTACCGAAAAGGTTCGGAAAGCAACTGCCCTGCCCCTGATGGTGAAGCTCACCCCTAATGTTGCCGATATTGCGGAGGTTGCCAAAAGTGTGGAAGCAGCCGGGGCTGATAGTATCTCGCTCGTGAATACGTTTTTAGGTATGGCTATTGACGTGGAGACCGCCACTCCCCTCTTAGCCAATGTCACCGGTGGCCTCTCCGGGCCTGCCATCAAGCCCATTGCTCTCCGAATGGTCTGGGAGGTTGCTCAGGTGGTTTCCCTACCGGTTATCGGGATAGGAGGGGTTACTACAGCTCGGGATGCCCTGGAATTTATCATTGCCGGTGCGAGTGCGGTTCAGGTAGGAACTGCTAATTTTTTGAATCCAGCAATTTGTTTGGACATTATTGAGGGAATCAAACAGTATCTCCAGAATAAAAATATTGAGAGCATCAACCATCTGGTTGGATGTCTGAAAATTCCTGGTCATGAAAAGACATAAAACCAAATCCATTGCCATCGGAAAAGTGATCGTTGGTGGGGGGGCACCGGTTTCGGTCCAGTCCATGACCAAAACCGATACCCGCGATGCAGATGCTACGATTGACCAAATCCACGAACTGGAGGAGGCTGGCTGTGAGATTGTACGGGTGGCAGTGCCGGATAAGAAGGCAGCCAAAAGTTTAGAAACAATAAAGTCCCGAATATCTATTCCTTTAATTGCAGATATCCATTTTAATCACCGTCTTGCCCTCATGGCCATGGATGCCGGGGTTGATGGATTACGAATCAATCCGGGTAATATTGGAACTAAGGAAAAGGTGGCTGAAGTGGTAAAAAAAGCGTCCGAGCATTCTACCCCTATTCGCATCGGAGTAAATGCGGGATCCTTGGAAAAAGACCTGTTAAAAAAATACGGACATCCTACCCCTCAGGCTTTGGTAGAAAGCGCCCTTCGGCATATAACCTTACTGGAAAGCTATGATTTTGAACTCATTAAAGTGTCTCTTAAGGCTTCGGATGTGCCTTCTACGGTAGCTGCTTATCGTCTGATTGCCTCCAAGACTCACTATCCCCTTCACTTAGGGATCACTGAAGCTGGTCCTTTATTAACCGGAACAGTAAAATCATCGGTCGGATTGGGTATTCTTCTATCCGAGGGCATTGGCGATACCATTCGTGTCTCCCTTACCGCCCCTCCGGTTGAAGAGGTGAACGTGGGATATCACATTTTAAAGGCTCTGAAACTCCGGGAGCGGGGGCCTACTATCATATCCTGTCCTACCTGTGGTCGCTGTGAGGTGGATATTGAAACAATGGTAAAGGAATTAGAGCACCGCCTTAGGAATGAAAAAAAACCGCTCACTATCGCCGTTATGGGCTGCGTAGTGAATGGCCCTGGAGAAGCCCGAGAGGCAGATCTGGGAATTGCCGCAGGAAAGCATTCTGGCCTCTTGTTTAAAAAAGGGAAGCCGCTGGGAAAGGTGGCCTCAGAAAGCCTCGTAGAGCGGCTTATTGCGGAAATTAACAACTATTAACAAACATTTACTTGCCTCCGCAACTACGTTAAACTTATAATTAATGTTCACTTTTTCGGAGGATTACGTGATGAGAAAACCATCCTGCGTTATTGGGTTAGTGATAGCTACCATCCTCTTTGTTACCGGATGCGCATCCAGTAGCAAAGAGATTAAACCTGAAGCCGAGGCTCAGTTGATGGCGGAAGAGGATGAGGTTAAGTTCGGGTATTACGTAGATGCCATCGTCTGCAATGAATTCCCGGTCTTAAAAGATGAAAGATTAACTAACCAGGTCTCGGCAATTGGAAATCGTCTCGTGGGAAATTCTCTGCGCCCGGAGTTAAAATTTACTTTCAAAGTGTTAAACACGGAAACCGTAAATGCCTTCTCCGGACCCGGAGGATTTGTGTATGTTACCGTTGGACTCTTAGATAAACTGGAAAGTAAAGACGAACTTGCTGCAGTATTGAGTCACGAGATTGGCCACTCTACTGCCCGTCACTCCATCAAGTCGTGGAAGACGGCGCAAAAAATTTCCAGAACCCTCACGATTCTGGATATTGCCGCGGTGGTAGCTGGCCTCCCCCCAGTAGCTGGTGCTGGCGGAGATATCATTGCCAATGTGGGACAAAGAGCAGCCTACCTTACCTCGATGATTATTTACCAGGGCTACAGTCGGGGCTATGAGTATCAAGCCGATGAATTAGGGTTAGCGCAGATGCATAAATCTGACTATGATCCCGAAGCTATGGTCAGGGTGCTCGATAAGTTTATAAAGTTACAGGAAGAGGAAGGAAGAGAAAAGGGGATTGCTATCCTTTCTTCTCATCCTCATTTGGAGGATCGCATTCAACACGTTCATGAATTCATCAGCCAATTTAATAACGGTATATAAAATGAAGTTCAAAAAACAGATTATCTTTGTGCTATGGGGGATCCTTACCTTCCTCACTCTCGGAGGGTGTAGCTCAAAACCTCCCATGATTACTAAGCCGGTTGAAAATACCTGGACACTTGAAGCTCCCATAGAGAATCTGTGGAAATCGGGCATTGAGGCCTTAGTGGATAAAGGAGTTCAGGTTGATATTCTCGATAAGGAAACTGGCCTCATCGTTGTAATTGAAAACTTTGATGGCTCTTCCTTTAGCCAATATGTTGCTGAGCCTTACTCGTTTTATGCCGGTCAAGCTCGAGTAAATATTCTCCTTACTAAGAAAAATGAAACGAATACTCAGGTGACGATTAAATCGGCAATGTTCGGTTTAGGAAGAACCTATGTGCCTGCTAAAGTTACTTCTAATGGAAAGCTGGAGCGGGATTATTATTTAGTCATTGCCGGCAGCCTTCCTAAAGGAAGAACCTATAAATGGCTTGAAGATGTTGAACCACTGGCGGAGAAAAAATAGATGCTGTTTTCAAAAGCCCTTATCCCCACGCTCAGAGAAACTCCGGCGGATGCTGAAATCGTTAGTCATCAACTTATGCTTAGGTCAGGCATGATCCGCAAACTGGCAGCAGGGATCTATTCCTACCTTCCCTTAGCCCAGCGTGTCTTCCAGAAACTGAAAACGATTATTCGGGAAGAGATGAATCGGTTCGGCGGGCAAGAAGTAACGCTTCCCGGAGTGCAACCCGCGGAACTCTGGGAAGAAAGTGGTCGCTGGAATCTTTACGGTAAAGAATTGCTCCGGTTTCGAGACCGAAGCGAGCGGGATTTTTGCCTGGGTCCCACCCATGAAGAGGTCATAACTGATTTAGTCCGGAGGGAAGTAAAATCCTATCGGCACCTCCCTTTAATCCTCTATCAAATTCAAACCAAATTCAGAGACGAAATCAGACCCCGGTTTGGAGTAATGCGGGCCCGAGAATTCGTTATGAAAGATGCCTACAGTTTTGACCGGGATGAAGCGGGAGCAGAGGAGAGTTACCATAAAATGTACCAGGCCTACTCGAAGATTTTTGAGCGGTGTGGTTTGGATTTTAGAGCAGTGGAAGCAGATACCGGTGCTATCGGGGGGAGCTTTTCCCATGAATTTATGGTCTTGGCAGACTCCGGGGAAGGTGTGATTGTTTACTGTGAAGCCTGTGACTATGCCGCAAACCTGGAGAAGGCGGAAATTAACCCTCCCGAGGAACTTTGGCACCTGGAACAAGTGCAGATTTTAGAAAAAGTGCACACTCCCGAGAAAAAAACGGTTAATGAAGTAACAAAATTTTTGGGAATATCCCCGGACAAACTTATCAAAACCTTAATATTCTCGACGGAGAACGGTCCGGTTGTCGCCCTCGTGCGGGGAGACCATGAAATCAATGAAATAAAACTCAAAAATTTTCTCCATTGTGAGGAGCTCTTCCTGGCAGATGACCCTTTGGTAGAAAAAGTTACCCGATCTCCCCGGGGATTTGCGGGACCAATTGGTCTCAATTTACCCATCTATGCGGACAATGCCTTGAAAGGGGCGGTAAACATGGTTACCGGAGGAAATGAAAAAGATGTGCACTATAAAAACGTTAACCACCCCCGGGAATACCAAATAACCCGATTTGCAGATTTAC
>JAZDOO010000124.1:0-3508 GCA_043798555.1 Pseudomonadota bacterium | reverse complement strand
ATGGTTATGCCTACCCTTTCAGCAAGCTCTCCGGTACAACGAAAACCTTGGCAAGCAATAGGACATTGGCTTATCAGAATTTTTTGGCATTGCGGCAAGCTCTTCCGAGACGGGGGTCACGGAGGAGATCAGTGTTTATCTCAAGGGGCCTTTTCGTTACCCCTTGCGCAATGCCAGGAGTTTTAAGACAGGGGATTACATTGTCCCCGCAGGTTCAGGAGTGACCCTCTATAACCAAGCGGTGGCGGCAGTGAAAAGCGGATGCAGTGATATAATTGGAACGGTAGCGAGAAGCGGAGATTTCAAATCTGAAGTGGACGGAGTATTTGTAAGCAAGGTTTTGGGGCTGAATAAGTTCTCAGACCTGACAAAATAAAATTAGTAAGGAGGATCACAAAATGTTTGTATCTAAGATTGGTGTAGCGTTGAGGGATATGGTTGAGAGTCTTGGCCCGGTGGGGACCAAGGTGGCGATCAGGGATATGCTCAAAAAGAAAGAGCTCAAACCGGAAGACTTTACGAGTTTTCAGGAGATTTGGGCTGCATGTGAGCGGGATTCGATGGGGAATGTAAGGTCGATTGAAGAGGCAGTGTCCTCGGATCTTTTCCCCGTTATTACGGGCGAGATTATTTCTGCTAAGATTATAGCAGGATATGATTCCATCTCGAAGATTGGGAATTTTCTTACAACTACAATGTCGTCCAAGATGAAGACGGCGACTTATGCTGGGTTTACTGCTTCTAAAGGACCGGACGTGGTTCTTGAAGGAGCACCTTATAATGACAGTGGGTTGGATGAGAAATGGGCCAGCATCAGCCATACCAAGTATGGTCGGATCATCTCCGTGACAGAAGAGACAATCCTTTTTGACCAGACAGGTCAGGTATTGGTGTTTGCTGGAAGGATCGGTGAGAAGGCTGCCCTGTATAAAGAAAAGCTTATCGTGGAAGGCATTCAGGATCTTAATTCTAATGTCTTCAAGCCTGCTGGGGTAGCAACGGCATTCTATCGCTCGACCGCTTCGGGGGATCGTAAGATCAATATGGCGACCTCTGCTCCGTTTGGCGAGGCGGGATTGCTCGCAGTGAAGAAGGTGATGGACGCCATGACGGACGAGGAAGGGGATTATATCATCTTGGGGCTGGGTCAGCTTTATGGCCTGTTCCCGGTGGATCTGGAAGTCAGGGTAAAGCAAATGCTCAATTCCACCCTGGTGCCTGAAGGCGTTTCTAATGCTACAAACACCTGGAAAGGTTGGTTTACCCCGTTGGCTTCTCCTTATGTATCGGTGCAAAGTACTGATACCTGGTATGTGGGTGACTTCCGCCAGGATTTCATCTGGAGCGAAGTATGGCCCCTACAAACATTTACTGCTAAACCCGGTCATGAAGACGAGTTCAACAGAGACATCAAGTCCAAAACTAAGGTCCGCTTCTACGGTGAAATCGGGGCGATTGACGATAAACATTCGTTCAAAGTCACAGCATAATCAATAGGTTAGCTGGATAGGGTGCGCACCTGATAAGGCAGTTTCCTGACTGCCTTCCAGCTAGCTAAATAAAAACAGGAACTCTACAGGAGGAGTAAATGATCAAGTTAAGAAGAAGAAAGGTTTGTGAATGTGGATGTGGGGAATATGCAAAACACGGAAATAAATTTATTCAGTATCACCAGCACAGAGGGAAGAAACAGTCTTATGAAACTATTGTTAAAAAGGTTTTTGCTTATACTGGAAAGTGGCCGATGATGGAACTGAAATTATGTGAATGTGGGAAATGTGATGAATATATTAAGAGTGATTACCACAGGTTTGTCTCGGGTCATCAACGGAGAAATAAAAAATCTCCAGAAGGTTCAAGAAAATTGAAAGAAAAATGGCAAGACCCTATATGGAGACAAAAAGTTGTAGCTGCCCAAAATGAAGGGAAGTCAAGGCCTGAAGTTAAAAAAAGAAGAATTGAAATTGCTAGAAAACAATTTTCTACTCTAGAAGCTCGGGAAAGGAATTCAGAGGCAAGAAAAAAGGAGTGGCAAGATCCTGTATTGAGAGAAAAATTTTGTTTGGCGAGAAGAAATGGATGGCCTGAAGAATCAAGGAAAAGAAAGTCCCAACAAGTAAAAGAATATGCGGCAGATCCATTAGTTCGGGAACGACTTTCTAAACAGGCTAAAGAATGGATGGAAGTCCCTGAAAATAGAGAAAGAATATCTGAATCAGTAAGGCAAGCATGGGCTAATAATCCTGAACTTCGGCAATGGAGAGCCGAGAAGTCATATGAACAAATGAAAAGACAGTGGCAAGATCCTGATTATATTTTTAAAATGATGGGACCGAATGCTCCTGGATGGAAAGGTGGAATTCAAGCCGAACCTTATTGCGAAGTTTGGAGCGATAAAGATTTCAAGGATTTTATCAAAGAAAGGGACGATTACCAATGTCAAAATCCTGATTGCCCAAAGACTTCAGAAAGACCCTGCATTCACCATATTGATTATGATAAGCAAAACTGTAGATTTTGGAATTTGATTACCTTATGCATAGGTTGTAATAGTAAGGCAAATGGCAATAGGGATTATTGGGAATATTTTTATACTGAAATTATGAAAGAGAAAGGTTATATCAAAATTGGAGACGATAAGGGCGAAGGCAGGTTAGAGCATTTCTCGCCTCCCTTATCTACATCTAATAATTAAAATTAAAAGGAGGATATTGAGAAATGCCTAGAGCAAGAGAAAATTCAAGTTCAAGATGGTCTACTTTTTGGGGGAAACTTTCAGGGGTTACTATTGAAAGTAACCCTTCAGGAACAACTATTGTTAAAAGTGGAGTTACTGCCACGGTAGTTTCTACTACGAATCTTAATGCAACAACCATTAAGGGCACGAACCTGAAGAACGCAGGAGGGACAGGTTATGTTTTGCCTTATCTTGGTGCAGCAGGGCTTTTAATGGATGTGGGAGCGGTGGACAATCCCCCAACCACAGGAGTCACAAAAGTGGATGCGGCTTATTTTGGATTTGCTTCGATTTATTTTTGTGCTGTAAGTGTGGGTGTCACGAATTTGCAGACGGGAGCGGTGACTGCTCAGGCAATGGTGACAACGTCCAAACCCATCCCCGCCACAGGGGTTAGTAGGGTCTATTTCAGGGCTTATGCAGGCAATGTAGCCGGTAATGTTTTGAAAAGACCGGCTTCCGTCCAGTATTTTGCCATTGGCGTCTAATCTTTGAAACCTTGAAAGGAGGTGACGTCCAATGAAAGTATTAGCAAGTGGAACGTTGACGGGAGTCACGGGGGCAGCGTGGGCATCAGGGGTTTCCACTCCCCCTATTGATCTCTCAATAAGCAGGGAATATTCACAGGCAGGGATTTGGCTTTCTGTCGAGGGCGACCTTGGTAGAACTGGTGGAAGTATTGCCGTTATCTGGAAAGCCTCTTACTCCAAAGGGGTGACTTATACCTGCCCTGTAGTCCTATCTGCCATTACAGATGTCGGCCAATTTCTT
>JAZDOO010000322.1:0-3951 GCA_043798555.1 Pseudomonadota bacterium | reverse complement strand
TTAGTCGCACGAGTTGAACATCGTATGCCCAATCCGAAAGGATCACCGGGGACAATACACGTTTTACACTCACATCTCTTTTCTTCTAATTTCGGCTCACCCTTAATACTTTGAACAATGTCCCAGGCTTTTTCTACATTGCTCTCTTCGCCCTGAATCAACAAGGTAACCGTTCCTTCACCACTCCCGATGCCGGACCCAGCAACAGGAATCGCCTCTGCATCTGCTAAGATTTTAATTGCCTCAATCTCTCTCACCACGATACCCGGCATGGGAACCATTCCTACCGCCATGCCATGACAATGCTTTAGAGAAATTTTTGTTCTCCCCAATTCACTCATCACCCGCTCAACGGTAGTGGGGATGGTTTTATTTATGGTCATTGGCACTATCAAATTAATTCCTGCCACCAGGACCTGGGGAAGCCAGAGACCATGGTGTCCACCACCGTTAGCTGCACATAACCCTCCAACCTTTCCATTAATATCAATAGCACTCCCTCCCTTGATGATAATATCCTTACTGCCCATCTGGGGGAAATATTTAGAAAAGTTTTCTTTCGGAAAATCCACGTATTCCAGTTGTCCCTTGTTAAATACCGGTAGTTTCAAGGATTCAACTGCCTCGATACAGCTCCCGTCCTCAGCTATAAGACCAATAATAAAGTCCCTCTTATCTTTTACCGCGAGCATCACATTTAGTTCCCTTGCCAATTCTTCGCTCACATACGCTCCCGAACTGCCTGCATCGATGGCGATAATCCCCTCTTTTAAAGCTTTCTGAACAATATCCATCCTTACAATGCCCTTCGCTACTAACCTTTTTGCTTCTGAACTCGTTAAGGTAACAAGTGATTTCATTTCATTTGCCTCCCTAGTGAATTTAGCCTTCTAAAAACTCTCTCCGCGTAAGTTGTGTCCTACGCTTAAAGAAGCAAAACTCAAAAAACCAAACGCTAAGAAGATGATTAAATTCTATAGATTTTTTTGTCAAACTGTTTAATAGTTAGCTTGCATCTCCCTTATTCATTCTTTGCTCTTGTTTCGGATGAAATACATGCCCTTAACATTCTGTTTCATCTACTAAACAATTGTCAAGCTTATTTACGGTCTGTTTACAAAATTCTATAAAGACAATCCAAGTCAGAGGACTATTTTCTCGGGTTTCTTGGCATAATACTTGCTTATTGAAAAATCATGCATACCTATGAAGTGATAAAAACAGATGTCTTGGTCATAGGAGGAGGAGCTGCTGCCTGTATGGCAGCTATTAGTGCAAAGAACGAAGGTGCGGATGTCCTCATGCTTGATAAAGGGCAGTTGGGTAAAAGCGGGTGTTCCCCTAACGCCCATGGCGGGATGGCCATTTATCATAAACGTGAAAACGATAGCTGGAGGGTCCATTTAGAGGACACCTTGATGAGTGGAGGGTTTTTAAACAATCAGGAACTCGTCAAAATTATGTGTCAGGAGGGTAAGAAATTTGCCCGAATCTTAGAATGCTTTGGTTCCCTTTTCAACCGCGATGATGATGGTTCGTATAGTGTGAGGCAGTTTGGAGGACATCGTTACGCACGATCCATTTTCTGCGGAGACGAGACTGGCCACGAAATGATGAACGGTCTGAAACGAGAGGTACATCGTCTTAATATTGCGTTTATGGACGAGGTCATGGCTATAAAGTTACTCGTTGATAACGGTTCTCTAATGGGAGCTCTCGGCTGGAATATCGGAAGCGGAGATTTCTATCATGTCAAAGCATCAACGGTTGTATTAGCCACTGCTGACGGAGCCGGTATCTGGCCTTCGGCCTCTGAGCGGCAACGAGGTGATGGACTTTACCTGGCCCTCGAAGCTGGTGCCGAACTGACGGATTTGGAATTTATTCAGTACCATCCCACCCATGCATGGTGGCCTTACGGTGTCAGGGGGAGCGTCAGTGAAAGTTTCCGGTCTGAGGGGGGATATTTACTCAACCGCGAAGGTGAGCGCTTCATGGTGCGGTATGATCCGGAGAAAAAGGAACTTGCCACGAGGGATAAAGTTTCGGTTTGCATTTACAAAGAGATCCTATCAGGGCGGGCAGCTCCTCATGGTGGGATTTTTGCTTCGGTAACCCATCTTGACCCAGAGCATGTGGTAAAACGCTTGCCAGTCATCTTTCGAAAGTACATGAGTTATGGTCTTGATATCAGAAAGCAGCCGATCGAAGTGAAACCCAGACCCCACTATTTATGCGGTGGGGTTATCATTGATACCAACTCAGAAACGAAGGTTAGTGGACTCTTTGCCGCCGGAGCCGTCACCGCAGGCGTTCACGGAGCAAATCGGTTAGGAAGCAATGCCCTGACTGATATTTTGGTCTTTGGAGATATCGCGGGAAAAAATGCGGCCATGAAATCAAACGGAAAGGTAAATAGGGGGTCAACTTGTGATCAGCAGGTGGGTGATGAGATTAAGAGAATGGCGCAATTATTTTCTGACAAACGTCACCCAGTTACTGTTCCTGCCCTTCGGCGCAACCACTGCGAGATGATGGATGCTACTATGGGCGTCATTCGGCAGGAAGAAGGACTGAAAACGATGCTCAATGAGGTCGAGCGAGCTAAAACAGACGATCTCCCAAATTTAGTCGTGAAGGACAAAAGCCGTATCTATAACTATGAGCTTCGTGATGCCTTAGAGGTCCCCTTCCGGTTAGCTCTGGAGGAGATGTCAACTCGGGCTGCCTTAGCCAGAAAAGAAAGCCGGGGCTCTCATTTTCGGGAAGACTTCCCAACGCGAAACGATAGAGAATGGGTAAAAAATATTGTCTTTTACCAAAAAGACGGGGCCCTGCAAATGGAAGTGAGGGATGTCACACAAGCTGTTGTGCGGCTTGAAGAGTTGCCGGAGTATGCAGCTTCGGATTCACCCTGGCATTAAGGAGGGACATTAGGTGACCTGTTATATTCCGAAGATAACTCAGCCGGAAGGCATTTATACCATTCGTATCAAAAGATTCAACCCCGACGTAGACCAAAAACCTTACTGGGCAAAGTATGAGGTTCCGTTTGTGAAGACCATGACCGTGATAGAGGCATTGGAATATCTCTGGGATCAGGGAGAGTATATCGCCTTCAGGGCAAATTGCCGGGAATTTACGTGCGGATCTTGCGCCATGCTTATCAACGGAAAACCAAGGCTTGCCTGCGATACCCTATTAGAAAATCACATGACCATAGAGCCCTTATCGCGTTACCCGGTCCTTAAAGATCTGGTTGTGGACACCGAAAAGGTGATTGATAAAATAAAAGAGTTAATATACTGGCCTGATACCGATGACCGAGAAAAGGAGTTCAAGGTTACCAAGAGGATTCTGGAGAACTTTAGTGAAATCTTTTCGCGCTGCATTGAGTGCTATTGTTGTCTGGAGGCATGCCCGGCATCATCCTCCGAAGAATCGAAATTCGATGGCCCCATGCATCTGCTTCAAATTGCCAGAGCCGGTCAGCATCCACTCGATAAAAAGAATCGGATAGAACAGGCCTCTGAGCGAGGAATCTGGGCCTGTGTTTCCTGCTTTGAATGCGCTGAAGTTTGTCCTGTAAATTTGAGCCCTGGAGACGAGATTGCAAAGCTTCGGAGGCAGGGGATCAAAATGAACCTTCTCAGATTGTTTGGATTAGGAAAGGATTAAAAAGATGGTTTCACTGCAAGCCCGGGGGGTTAGGAAGACGGTAATCAGACGATTTGTAGAAAGAACGCTGAGGGGAGAACGACTGGGATTTGAAGCGTACGCATGGGTGACGCAGAGGATTACCGGCCTTATTCTTGTGGGATTTCTCATCGTACATCTCTATACCTTAAGTTCGATCTTAGGTGGAGAAGCCACTTACAACCAGACCATGAAAGCTCTGGAAAGTCCCTTTATCAAAATCGGAGAATTACTCCTTATCTGGGTCGTATTGTT
>JAZDOO010000088.1:0-14523 GCA_043798555.1 Pseudomonadota bacterium | reverse complement strand
ATACTCTTTCAAAAGGGTATTTAATACCGCCTGATAGGCCATGGGGTTATAATTGTCTAACTGGTTATCTTCCACCGTGAAAACTGTGGAGGCATATTTTTTTATTTTTTCCGTGAGGGGCCCAACTTCAGAGGCCAAAACCGCGGTCTGAAGATCAACATTGAGTGCTTCGGCCAATATCCGGCCTTTACCCAGCATTTCATAACTTATTTCCCGAATTTCTCCTTTGCGATGTTCTAATAAAATCAATACGCCACTCATGATCCTAATCCTCCCTTTTCTTTTAGGATAGTTACCACTTTTCCCGACAGTTCTTCGATATTCCCTTTAAGCATTTCTGCTGCCTTCCCCACCGGGGGGAGATAGATCTCTTTTAATTCAATTAAGGAACCCGAGGAGCCCACTTCTCCTGGAGCGAGGGTTAACTCTTGAAGAGTAAGTTCTCGAATCTCTTTCTGCTTTGCCTTGCGAATACCCATGATGGATACATATCGGGGTTCGTTAATCCCGGTCTGGATAGTAAGAAGTGCCGGAAGTGTAATTTCGCACACCTCTTCCAGCCCCCCTTCTAATTCTCGATGGATACGCGCTTTTTCACCATTAACTTCTACCTTGGTTACCATGGTGGCATGGGGAATCTGATAGAATTCAGCCAGGATCGGGCCAACCTGACCATACCCATCATCCCCAGCTTGGACACCGGCGAAAATCAGGTCGAAGGGTTTATCCTTCAAAGCCGCATGTAATGCCTTGGCTGTGGCGTAGGGATCTCCTCCAAGAAGGGATGGGTCATTCAGGTGTAACGCCTCGTCCGCTCCCATAGCCAAAGCTCGTCTAAGCGTATCCTGGGATTCCTGAGGCCCTAAGGTGACAACGGTGATTTTCCCCCCGTGGGTTTCTTTGATTCTTACTGCCTCTTCGACAGCATAGTTATCCCACTCATTAATATCAAAGACCAGATCATCAGTTTGGATACCTCTTCCCGATTTATCAATGGTGATTTCAGCTTCAGCGGTTTCTGGTACCCGCTTGACGCAAACTATAAGATTCATACTGACCTCCTCATATTATTCGAATTCACCGCCTTAGTCTTTATTATCCGAGGAAATTGCTTTTTACGAAAAAAATTATAATTTTTTCTATGGTAAAGTCAAGATTTTTTTAATCAAACAATTAAACTCGTTCTGTCTTGGTATATCCCAATTTATACATTTAATATCAATAAGTTAATATCATCATTTTTTTCTTGACAATAATCTGGCTTTTTAATTTAATTAAACAATTAGTTAAAATATGTGTCACTCCTCACCACGACGTATTGGCTATTATGGTGGAATATGAGTTACTAAAGTACGAAGCAAGAAAGCACCAGATTCTCAATGCTACGTTTAAGCGGATATATGAGCAGGGAATAGCAGGCTTAACTATGCGTTCTATAGCCAATGAAGCCAAGATTAATCAAGCTCTCCTCCATTACTATTTTAGAGATAAAGAAAATCTCTTAACCGAGTTCGTTCGGGTTGTTTCCAGCCGGTTCATCTACGATATCGAAAAAAGATACAAGCCCTCCGATCCTCCTCAAAAAAAACTTGAAGCATTCTTTGAAGCCGGGAGAGATCTTGTGGAGAATCAGAAAGAGTTGTTTGTGGTGCTCATAGAAATCTGGTCATACTGTTTCAGAGACTCCTTTTTGCAAAAGAATTTTGCCAACCCCAACAAAAGGCTTACCGGGGTTATGAAAAGCATTTTGGAGGAAGGGAAAAGAGAAGAAGTGTTCAATGAGGTGAGGGAAGATACGTTGGCAAATTTTTTTGTTGCCTTTGTGATCGGCATCGGGTGTCTTTGGCACATGGACAATCGGTCTTTCGACTTGGGGGAACATTTTAATATTTTAACCAGGAATCTTAAGCAAATTATTTTAAAGGATAAGATTGATATCCCAGCAAACTTCTGATAGCTAAAAAGGGAGCCCAATTTTTGGTTACTCTCCTACTGCTATCGATAGCAGAGTAATCCAAAATGCAAAAGGTCTTATTGAACAAAAGGAGGCGATATGCAATTCAAGATTGGTGTAGACGTAGGTGGGACATTCACTGACTTTCTCTTAGTGGATGAAAAAGGTAAGAGTGAGATTTATAAGGTGCCTTCAACGCCATCCGATCCTTCGATAGGGTTCATGGCTGGGATCGAAGAGATGGCCAAAACAAGAGGTGTTACGGTCAAGGATTTCCTGCCCAATGTGAGTGCGATTGTTCACGGCACGACCATTACCACTAACGCCGTGCTTACCGGTAATTATGCCAAGACTGGTCTCTTAACTACGAAGGGACATAGGGATTGGCTGCAAACGAGGAGAGGGTTAAAACCCAGTTGTTACGATCCGAAAGAGGATCCACCGGAACCAATAGTCCCGCGGCGCCTCAGGCGACTAGCGGAAGAGAGGATTGATTGTGAGGGGAGAATGCTCATTCCGCTAAAAGAGGAAGATGTATATGCTGCGGCTGAAGTATTCAAGAAAGAGAAAGTCCAGGCAGTCGCGGTGTGTTTCCTCTTTTCATTCCTTCACTCTACTCACGAAGAGAAAGCGTACGAAATCCTATCGAAGGAACTTCCTGAGGTATATGTGTGCCTATCAAGCAAGGTATTACCTCAGGTCAGGGTTTATGAGAGGGGTTCGACAACAGTATTCAATGCTGCGGTTGGCCCTGTGTTGAGGGGCTATGCGAAAAGTTTGGTGGAGAGATTGGCTCGATCGAACTTTAAAGGGGTATTGCTTATCATGCAATCCAACGGTGGGATGATGTCGCCTGAGGTAGCGATGGATTTTGCCGTTAACACCCTTATGTCAGGTCCTGCGGCTGGCCCAATGGCAGGCATATTTTTTGGTGATATCCACGGCTGTAAGGACCTCATCACTATTGATATGGGAGGGACTAGCTTCGATGCCTGTTTGGTGAGAAATCGAGAGCCAGAGATAACTACCGAGCTTGAAGTTGCTCATTTCAAGATGGCCTCTCCTTCGATTGCTATCGAGACTATGGGTGCCGGTGGGGGGAGTATTGCTTGGATAGACCCGGGCGGCATCTTTCGGGTTGGTCCCCAAAGTGCCGGCGCCGACCCTGGTCCAGCCTGCTACGATATGGGTGGCACAGAACCAGCGGTGACCGATGCCGACCTTATTTGTGGTTATTTAAACCCAGATTACTTCCTCGGCGGGAAAAAAAAATTATCCCCTGAACTCGCAAAGAAAGCAATAAAGGAAAAAATTGCTGACAAGCTTGGGATTAGTTTAGAGGAAGCTGCCTATGGCATCTATAGGATAGTCAATAGTAACATGGCTCAAGGAGTAAGACTGGCTTCCGTTAACAAAGGTTATGATCCGAGACTTTGCCTCCTCGTCACTGCCGGGGGGGCGGGCCCGGTTCATGCGTGCGATATTGCCAAGGAGCTTGAAATGCCAATAATCTTGGTGCCCAAGACATCATCGGTTTTTTGTGCTAGCGGCATGCTCATCTCAGATCTGAGGCACGATTTCGTAAGAGTTACTCATATGATCCTGCTCCCTGAGCACATGGATGTAAATCTAGTCAATTCTCGTTTTAAAGAGATGAGGGATGAGGCGAATGATGTTCTGGAAAGAGAAGGTATACCACCAGAAGCGAGGAAATTCACTTACAGTGCTGATATCCGATACGAGGCACAGTTTAATGAAATCGAAACTCCTCTCACATTGAAGGATGGCCACTTTACCATCGCTGAACTTCCTTCGTTGCACAAAGCTTTTAATGAGCGGCACGATAAACTTTATGGTTATTCTTTGTCTGGTCATACCCGGGAGTTAATGTCGTTACGGTTAACCGCATGGGGAATTGTGGAAAAGCCGTCGTTTGCCAAGGCTCCCTTTGTCGGTGAAGATGCATCTGGCGCAATTAAAGGGAGGAGGGAAGTCTATCACGAAGGAAAGCGCCTTGAGGTCCCAATCTATAGTGGACCGAATATGGGTAATGGGAACAAGGTCTCTGGACCAGCGATTATCGAAGAACCCACTACCACGATATGGCTAGCGCCAGACTGGCAGCTCAGCTGTGACCACTACAGTAATTACATTATCTTTCCTCAGGGCGTGACTCTTGAAAAGAGTTGGAGTCAGGTGGGGGGTAAAGAAACAGACGAGAAGGAGGTAAATCATGACAACGAGAAAAGCAAAGATAGATCCCATAACGGTAGCAGTGTGTGATAATCGTTTCACGGCTATCGTTGAGCAGGTTGCAGGAGCGATGGTGAGAACCTCAATGTCCCCCATTTTTGCTGAGGCAAGGGATATTTGCTCAGGGATATTTGATAAAGAACTGAGAATAATAGCCCAGAGGGACTATCTACCGGTACTGGCAAGCAACCTCAGCGTGGCAATAAAGGAAATAGCCGAACATTGGGAAGGAGACATTAACGAAGGCGACGTGTTTGTTCACAATGATGCCTATGGGAGGAATACTCATCAGCCTGACGTAAACGTAGCCAAGCCGATTTTTGAAAAAGGGAAGGTGGTGTTTTGGTCGATGGCGAAGGGCCATCATGCTGATATCGGTGGTAAGGGCCTCGTTGGCTATGACCCCACTGCAAGAACGTGCTGGGATGATGGGCTTATCATCAAACCTGCGAAACTATATGATCGGGGAAAGTACAACAAGAGCGTCTGGGAACTTATTTGTAGCAACACGAAGCTGCCTGCACTCGTTGAGGCTGACCTCCACTGTCAGGTAGGTGCATGCACAGTGGGTGAGAGGTTCCTCTTGGCGCTGGCCAGGGAATATGGACTGGAGACAGTATATGCGGCTATAGATGAGATTCTTAACGCTACCGAGAAAGAAGTAAGGAAGAAGATAGAGGAAATCCCTGATGGAGTTTATTATGAGGAAAAAGCATTTGACGACGATGCAATAAATAGAGGCAAGCGGGTTACGGTGCGAGCCAAGGTTACTGTGGAAGGAAGTGATATAACTATTGATCTCTCCGATAGTGATCCAGAAACCCCGGGGTATCTGAACAGCTCCTGGGGAAACTCCTTTTCTGTGGCCACCATGGCAGTATACTATTTTATCAAAGGTGAAACCAAGAGAAATGCCGGGGCGTTACGACCAATTCATTTTATTACCAAGAAAGGCACCTGTGTTGATCCCAATTTCCCTCATGCGATGACGATGTGCACGTGTACTTTTACCGAAACAATCTTCGAAGCTGTCATGTTAGCCCTAGCACCAGCTAAGCCAGAGTGGGCAACAGCAGCCCATGGGAAAATGAGCCTGCACGTGAGCGCGGGAATCAATCCGAGAACGAAGAGGCCCTTTGCCATCATAGATTTTGTGACCTGTGCCGAAGGTTCGGGAGGTACTGAGGGCCACGATGGCTGGCCCCAAGCTGGGCCCACCCATTGTATGGGGCAACTGCGTAGTCCTGATCCTGAGGTGATGGAGTTAGTGACCCCTCAAGTTGTCTGGCAAAATGAGCTTATGGGTGGCCGAGAAGGGATAGGGAAGTTTCGTGGTGGCTGGGGAGGCACTTACAAAGTCCAGTATTCAACCGACTGCCCTGCTGTTGAATGCGGGCAAGGCCATGCCGAATATGCAACTCCAAGCGGCATATTCGGAGGTGGATCTCCTTTACCCGCTGCTCCTCGGGTGCGACACAGGGATGGTAGGGTAGACCCTATAGATGCTAACGTATTCTGGGATATTCACGCCGGGGATATATACGAACAGGACATGCAGGGAGGTGCAGGCTACGGTGATCCACTGGAGAGGGATCCAATACGAGTCCAGAAAGATGTGGATGACGAATTTATTAGCGTTGAAAAAGCGAAAGAAGACTATGGTGTGATTCTCAGGCCAATGGCCGACCAACCGTGGCGTTGGGAGGTTGACGTTAAGGCCACAGAAGAAGAGAGAAGGATGCGTAAGGCGCAGAGGAAAAAGCGCTGAGGTAAATTATCTAATAGGAGTAAATTAGATGAATATAGGAGATGCCCTAAGAAGAACTGCAAGGAATTATCCTGATAGGATTGGGTTGATTGATAAGTACGGGAAACATACTACGGTCGATGCTCCCTATACATGGAAAGAACTTAATGAGAAAGTAAACCGGTTAGCAAATGGCCTTCTCGCTCTCGGGCTCAAAAAACAGGACCGGGTGGGGGTTTACTCTGATACCAGGAGTCAATTCTTTATTGCGTATCATGCCATTGTGAGAGCGGGGTTGGTGCTCATCCCTCTTAATACTGCCTATAAAGGGCAAGAACTGACTCACCTCGTTAATGATTCTGAACCCCTTGCCCTCATCATGGATGCTGACCGAAGGGAGGAGATAAACCAGATACGGGAGGATATTCCCAGCATCCGCTATTTTATTGGAATTGGAAAGGACCATGGGTGTGAACTGGACTTTGATTCCCTCATTCGGGAACATTCAGCCGAGGAACCGGATGTGATGGTGGAAGAAGAAGACCTATCTACCCTTCTTTACACCAGCGGAACTACCGGACACCCCAAGGGTGCGATGCTTACCCATCGGAACTGGTGTTTCAGTGGAATCCTCCTACCGGCAGAGTGGCGAATTCTGCCCCATTACAAATTTTTGTCCACTTTGGCTCCTTTTTTTAGTGGCGGGATTGGGTTTATGACCTCAGCAGCGTTTCGCGGTTTTACCTTAGTCCTATCTGACTGGAACACAGAAAAGGTGATGAAGATTATTCAAGAGGAAAAAATAGACTATACCATGTTCGCCCCGGCTATGACCAGCATGATTGTCAACCATCCTAATGTTCATCAATACGATTTTAGCAGCCTTAAGAGAATTTTAACCTCTGCCGCTCCCATTTCTCCTGGTCTTTTGAGGAAAGCAAGTGCAATCTTTGGCGACGTGTATACCATGACGTATGGCACCTCAGAAACCGCTTTGGGGGGCTGTCAACTCTATCCTGAAGATGTTGCCCTTGAAGGCCCCAAAGCAAGCCGAATTACCTCGGTAGGTAAAGCTATGATGGGAATGAACATAAGGGTGGTGGATGATGAGGGAAATGACATCCCCTGGGGAAGTGATAAAGCTGGAGAAATAGTCGTTAGTGGTCCTACCGTGGGCAAAGCTTACTGGAAGAAGCCAGAAGCCGCTGACTTAAAGGATGGCACCTGGTATTCTGGTGATTTGGCCAGGGTGGATGCGGATGGTTACATCCATATTGTGGATCGGAAGAAAGATATGATTTTAAGTGGAGGGGCGAACATTTATCCTCGTGAAATAGAGGATGTGCTTTATACCCATCCAGCGGTTCTGCAGGCAGCGGTCATTGGTGTTCCTAACGAGCAGTGGGGTGAAAGTGTGAAAGCGATCATTGTTTTAAAAGAAGGGGCCCAGACCACCGAAGCAGAAATCACCGAGTATTGCCGAAAGTACCTGGCAGAGTATAAAAAACCGCGCATTGTGGAGTTCCGGGAAAAGCTTCCCATGAATCCTTCGGGGAAAATTCTCAAGCGTGAACTCAGGGATGAACACTGGAAAGGACAAGGGAGGCGAGTTTAATGGTCGTTCTTTTTTGAAGAAGGAGGAGGTATATGAAATACGTAGTAGGTGTGGACATTGGAGGTACCTTTACTGATCTTATCTGTCTCGATGAAAAAGGAGAGGCCACGATTGTAAAGACCCCTTCGACTCCTGCTGATCCATCACTTGCGGTGATTGACGGGCTGGAGAAGGTAGCTGCACGGTTTGGAAAAGGCTTGAAGGAATTTTTACATGATGTGGTGCGTATATGCCATGGCACTACCGTGAGTACCAATACGGTTCTTACCTGGACTGGTGCAAAAGTAGGGTTATTATGCACCAAGGGATTTCGTGATATTTTGGGGATCCGTTTTGGAATCAGAGAAAATCCTTATGACTATACCATCCCTGCCCCCAAAGCACTCTCTCCAAGGTATTTAAGGATTCCCATCGAAGAAAGGGTTAAATGGAATGATGAGGTGGTTACCCCTCTCAATGAAAAGCAGGTTCGAGACGCGTGTACTTACTTTAAAGAGCAAGGGGTTGAGGCGGTAGCAGTATGTTTTATCTGGTCATTTAAAAACCCGTCTCATGAGAAAAAGGCAGTGGAAATTTGCCGGGAGGAACTGCCGGATGTATACGTATGTGGCTCCTATGAAATTCAGCCCGAGGTGCGTGAGTATTGGCGGATGAGCACAACGGTCATCAGTGCCTATGTTGGTCCGAAGTTATCACACTATATTAAACATCTAGACGATGCTTTAAAGGAAAACGGTTTCCAGGGCCAGCTTTTGATTACCCAATCAAATGCAGGAGTAATATCTCCAGAGGTTGCCACAAAGCAGGCGGTCAGAACAGTGCTTTCGGGTCCGGCTTGCGCACCTGCGGCTGCAGCGTACATTGCTGATCCCCTTAATATGAATAACCTCATAACCATTGATATGGGAGGGACCAGCCTGGATGTTTGTCTCATCAAAGAAGGCCATCCCTGGACCCGCCTCGATAGTGCTGTGGGTGGAGTTTACCATATGCGATTACCGTTAATTGATATTCATACCATCGGTGCCGGAGGTGGGAGTATAGCTTGGGTGGACAAGATGAAAGCACTCCATGTGGGGCCGCAAAGTGCGGGGGCTGATCCCGGACCAGCGTGCTATAACAAAGGAGGACAGGAGCCAACAAGTACTGATACGGATTTAGTATTGGGCTATTTAAACCCTGACTTTTTCTTGGGTGGAGAAATAAAACTTTATCCTGAGCTTGCCCGAAAGGCAATAAAAGATAAGATTGCTGATCCCCTGGGAATGAATGTGTATGAAGCGGCCAAAGCCATTAGAACCATTATTGACCATAATATGGTTGATGGAATTTCGGTGGTTTCGGTACAGCGGGGAGAGGATCCAAGGAAATATGCTTTGGTTGCTGCTGGTGGAGCAGGGCCAGTGCACATTGCAAGTTTAGCTAAGACTCTGGGTATTAAAACAATACTGATTCCGAGAAGCTCATCCATTTTTTGTGCTCTCGGGAGCGTTATTGCCGATCTTCGACACGACTTTGTAAAATCCGTTATTGTTCGATCCAATGCTACTGATCCTGAGGTGCTCCGTGCTTATTTTAGCGATATGGCGGAATTAGGTAATTTTTACTTGGAACAGGAAGGGATCGCTAAGGAGGATCGTTACGTTAGACGATCGGTAGATATGCGATACAAGGGCCAATTCCATGAAGTGGAGTTGCCGGTTAGTGAGGAAGAAGCCACCCTTTCGAAGGCAGCGATCGAATCTCTGGTGGAAAAATTTAACAATAAACATGAAGAGCTATATGCTTATCGGGATAACGTGGAAACCGAGATGATCAACCTTCGGCTGGCCGCCTACGGAAAAATCGTAACGCCATCACGAAAGGAACAGAGTTTTGTGACGAGGGATGCCAGTAGGCAGATAAAGGCAAAACGGGAGGTTTACTTTGATGAGCAGAAAAACTTCATCTCAACGACCATTTACGATGGTGATGCTATGGAGATAGGCAATCTGATTAAGGGGCCGGCTATCATTGAGCAGAAAACGACTACGATCGTTGTCCCACCAAAGGCGTCGTTGGAAGTAACCTCGTATGGTGACTATATTATGCATTTATTTGAGTAAAAATCAGGGAGGGAAAAATGAGCGATAAACTTACCTTCATTATGAAGACTGAACCTGCAGATTTTTCAGTCTTGCTATCTTCAATCTTCACGGTTTCCCGCGAGATGGGGCTCAATATGGAGAGAACCGCCCGCGCTCCCATTTATTTTTCAGCTCATGACTTTACCACCGCAATCCTGAACGTAGAGTGTGAGATCGTTGCTTTAGCAGAGTATATTCCAGTGCTTAATGGAGCTACTCCCTTCGCCACCAGAGCAGTACGCGATTATTTTGAAGGGGAGGTAAATGAGGGCGATGTTTTTTTAGTGAATGATCCTTATACCCTGGATGCGGGAAATCAACTGGCTGACTGGACCATTGTGTATCCGGTGTTCTGTGAGGGAGAACACATGTTTTGGGTTGCCAACAAAGCCCATCAGCAGGATACCGGAGGTGGTGTTCCCGGGGGGTACAATCCCAATGCTATTGACATTTATGCTGAAGGTTTAAGAATCCCACCCTTACGAATTTTCGAAAAAGGGAAGGAAAGACGGGATGTGTTCAATTTGATCATGAAGAACATTCGTATTCCTGATGTTCAGCGGGGTGATCTCCTGTCAATGATTGGGGCAGCAAAGGTAGGAGAAATGCGGATTAATAAGCTGGTGGAAACTTACGGTAAAGAGGCATTTGACACCTTCATCATAGACTTGCTTAATTATGGTGAGTTTATGATGAGGGAAGAGATAGACGAGGTTCCTGATGGAACGTACCACGGTGAAGTAACCGGTGGCCCAGGTGCTTCTCCGATACGATGTGATATCACTATCAAAGGAAGTAACATGGTCGTTGATTTAACGAATTCGGGTCCAATGGTAAAGGAATATATTAACAGTCCGGTTGCCAACACCCACAGTAGTGTTTACCAGGCACTTATGAACTCCATTGGTAAAAAGATCCAGTATCGCTGCGGAGGGTGCTATCGCCCAATCGAGATTCTCACCAAACCAGGTACGATTACCCATGCCACCTATCCAGCGACTCATGGGAACTGCACCAATTTTGTTGCCAAGCAGATAATTGAGGCTGTCTGGGATGCACTGGCTAAAGCAATACCTGAGGAAGTACCTGGAGGATGGGGTTCCATTAACTATTGGGTTTTTAGTGGCATAGACCCAAGGAGAGGGGAGGGATATGGGTCTCCTGACTTTCAAGCCTGTGCCAGTGGAGCAGGGGCGATCTGGGGAACGGATGGCTGGCCCACCAATGGACCAACAATCTGTAGCGGTACCTTATGGTATCCCGAAATTGAGGTAGCTGAAGGATTATATCCCATGATATGGGAAAAATGGGAGTGGGCCACCGATTCGGGGGGGCCGGGAAAATGGCGCGGTGGTTCTGGGGTGGATAACGTATGGGTGGCTGACGCTGATCCAGAGCCGATCTATATTGCCTATGCAGCCGATCCCTTTGATTATGAGGTAGTCCCAGCCATAGAAGGCGGAAGGGTGCCACCTCCCAATCAGAAGAGACTTATTCTTGCAAATGGCAAAGAGGAAACGCCAGAGGAAACCCGGCAAAAAAAGTTTTACATACTCCATAATGGCGATAAGGTGATTGATTTTACTCAGGGCGGTTGCGGAGTAGGTGACCCCCTGGAGAGAGAGATCGAGGCAGTCCAGGAGGACGTGAGGGATGGGTTGGTCTCCATAGAAAGCGCAGAGAAAGACTATGGGGTCATCATTAATCCTCAAACACTCCAGGTTGATGTCCAGGAAACTGCACGCCTGAGGACAGCAATGAAGCAAAGGAGAGCCGATTAAGAGAATTAGATCAAGCAGGCTGGTGCAATATTAGCCCAAAAGGGTTTTATGGGGAAGGTAAAAAGAATAGTAATCCAAAACTCAGATAGAGGAGGAAGGTACCATGGCAATCAAAAGTAACTATAAAAAGCTATTTGAACCTGGGTATATAGGAACCTTGGAAGTTTCCAATCGCATCATAAAGTCTTCGACTACTACGGGAATGGCCAATATTGATGGAACGGTAACTGAGAAACTTATCCGTCACTATAAGGAATTAGCGCGGGGAGGTGCTGGTCTGGTAAACGTTGGCTACGCCTGGGTGGATAAAATTGCCAGCAAGTCGGTACAGTGTCAGATCGGGGTGGCGGATACTGAGCACATTCCAGGACTTATGTGGTTAGCCAAGACCATCCAGGATAATGGTGCTAAGGCAGGTCTTCAACTCGAACACTGCGGTCGGCAAAAGTTTTTAGGGACCCCTCCTATGAAGGCCCCTTCTCGAATTCCTTGGGAGGAGTTGAAAATGATGGGAGGAACAATTCCGGACGAGCTTACCTTTGAAGAGGTTGAAGGGATTGTGGAGGCTTTTGGAGATGGGGCCTTGCGAACCAAAATGGCGGGTTTTGATTTGGTTGAAGTGCACGGTGCCCATGGGTATGTGATCACTAATTTTCTTTCTCCCCGCACGAACAAGCGCACCGACTGGTACGGAGGAAGCTTAGAAAACCGGATGCGCTTCTTATTAGAAATCGTGGCTAATGTCCGCAAAAAGGTAGGTCCCGACTATCCTTTTAGCGTACGATTAAGCGGGACCGAATACGAAGTTGACGGAGTGATGATTGAAGACACCATTGAGACCGCTAAAGCTTTAGAGAAGGCAGGGGTAAATATCATTCACATCTCCGGCGGTAATCACCATCAGATGGCTCACCAGGTGACCCCCATGTACTTTCCGGTCGCTCATAATACCTGGGCGGCGGAGCGGGTTAAAAAGGAGGTTAACATCCCGGTCATCGCTTCGGGATCAATTACCTCTCCAGAGTTGGCGGAAGAAATCCTGGCGAGCGGCAAGGCGGATTTTGTGGGATTGGCGCGGCCGCTATTTGCTGATCCTTATTTTCCGAAAAAAGCCCGGGAGAATCGCGCCGAGGACATTGTCCCCTGTATTCGCTGCACTGATGGATGCCTGGAGCGCGGAATATTCCCGTTTGGATACATCCATTGCACGGTAAACGTTGCCTGTGGAGATGAGGGAGAATTTGATATTATCCCCGCCAAAACCATGAAAAAGCTTGCGGTAGTGGGTGGCGGACCAGGGGGAATGGAGGCAGCCCGGGTAGCAGCGTTGAAGGGTCATCAGGTGACTCTTTATGAAAAAAGGGAGCTGGGCGGTCGGCTTCATGAGGCGAGCATCCCCGCGTTTAAGAGCGATCTAATTCCTCTTATTAAATATTACGCCCGTCAAATGGAGAAGATCGAGAACATCGAAGTGGTCAAGAAGGAGGTAACGCCGGAAGAAATTAAGAAGGGGAAATTTGATGCGGTAGTAGTGGCTATCGGAGGAAAGCCGATTACCCCTGATATTCATGGTCTTGACAATAAGAAGCTACTGGACTGGGAAGCAGCGATTAAGGGAGCGCCTATGGGAGACAATCTTCTGGTGGTTGGCGGCGGGCTGATCGGCACTGAGTTAGCCCTGCACTTGGCGCAAAAAGGTAAGAAAGTAACCATGGTGGAAATGTTGGACCAGGTGGCGACCGGCGTTGAGAAAGCAGCTCTCGCAGTGGTATTTGGGATGATGGCTGACCTGAAAATCGGTGTCCATACTGGTCAGCGGTTAGAAGCGGTAACAGACAAAGGGGCGATTACCGTTGACCGGTATGGCAGGAAAAAGGAATTCGTGGTGGATAACGTTATTCTGGCGGTGGGTCTCGCTCCGCAACGGGGGTTTGCGGATGCGTTCAAAGATACGGACATGGAAGTGTCGGTAGTGGGGGATGCTTACAAACCACGCAAAATCTATGATGCCATCCATGAAGGTCATAACGCGGTGAGGTTTTTGTAAACAACTAACGGCGGGAGGAACTCGGATGGATTTTGACTTAACCAACGAGCAAAGAGACATTAAGAAAGCAGCCCGGGATTTTGCGGTAGGGGAATTTACTGATGTAGCCCGAGACTATGACCTCAATGAAACGTTCCCTAAGGAGATCATAGATAAAGCCCGTAACTTAGGGTTTATCGGGCTTTTTATTCCCGAAAAATATGGCGGGCCGGGGTTTGGGTTCCTGGAGCAAGCTCTGGTTTTGGAAGAGTTCTGGAGGGTTGATCCAGGAATCAGCCAGCAGCTCTGTTCGATTACATTTGGAGCTGAAGAACTTCTGCTTTATGGCACTGAGGAACAAAAGAAAAAATACCTCCCCCCACTCTTTGAGGGAGATGCCATCATGGGTTTTGCCATCACTGAACCGGATGCCGGAAGTGATACGGCCGCAGCCAGCACCTCGGCGGTTAAAGACGGTAATGACTACGTGATTAACGGCAACAAAGTGATGATTGGAAACGGTACGGTGGGGACATTTCTGCTGGTATACTGTCTTACCAACCCGGAAGAAAAGGTAAAAACCGCTCGACACAGCATCATCATTGTGGAGACTAACCGGAAAGGATATGATGCGGACCGGATGGAGGGGAAGATGGGGTTGAGATGTTCTGACACCTCCAATATTTATTTCGATGACGTCCGGGTCCCTCGGGAAAATCTGGTGGGTAAGGAAGGCGATGGGTTTATTCAGTTAATGAACTTTTTTGATCGTTCCCGCGCCTATGTTGCTGCTCATGGACTGGGTCTTGCCCAGGGGGCTTTAGACATGGCCATCAAACAGGCGAAAGAGCGGAGGCAATTTGGCCAGCCCATCGGGGCGTTTCAGGCCACCCAGTTTAAAATTGCGGACATGGCCACCAAAGTGGAAACTGCCCGGAACATGGTATATAAAGCCGCCTGGTTGCTTGACCAGGAAAGGCCGGATTCAAAACTGACCGCCATGGCCAAATACTACGCCTCT
>JAZDOO010000083.1:0-10471 GCA_043798555.1 Pseudomonadota bacterium | reverse complement strand
GGGTATGCAGCGAAATTCTGGGTGTGGGCGCAATAAATTATGCTGGCCGGGGGACAAAAACGAGTATTAACACGCCGTGGTACGAAATCTCAAGTGCCTGTATAGGGTGTGGAGCGTGTGCCTATGTATGCCCTGCTGACGCAATTGATATCGCCGATAAAGACGATGAAAGAGTCATGGAAACATGGCATAAGACCGTAATAAAATTAAAAGAATGTGTGGATTCTCAAAAATACTTTGCCCCGGAGAAACTGGTGGAGCATGTTTACCGCACACGACCGGAACTTCCTATGGAGATGAAAGATCTAAGCCCTGATTCCCGAATGAAAAAGAAAGCGGCTGAGTTTATGTTGAAAGGTAGACGCCCGTAAGCCGCTTTACTTAGAATGAATACATAAAAAGGGACGATAATCGATGAATGACAAGAGAAGAGAACAGAGAATTAAGTTCGGATTTAGAGTGGAAGATGCAAGTGGCTCGAAGGTGTGGATGGCTGAGGACATCTCCTCAGGGGGGTGTTTTCTCCAAGCGTTAGAAAAAGAGCCGGTTGGTGCGAAAATTAGTCTCGTTTTTCAGCTTCCTGGTTCCTCCAAATACCTTGAGGCGGTTGGAGAAGTCAAACACGTCCGGCAGGAAGGGATAGGGGTCAAATTTGTTGATATGGATCCCGAGAGCAAGGAAGAGACGGTAAGGTTTGTGGAGGAATTTAGTAAGTACGAGGAATAACGTAACAATAGGTGATTATCCCTGATCATACCCTATTACCTTTCGTTATCAGTCCTGAGAATGTGCTGGTAACAAACAGACGGTCTTTTAACTCGAGCGGTCGGATAATGGCCATGGGCTTTTCCCTTAGTCTAATTCCTTTCCTGTTCTCAACTTTTTTTTCATATTTTCTATTAATTCATAATGAACATACATGTTGCCAAATCCTCTGCCGAGAAACATTGTCGGTTTTTGCTCCCCATGAAAATCACTCCCACCAGTCATCAGGAGGCCATATTTTTCCGTAATGGCTCTAAGCGTGAATGTCTGCTGGGGAGTATGAATGGGATAGAATACTTCTACACCCTCAATTCCCAGTCGTTTAAAATGGAGAATGAATTGTTCCATTTCATTATCCTTAATTTCTTCCGTGGTAAATGGGTGGGCAAGTATGGCGATCCCACCAGCGTTTTTAATGAGATGAATACCTTCCTGGGGGTTTAGGCGCTTCTTATCAACGTGGGCGGGGGCTCCCCGTTGTAAATATTTCTTAAAAGCTTCATCCTCATTTTTTGCATACGCTTTTTTTATCAGCACCTGGGCAAAATGAGGACGCCCGATGGTTCCGTCACCGGCGATCATTTTAACTTCATCATACGAAATATCCAATCCCAGTGAATGCAATTTTGATATGATTTTGCAATTTCGTTCTTCCCGATATTCAACTAAATTCTGCAATTCCACCGCCAAGCTCTGGCTTTGCCAGTTAACAAAATACCCAATAATATGGATTGGGCATTTATTCCACTCTACACTGATTTCTACTCCCGGGATCACCTCCAATCCACGCTCCATTCCCACCTTAATTGCTTCTTCATTTCCTTTAATAGTATCGTGATCGGTTATGGAAATGGCCTTTAATCCTTGTGTTTGAGCTAAATGTACGATCTCGGTGGGGGAATAGGTTCCGTCGGATACTGAGGTATGAATGTGAAGATCGATTAAGTCAGAACTCATATGACACTATTATCTTTCTGGCCACTTGATGGCGATGAAATTAATTTCCAGTTCAGAATCAGGAATTTTTCCACCCCTTACTCCAAAAACATGAAACTCTAACTCGGAATCAAATACAAAATTTGCAATCATCCAGGGGATACTGTTTGAAGGGGTAAATTCTAAATGAAGAGGGGTGGAACCATCCACAGAAATTGCAATGCGGCACATTTTCCTTTTTGAATTTATGGAAACAGGTAGTTTGTTGTCCGATTTTCTTATCTTCATATCTATTTAAATAACAATCTTACGTATCTTTTTCAAGATTTCTTTTAAAAATTTCGGGGCGATGCCTTTTCAGACAGAAAGCTGTGATTGGTTTTGATCACGTAAAAACACTCAAAAAACAGTTGACAAACATTGTGTAAAGGTATATGAATGATTGTTCATTCAATTTATTTTCAACTAAAGGTTGGGGGGACCGCTCATTACGTTTTTTGTTGAATTAACGTATTATTTATATTATTAAAAGATAGTTTAGGCAAAAAAGCGACACTACTAAAAATTCAATTCAAAAAGAAAGTGATTACCGGTTATTACCGGCTTAAAACCAAGGAAGGAGGTGGACAACTCAGTAATTCCAATTAATTGTAAGCTGTTTTATCTAATTTTTACAGACTTAAGGAGGTAAATCTAATGGCGCTGAAACATAAAACTCCCCTTTTAGATGAGCTGGAGAAGGGGCCGTGGCCAAGTTTTGTCACGGATATAAAAAGAGTGGCGGAAAGAAAACCAGCGGCAGATGACCTTTTGGGGGTAATGGAACTCTCCTACCAGGAGAAGGAAGGTCACTGGAAGCACGGCGGAATCGTGGGTGTGATGGGCTATGGTGGTGGTGTCATTGGCCGTTATTGTGACCGGCCTGATCTTTTCCCCAATATTGCCCACTTCCATACCATGCGAATTAACCAGCCTACCGGAAAATATTATACCAGTGACACGTTACGGAAGGTCTGCGATATTTGGGAGGAGCACGGAAGCGGCGTCACTAATATGCATGGCTCTACCGGCGATATTATCCTCTTGGGGACTACAAGCGATCGTTTGGAGCCCTGCTTTCAGGATTTAACCCACATTGCCAACATGGATATTGGTGGTTCTGGGTCTGCGCTTCGTACACCCGAGGCCTGCCTGGGGATGTCCCGGTGTGAATGGGCCTGTATTGACACCCAGAATTTAATCTTAGATCTTACCCGAACCTTTCAAGATGAATTGCACCGGCCTGCCTGGCCTTATAAATTTAAGTTCAAAGCTTCAGGTTGCCCCAATGACTGCGTGGCTGCCATTGCCAGGGCAGACTGCTCTATTATCGGAACCTGGAAAGACAACATCCGCATTGATCAGGATGCAGTGCGCGCATATGCCGCCGGGGAATTTGCCCCTAATGGTAATGCGCATGGAACTGGCCCGGAGAAGCTGGATATCCAAAAGTGGGTGGCTCAACTCTGTCCTACCAAGTGTATGAGTTGGGATGGCAAGGAATTGAAGATAAATGATGCTGAGTGCACTCGCTGTATGCACTGCATCAACGTCATGCCCCGGGCCTTACGCCCTGGCCAGGAAACTGGGGCTACAATACTCGTAGGATCGAAAGCTCCTATCTTAGAGGGAGCTCAACTTTCCAGTGTAATCATCCCCTTCCTAAAAATGGAACCGCCTTATAAAGAATTTAAGGAGTTTACCGAAAAGCTTTGGGAATGGTGGGATGAAAACGGTAAAAACCGGGAGCGGGTTGGCGAGCTGATTCAGCGTCTGGGGTTGCGGTCCTTTTTAGAAACCATGGGCTTGGAACCAGATCCACGAATGATCAACAGCCCGAGATACAACCCCTACATCTTCTTTAAGGAAGAAGAGGTGGAGGGAGGCTGGAAGAGAAGTGCCGAAGAATATCGAAAGAGACATCAGGCTTAGGAGGTAAAAAAACATGACAGAACAGAAATACCAAGATCGCATTACGGACATTGGTCCACCGGATTATCATAACTTTCTCCCGCCCGTTATCAAAGAGAACTATGGCAAGTGGAAATATCACGAAATCCTCGAGCCTGGAATTTTGGTGCACGTAGCGGAATCCGGAGCCGAACTTTTTACGGTCCGGGTGGGAGGAACACGGGTGATGAGTGTTGACCATATTCGCGAAATCTGTGAAATCGCGGATAAATACTGTGGCGGACACCTTAGATTTACTACCCGTAACAACATTGAGTTTTTGGTTTCCAATAAATCAAAGCTTGAACCATTAAAACAAGATTTAAGGAGCCGGGGGAATAAGTTTCCCATTGGGGGCACCGGTGCTGGGATCACGAATATTGTCCATACCCAGGGTTGGCTCCACTGCCATACCCCAGCGATTGATGCTTCGGGTGTGGTTAAGGCAGTTATGGATGACCTTTTTGAGTACTTTACTTCAATGACGCTACCAGCCCAGGTTCGCATCTCGCTGGCCTGCTGTCTGAACATGTGCGGTGCGGTCCATTGCTCGGATATTTCCATTCTTGGCATCCACCGAAAACCCCCCCTCGTCGAAGACTACCGTTTAGACGCAGTGTGCGAGATTCCGCTGGCAATTTCTGCGTGCCCAACTGCGGCGATCAAGCCAGCAAAGAAAAGAGTTGGGGATAAAGAAGTAAAGACGGTAGTAGTCAATGAAGAACGATGCATGTTCTGTGGAAACTGCTATACCATGTGTTCCGCATTGCCCCTCGCCGATGCTGAAGGTGATGGGATTGCTCTTTGGGTTGGGGGAAAGGTTTCAAATTCACGGTGTGCTCCTAAATTTTCCAAGTTAGCGGTCCCCTTCCTCCCCAACGAGCCTCCTCGCTGGCCCTCAACAGTAAAGGCCGTAAGAAAAATCGTAGAAGCGTATGCTCAGGGGGCGAATAAATACGAACGTATCGGCGAATGGATTGAGCGAATCGGCTGGGAGCGATTTTTTGACAAGGCTGACATAAAATTTACCTATCAGCATATTGATGACTATCGCCTCGCCATGACCACCTGGAGAACGACCACTAATTTTAAATGGTAAATAGAAATTTTAGAGCGTAAGGAGGGAAAATTATTCTCTCCTTACGCTCAGTTTACGCACCTTCCTTTTTTCCTGCTTCATCTTCAAAAATAATACTTCTCTAAAGCCACTGCCTATAGCGGTGTTGGTTTTATATTCCCAAAAGAAATGCTTACAAGATAATGGAAGGATTTGCAATTTTGAGGCGTTTCAGTTACACTTGCTATTATTTTTACATTTGCACTCAACCGTTCGCCGATAAAAGAGGGCAGCATGGTTAATTATAAAAAAGAGGACGAAGAAGTTTTTGCCAAGCTGAAAGCCCAGATGTTTGAGCATCCAAATTCCGCACCTCTCCGGTATAATCTGGGGCTGGCTTACGCCCGGAGAGGAGAACTGGATGAGGCGATATCTGAATTCAAACAGGCCATAACGCTTAACCCCGGTCTGGTTGAAGCGTATGTCAACTTAGGGGGAATTTATTTTCGTAAAAATAATCTTGAAGCCTGTATCCAGCAGAATTTAAAAGCCCTTGAGCTTAGCCCGGAATTCATCCAGGCTTATTGCAACTTGGGGTTTGTTTACCTGCAGCAGGGAAAATATGAAGAAGCTATTTTTCAGTATCAGAAAGCCCTTACGATAGCACCGCGGTTTTCCCAGGCCCATGCCAACCTCGGGAATGTCTACTTACAAATGGGAAACATTGAAGCTGCCATCAGTGAGAACCAGAAGGCGCTCGAAATTAACCCCAATTTCACCTTTGCACACAATAACCTCGCTATTGCCTATTTAAGAAAAGGGGACTACAAATTAGCCATCGCACACTGCGATAAAGCAGTAGAGCTTGGTTTTCCGGTAAACCCGGAACTCTTGAAAGCACTGGAGCCTCATCGCTAAAACTTATTTCTTTTCGGGAGTAAAACACTTGTGAGGATCGGCAAGTTAGGCACTTATGTAAAAATCAAATACACAGTACACCTCGAATCGGGAGAAATCCTTAAGGGTGATCCCCAGGATAGTTTGGCGTATATGGAATTTATAACTGGTTTCGATCAGATATTACCGGGCCTGGAAAAACGGCTTCTCGGCTTGAACCAAGGTGAGGAGGTTGCCTTAACGATTCCCCCGGAAGAAGCTTTCGGGATTTATGATCCCGGATTAGTTCAGGAGAAGAGCTACGCGGAATTTACCCAAGGAAAATCTTTAGAAGCGGGGAAATGGGTTCTGGCTGAAAATGCCCAATACCGAATCAAGTGTGGGTACTATGTTAAAGAAAAGGGGTTAGACAGCATCACCTTAGATTACAACCATCCTTTTGCCGGAAAGTCACTGATGTATCAGATAAAAATCACCGAGGCCCGGCCTGCCTCTCAGGAAGAATTGGAAATGGTGAGACCCTGCGATTTTGAGGCGGGGAGCAGGCGGAAGGTGATAAGTGCTGATATTGGCACCGAACCCGGCCAGGAAGAACGTCACGAGAGTTAAGAGCACTTAAGTTTAGTAAATTGAGAGGAAAATCCATTTCCCATGCTGACTCCAGAAGAAGAAAAAAAGAAGCGGGAGATTTTTGAGGCTATGTCGCCTAAAAGGCAAGAGCGGGTTCTCAAGAAGGGCTATGACAACTGGGATCCCTTTCAAAGACCTAAGGAACCCTTTGAGCAGGTCAAAAGGGCAGGGGGTACTATAGAGCGGGCCCTAACGCTTTCCCATCGCTACTTTGAAGAAAAGAAAATAACTAACTACAGCACTGCATATTTTCAGGGGGTTATGGATGTCTGCCAGGGTATTGTTCGGGATGATGATCGGTATCGGGGGATGTATGATTTTTGCTGCTGGTATAGGGATAAAAAGGAGGAAGGGAATAGCTAATCTTTCCTCTTTTTATCCCTACTTATAAGAAGAGTTAGCCTTTCAGTTTTGCATCCACATCCACTTCCGGGAGCTGTAACATGGTAGTGCTGCCAGTGGAGTAATACATAAGCGTCCCTTCGGCAATCATTTCGGTAGTTACTTTTTTCAGCTCCTTTTTTGAAAGTTCAGGTACCGCTTTAGTAAGATCACTTAAATAAAGTTTACTCTTTCCTTTGGACTGCTTAAAAAAGTCAATAATCCGCTGTTTAGCATCTTCGTAAGCCATGTTTTCCTCCTTGTAAATTTAATAACTGGAGTTTACTATATAAAAATAAAGAAAAATTATATAGACCTGTGGAATTAAATGTCAAGCTAATTATAATAGAATAACTGGGACTGAGATATGGATATGCGTAATGATCAAGCCGTTCGCTTGGAAGAATTAAAGAAGATTCTCATTAAAAAAGGGCTTCTGGATAAGGATGAGGAAATTATTGTGGAGATGATGGAAGACCTTGTCCACTTTGCTTATTTTACTGGGTGTATTACCAAAAAGGATGTGAAACGATTCCTTGGCATTACGGATGAAGCAACAAAAGCGAAGATAAAATCCTGGAAACTTTGGAATGAGGGAAACCGCAGTTGTGGACTGATGCGGAATCCATTTTCCGAGGAATGGGATGTGGCGAAAGAGAGAAATCTATAAGATTTGAGCAGGGAGAATAGCAGTATGCCAATCTATGAGTTCATTTGTCAGGAGTGCAGAAATACCTTCGAACTTTTAGCTTTAAAGGAAAGCGATCTGGTGGAGACAAAATGTCCCACCTGCGGCTCGGAAAACTTCGAACGAGTGATGAGCAGCGTGAATGTCATCTCAGGGAGTCCCTCGGGGATAAAGAAACCTGCGGTGGAAAACCGCACTTGCTCTTCAGGAACCTGTTCCACCATCACCCTCCCTGGTCATACCAAATAGGGAAGTATAGAACGAACCATAGTTTTTTTTTGGGTGTTACTAAAACTTGTTGACAAATTTATAAAGAATATTTAAGTTAGTATAAACATTACATCGTAAGTATGGAGGAACCCCTGTAGGGTTTAAAAGGGAATCCCGTTAAATCGGGAACGGTCCCGCCGCTGTAGCCGGGGACGAAATCTCCAGAAAGTCACTGTTCGCCTGAGGCGGATGGGAAGACGGGGAGAGTAGAAGGATCCGGAAGTCAGAAGACCTGCCTTCATATTTATAACGTTCACCGTTTTGCGCGGATAAAGGGTGAAGTAAACTGGGTGCAATCCTTGAATCCGATAGGTTCAAGGATTTTTTGTTTTTATGGATTCTTTGCATAGGAGGGTTTCAGAAATGACCGGCACCGCAGGGAGAATACTGATCGTTTTACTTAGTATTTTATTTCTCACCACCAATGGATTCACGACAGAAGAGAAAGGCCAGGGAACAGAGGAGGAAAAACGTGAAGCCCCAGGGCAAGAAGTAAAATTAAAACCCATCATAGTTACTGCCACCCGTACTGAGGAAAGTATTGAAGAAGTGGCCAGTTCGGTATCGGTCATTGATGCTGAAGAGATCGAAGCGCGAAAAGATATTACAGTAAAAGAGATTCTTCGCAGAGTGCCCGGACTCGATATTACCAGTCAGGGGGGGATGGGGCGGTTTACCTCGGTATTCATTCGCGGGGCTCGCTCTCAGGATACCCTGGTGATGATTGATGGAATGGAAATAAATGATCCCATTTCTCCTGACCGCGCATTCAATTTCGCTGATTTCACCACTGATAATATTGAACAGGTAGAGATTGTTCGTGGCTCACAATCTACCCTTTACGGGTCTGATTCGATCGGTGGGGTGATTAATATCATTACCAAAAGAGGAACCGGCCCTCCGAAGTTCTCACTCCTTACTGAAGGCGGTTCCGACGCTACCTTTAGAGAAGTGTTAAGCGGAAACGAGAAAATAGGCAAATGGGACTACTCCTTTTCTGGTGCCCGGATTGATAGTGATGGGGTAGGTAGAGATGATGAATATCAAAATAACCCCTTTTCCGGCCGCATGGGGTATCAATTGTTCGATCGTGGAAGTCTCGATTTTGTGTTTCGTTCGGTGGACGGTAAAGTCCACTTAGATGACTGGGACTTTTTTAATTTCCAGTCCATTAATGATCCTAACTTCATCCAAGAAACCAATTTTCAACTCTACCAGTTACGATACAACCATTCTCTTACTGAAGCATGGGATACAATTCTAAAAATCGGTTACTATGAAAGTAACCGGGACGATGAGGACAAACCTGATGCCCGGGAGCCTAACTTTTTTGCCAAAGGGTGGTACGATGCCTCCATTTTCAAGGTTGACTGGCAGCACAACTACTACGTGGGTGATTTTGACGTAATAACTGCAGGGTTCGAATATGAAAAAGAAGAAGGAGAGTCTTACTATTTTTACCGGGACGTTGACCCCTTTTGGGGAGCCTACCAATCCGAGTCCATCTTTCCCAAAGAATCAGTAAACAATAAGGCGTATTATTTTCAAAATCAGCTCAAGCTTTGGGACAGTGTCTTTGCCACAGTGGGGGTCCGCCTCGATGATCACGAAACGTTTGGAAATGAAACTACCTATAAACTGGCGTTAGCCTATCTTCTTCGTCCTACCGGGACCAAATTTAAGGGGACGTGGGGTACTGGATTTAAGGCACCAACCCTTTACCAGCTCTTTGCTCCGGCAACCCCTGCCTGGTATTTCCTGGGGGGTAATCCGAACCTTAGCTCTGAAGAAAGTACGAGTTTTGACGTGGGAATCGAACAAGCTCTCCTGGATGGGAAAATGCGTTTCAGTGTGGTCTATTTTAGTAACGATTACGATGACTACATTGATTACTATACTGATCCGGTTACGTTTATGAGCACCTACATTAACATAAACGAAGCTGAGTCTGACGGCTGGGAGCTGGAGCTCAGTCTGCATCCTTTTGAAGCTCTTTGTATCTCGGCCAACTACACATATACTGATACCGAAGATAAGTCTCATGGAGGTGACTTGCTCCGGAGACCCGAGAATAAATACTCTCTGATAGTAGATTATGACTACCAGGACAAACTTCATGCTAATCTCGGTTGGCATTACGTGGGAAAAAGATTAGACTGGAGAACGTATGCGGGTGGTGCAATAAAAGGAGAGCGGTACACCCGGGTTGACCTAGCCTTGACTTACCGCCTCCACGAACACCTTCAATGTTACGGGCGGATCGAAAATCTTCTCGATGATGATTATCAGGAAATCAGAGGATATGATGCTCCCGGAGTCTCAGCCTTCGGGGGGATTAAACTCTCTTTTTAACTGCTTCCTTTTAAAGGGGCTCCCGGTCATCTTTTACCCCCTCCAAGATGACGCTTCATTGTTAACCCATCCGGTTTCTTGGAGCCCCTTTTTACCCCACACCTCTCCACCCCTTAAAACGATACCTTAATGCTATGGTAATCTTTCGTTGTAACTATATTGATCAAGAGAGTTAGTATTAAAGGTATTTTTATGCTATTAATTAATCAATAATTCTCCTTATTTTTTCTCTTTTTATAGCCCACATCAAATAAGAATAGTGCCAAAACGACTATGATACGCTTTTTGAATCCGGTTGGAAAGTGAAAGAAAGGAATGAAGGTGAGTAATCACGCACTGCATGAAGGAGAAACGTATATAGATTTTCAGGTGGTCTCCATCAAGGATCTCCCGGAGTACCGGTCGCAAGGAATCAGGCTGGTCCATTGTGCTACCAATGCTGAGATATATCACCTGCACAATGAGGATCAAGAGAACCTGTTTGCTTTCATCTTTAGGACGCCTCC